>DATNKB010000344.1:0-38506 GCA_035603595.1 Candidatus Dormiibacterota bacterium
TTTCTGCAAGCGGCAAATCCGCCAACTCGCGCTTTGCCGCCACGCGCTCGCGTTCCGAACGCGCCGCGATCCCGGCAAGATGATCGCCCGACTTCTCCTCGTTCGCTTTGGCAAAAACCTCACGAAGATCCGAAAACACGAATCGCTCGGTCATAACCCGCCATCAAGCGTTAGTTCCACCATCGTCGCAAAGTATCACCAATCGCCAGCAGGTAAAAGCGCACACGATCGGCGACTTCCGGTAGCCACGACGAGGCACTTTTCGTCGTGGGCCTACATATAGCACGCCCATTGACGGTACCAACATACTCTGGTACATAGGTACATGTGAAACGAGCATTTATCAAAAAGCCCAAGCTCCAGGTCGAGCGAATCCAGACCGGTGTCCGAATGGAAAAACGCATCCTGAAGGTGCTGAAAGCCCTCGCCGAGTACCATGACCTCACCCTCGGCGACCTCCTCGAGGGCATCGTCCTTCATGCTTTTGATGGAAAACGCGCTTTCGGACCACCATCGCTCCAGCGTATCCGCGATCTCAAGAAGTTCTACCACCTCGACCTTGACTCCTCGGCAAGCCATCGCCTGATCGAAGTCCGCGTGAAACCGTCGCGCCAGCCCAAGAACAAAACCCCAAAAAGGAAGCGCCGAAGATGACACCGTCTTCGAAGCCCCAAATCATTCCGCCCGCCAACCACCTCAGAAACGGCATTTGCATTCTCTATTGGTCCGTAGGCCTGGTCGTTCTCATCGAGTCGTGCCTATTCGTTTTCTCAGCCTCGCGAGGACATGCATTCGCCAAGTCGGGCATGCCTCAACTGATTCGACCTATCCTTGGCGGCTCTGAAATTATCGCCGCACTCATATTCCTCATCCCGCCGGCGCGAACGGTCGGCGGCTACGCTCTACTCATCACCTTCGCCGTCGCTGGGCTGATTCACATCCTCCATGGGCAACTTGACGTCGGAGGCCTCATCGTTTATGCCGCCGCCGTCTACACGGTGCTTGCCGCTTATAAATCCTAAGCGCTTCTCGAGCGCTCCAGCGCAATCCCCTGCTAGAATCCGTTCGACGCCGCCGCGACCCGATTTCCACCGGAGGTTCAATGCCACGCGATTCATCACTGAACGCCCCGCTCGACTTGCTCGCCATCGCCGCTCATCCCGATGACGTCGAGCTCACCTGCGGCGGCACCGTTCTCAAAATGTCTCAAGCCGGCTACCGCACCGGCATCCTCGACCTCACGCGCGGTGAAACCGGTTCGCGCGGCACTCCTGAAACGCGCCTGAAAGAGGCCGCGCACGCCGGAAAAATTCTCGGCGTAAGAGTGCGCCTCAATCTCGGGCTTCCCGATGCCCGTCTCGCCCTCACTGACGACTTCAAAATCGCCGTCGCGGAAGTGATTCGTGAACTCCAACCTCACACGATCATCCTTCCTTACTGGGAAGGACGGCACCCGGATCACTACAACGCGTCGAATCTGGGTTTCGAGGCTGCGTTCATTGCCGGGCTCAAAGCCTATCCGATGAAAGGCGATCCGTTTCGCCCGTTCAAAATTCTCTACGCCACCTCCGACGCCACCGCGAGACCCACGTTCGCCGTCGATATCACGAAGCAGTATGAAAGCCGCCGCCGCGCCATTCTTGCCTACAAATCTCAATTCACGCCTCCGCAAAAATCTCCCAAGTCGTCCAAATCAAAAGTATATCTTCCGCTCGACGAACTCGAAGGCCGCATGAGCGACCAGGCGCGCCACTACGGACGGATGATCGGGGTGAAATACGCGGAGGGCTTCGTCATGAAAGAAGTGATGCGCATCGACGACGTGATAACAATTCCCGTGCGCTCAATCTAGGCACAAAGGAACGCTAAATCAATTCAAAGAGGAGAAATCGCATCGTGAAAATCTTTTCGAAGGCATCTACCCTTGCCATCGTCGCGCTCCTTGCGCTCATCGCCTTCAGGCTCTACACAACCAAAGCAGCGCCTAAGCCCGCACAATTCTGGACGCCCGGATGCGTCGCCACGATCCCCAAAGCGTGGGGCGAATTCAAAGGTGGCGATGCACAATCGGGCTTCGCTTTCGAGGACAATACCGGCACGCTGCGCTTCTTGACTAATATCCCGTGCGGCGGAACTCCGCTCGTCGCTCTCGAAGTTCGCCGCAGCGACACTTCGAACGGCCGCTAATAAATTACACATCGCGCCCGTTCTATGCAGTGATTGCGTCGCCTCTCGATCTGTAGGAGTGCAGGCTGCTCAGCCAATTCCGTGCTACATTGCGCCTTCCAAACATCAATCTTGAGTGTTCTGCGAATTTCGGAGAGGTGAAATTGAAACGACGGACATTGATCGTTCTGGCCATCATTGTCGCTTTGGCACCACTCACGGGCGCGAAATCCACGAAATTGGTGTTCACATGGCTCAACCCCAGCTACAACGGCGCCCATTTTAAGAACATCATGGTTCTCGGCATCAACGGACGCGCTTCCATCCGGGCAGAATTCGAAGATCAACTCTGCGCCGGTATCGCCAGGCCGGGAATCCAGTGTTCCCCGAGCTATTCGCTGATCCCACGGCCCACCGGAACGCCGCTCGACATGAACGATCTCAGAAATGTTGTAAGCGGCCAAAATATTGACGCGATCGTCGCCTCGCGTCTCGTGAAGGTCGATAAAACCGTCACCTACATTCCCGGCCAGGCTTATCCGATGTTTCCCGTTTACGGGACATTCTATGGCTACTACGGAGCGATTTACCCGGTGGTTTACTCGCCCGATTATCTTCGCGTCGACAAGACCGCGCAGGTGGAGACGAATTTCTATTCTGCGGTAGCGCCGGATGGAGTGCTCGTTTGGACAGGAACCAGCGATACCGTGAACCCGAAATCACCAAACAAAGCGATCGATGCGTTAGCGAAGCTGATCGTACAGGAATTACAGAAGCAGAATATTATTTAAGCGAAGATCCAAACCTGAAACGCCGATTTTGCGATTAGGCCGCCTGAATCAGAAATCGTCGGATTCGAGCGCGTAGCTGTAACCGGGTAGGGTCTGAATCGGGCCTCGGTTGTCCACTTTCACCTTCACCGGCCGCTCCGATTCCGCACCTGTTCTCCGCAGCACCACGTAGGTGGTCAGCGCTTCGTTGTAAACCTTCGTAATGAGATACGACTCGGCCGTATCGTCCTTCTTCCAAACCTGGCCAACTTGAATTTTCCGAGCGGGCACCCTACGAATGTAAAGCCATTCCTGAGAGCCGTCAACATTACAACGCGTAGTCGATTCCCAGGCCAAACTTCAGTGTTCCACCCCTCACAAGCCCCTGAAAACGCATAGCTCTCATCGCGAATCTATGGCAATCTACCCCGCATGGGAAACAAAGACGCACACCGCCGCGAAAAGAAAAAGCCAAAAAAGAAAGCTCCTCCGACCACAGCAGCGAACCCGCCGGCTTCGCGTTGGGTTCCATCGCCACCTCCGTCGACGCCGCAGACCTAGCTTCATCCCTGCGACCTTCTCGCCCATCCGAACATCTATACCAGCAGACCAGAAATCGTTCGCACGAATTCTCGAGAGGAGTTATGCCATGTCGCAGAGACTAGCAGGTAAGGTAGCTGTGGTAACCGGCGCGTCCAAAGGCATCGGCGCCGCAATCGCCAAGCAGCTTGCTTCCGAAGGCGCATCCGTCGTCGTCAATTATTCTTCCAGCAAGGAAGGAGCCGACCGCGTCGTCGCAGAAATCAAGAAGGAGGGCGGCAAAGCCGTCGCGGTTCAAGCTGACGTTGCGAAAAAATCTGACGTCGAACGTCTCTTCGCCGAATCCAAGAAAGCTTTCGGCCGACTCGATATTCTTGTCAACAATGCCGGCATCTATGAGTTCGCACCGCTTGAGGGGATCATCTCCGACAACTTCCACAAGCAATTCGACTTGAACGTCCTCGGCCTTATCTTCGCTTCACAGGAAGCAGCGAAGCAATTCGGGCCCGACGGCGGAAGCATCGTCAATATCAGCTCCCTCGCCAGCACTTTGACGCCACCCAATTCGGCGGTCTACAGCGGAACGAAAGCAGCCGTCGAGGCCGCCACGAAAGTTCTCGCGAAAGAGCTGGGCCCGCGCAAGATTCGCGTCAACGCGGTGAGCCCGGGCATGGTCGACACCGAAGGATACCGTGCTGCCGGACTCAGTGAGGGTGAATGGCGCAAGACGGTGGAAGCACAGACTCCGCTCGGCCGCATTGGTAAACCGGAAGATATTGCCCCGGCCGTCGCCTTCTTTGCCTCGCCAGATTCGTCATGGATCACCGGCGAAACCCTCGTCATCGCTGGCGGCTTCCGCTAATCGACCCGTTCTACGGAAGAGCTTTGGGCGCGCGGCCGGGACCCTCGCGGCCGCGCGTGGTCTCTGCCGCGCTGGCAGGGATCTCGCTCGCAGAAATATCAAAGACCCCAACTCGTTTGCAGGATGTTCACTGCCCCGGGCAACCGTGTGTAACCTATCAGAAAAAGTCGACAACTCCCGTCTCGAGGTTATACATCGAGCCCGCAATCTTGATGCTGCCGCTGGATTCGAGTTCTCGAAGCACTGGGCTCTGTTCCCGAATCTTGGCGATAGTCAGTTCCACGTTCTTTCGCGCCACGGCGTCTACGAACGCATAGTTTTTGGCCGTGCGTTCTCCCGTGTACTGAGTGGCTTCCACAGCTGGACGGATCTTCGCCAGCAATGCCGTCAGATTTCCAAGCTTCACATCGTCAATCGCGCCTTTGATAGCGCCGCAGGCAGTGTGTCCCATCACCAACACCACCTTTGAACCCGTTACCTTGCATGCGAATTCCATGCTGCCCATGATGTCCTCGTCGGCAATGTTGCCCGCCACGCGGCCGCTGAAAATATCGCCGATACCATAGTCGAGAATTAATTCGGCGGGCGCCCGAGAGTCAACACAGCCGAAAACAATCGCCGCAGGATACTGGCCCTTCGCAGTCATCTTCGCTTCGCGCATGAGATCGCGATGTTGCGGCTTTCCCGTCCGGAACCGCTCGTTGCCGGCTTTCATCTGCTGGATGATTCCATCCGGCGTCAGCTTGTCACGCTGCTCCTTTGTGAGGTCAACGTACTCCGGTAGATTTCCCATGCTTGCCCCTGCGATCCCGAAAGTGGTCCCGACACCGACGGCCTTGCAAAAGGCACGCCGGTCCAACCGACCTTTTCCATCGTTTAATTGTGAAGGCTGCATTGTTGCACCCCGTTCGATCTGTATTTAGCCTAGGCTTCACGCTGAAAGCGCCGGCATTGTACTATCTTCACCGGCTGCTTGAGTGGTTTTTCATCCGCGCCATTCCCTCACCCTGCTTTCGGATCGGTTTCATCCATACACCTAAATGTGATAAAGTGGTGTATAATCTTCAAATGGCTCGAACAAACATCGACTTGGACGCGACTCTCATTCGCAAGGCTCGTAAACTCACGCGCCTCAAGACCAAACGCGCCATTGTCGACCGAGCCCTTGACCTTCTTGTCCGCTCTGAAACACGTAAAGCCATCCTGCGCTACTACGGCGCCGGAATATGGTCGGGCAATCGCAACGCTTCTCGCAGGAATCGCGTCTGATCCTCGTCGATAGTTCCGTTTGGATTGATTTCTTTAGTTCCCGTCCCGGCCCTGCAGGTGCTGAACTGCGTCGCATGATCACCGCAGACGAGCCTTTCGCCCTCACGGGCATCGTTGTTACCGAAATTCTGCAAGGTCTCGTTCGTGACGTCGCTCAAATCGCGCACTATCTGTCTCTATGGGACATTATCGAACCCGGTGGTTTGTCCACGTACAGAGAGGCTGCGGCGATTTTTCGCCAGGCTCGGTCCAGAGGCGTCAGCGTCACTACCATCGACGCGCTCATCGCCGCTGTTGCGCTCGAACACGGAGCTACGGTCTTTACCCTCGATAAGGACTTCTCCCGCATAGCCCGTTTTACACTGCTACGTCTTCACAATTTCCCCAAGAATTAGCAGACGAATCAAGACATCAGACAATCTGATACCGCCCAGCAGTGGGCGACACCAGGGCGCACCAGAAAGCCTTGAAAAATGTGGGATCAACCCGTTCTCCGACGTTCAAGAATTCGGAGAGCAGTGATTCTATATTTCGGACAAAGTTGCGAGCGCGCCCAAACCGATTTAATGGAACTTCCTGGCGACGTCAGCATCAATAGTTCTTGAGTGGTAAATTTATAAAGGCGGCGTGAGCTGCCAGAAGGTAGGTAATACGTGAGTATTCGTCAGTGTATCAGCGTCGTTGCCGGAATTCTGCTGGGAGTGATCGTGCTAACGCCGCGAGCGCAAGCTCAGGCAATCAACCAATCAACTCAAGTGACATTACGAACGGCAATACGGGTTCCAGGCCATGTACTACCGGCGGGATCGTATATCTTTGAGCGAGCAAACCACGGAGATGGACCGAATGTGAATTTAATTCAAATCTACAATGAAGATCACACCCGCTTGATCGCAACCGTTCAAACAGTTACGACAGAACGGCTATCTACATCCGGGGAGACCGTGATGAAGTTCGCCGAAGGGTCGAACGGACAGCCTCCAGCCTTACTGGCGTGGTTCTATCCGGGAATGCAGGATGGATATGGGTTCATCTACTCGCGAAAGACGGAACAGAAGCTCGAAGCGTCTAAGGCCGATTTTGTGGCATCGAACAGCAACGGTGCGAGACTGGTGAAAGACGAGAGTGGCGACTGATTGATGCGGCCGCGGCCGGCCGGTCCTGGAGTGTTTGGCTGGCCCCTGCAGCCTTCCGGTGCCCGTCCTTCGCCTTCCGCAGAGGATCGACGAAGGACGGGCGCATTTTAATCTACGGTGGCGCGATTAGAAACGTCTGCAAGTTGCTGAAAACACAGAACGGGAGATAGGTCTAATCTACGGTAAAAGTGGGTTTTTGAATGCCACATCCCTCTTACCATGCACTGCCAATCCCATAGGGGTTTGTCCCAGCGAACTCCTTGCGGATCCGAAAGTAACTATTTAGGGCCTTGTGTCATCTTAGGCTTTGTATGCTCTGGTCTCGTGGGCGGGGTGTATAATCCCGCTCAATCGGTTGGGGGTTGCCATGAAAACGACTTGGACGATGCGATTGGCCGCGGTTGTTTTCGCGGGTTTGCTGGCGGGTTCGGCGGTCATCGCAGCACCTCCACAGAGTCAGCAGAGCGGCCAGCAAACAACACAGCAGCCGACTCCCGACCAAACACAGCAGCAGAAACCGCAGCCGCCCCAGCAACAGCCTCCTGCCCCGAATCAGCAGAGCGACGATTCCTCGAGCCAGCCGGCTGGAGCACAAGGACCGGCGCCAGTCGCTCAATCGATCGACCCGAACGTCAAGAAAGGCAGCGAGGCAGACGTGGATGCGGTAGGCAACCGCAACGTCGGCCACGGATTAAATTTTTATTCGCTCGAGCACGAAATTGCCCTGGGCAAGCAGCTGGCGCAAGAAGTCGACCGCTCCGCGAAGTTCATCACCGACCCTGTGATTACCGAATACGTGAATCGCGTGGGGCAGAACCTGGTGCGCAACTCTGACGCGCAGGTTCCGTTCACCATCAAGGTAATCGACTCGGATCAGATCAATGCCTTCGCGCTGCCTGGCGGATTTTTCTATGTGAATAGCGGCTTGATCATGCACGCCGATGAAGAGTCGGAGCTTGCCGGAGTAATGGCCCACGAAATTGCGCACGTCTGCGCCCGCCACGGCACCAAGAATGCAACAAAGGGTCAGATCATGCAGCTGGCGACCATTCCATTGGTCATGCTCGGACCGGGCGGCTGGGCTGGATACGCAATCTACCAGGGCGCCCAATTGGTAGTGCCGATTTCGTTCTTGAAATTCTCGCGTGACGCCGAGCGCGAAGCGGATTACCTCGGTTTGCAGTATATGTACAAGGCCGGCTACGATCCGAATTCCTTCGTGTCGTTCTTCGAGAAGGTGACGGCACTCGAGAAGAAACAACCGGGATCGGTGCCTAAGATCTTCGCAACTCATCCGCCCACGCCCGACCGCATCGAAGCGGCACAAAAAGAAATCGCCACGATCCTGCCGGCCCGCGAAGAATATATCGTCTCCACTTCCGAATTCGATGTGGTGAAGCGCCGCCTCGGAATGATTGAATCCAATCAAAAGGTTAACGACAAGGGCGGCAGCAAGCCATCGTTGCGGAAGAAGACGGATCAGACTCAAAAAACCGGACAAGCACCTCCTGATACAACCGGAGGAGGCACGGATGACGACAGCGATCGTCCTACCTTGAAGCGCCGTCCCGACCAATTCAGATAGTTACATCGAGAAACAAAAAAAGGGCGCCCGGATTGGTGGGCGCCCTTTGATTTTTGAAATGAAATTATTTCGGTGTGGATTTTTTGTTTTCGGAAACTAACCGTGCGCGTGAACCTCAGCAACGCCGAGCCGCTTTAACCCTTCCTGATAATACTTGCGGTAAAGAATGTCCCACTCTTCGCTGCCTTCCAGGATCTCCTTCTTCTGGGACGCAATCTTCGCGCGGACTTCGGTGTCAACCTGCTCCTCCACCTTCAGAAGCGACGTGAGAATAGTCACGATTTCCTGGCGGATTGTGTCGCGATCCTCCACGAAATCCACGTCGGGAAGCGTGACAAGAAGATCGATGATGCGGTGAGAGATGCGGACCGTCTTTTCGCGCGTCAGGCGCATTAGCGGAGGATCAACTTCCTTTCGCGGGCCAGCTGGCCTTTGGCTTTCTTGAACATTTCCTGATACGAAGCGCCCACCCGCTTCATTTCGTCCGAGTGCTTGCTCAGAATCTCGCGGACCTCTTCGTTTAAGCGGTCTTCCACCGTCACTTCGTCGGCCATCACCTGGCGGACAGCTTGCGTCACATTCTCAACGTTCTTTGTCTCAATCATTTTCGCCGCTACCAGCCGCTTCATCACTTCCTTGGCCATGTAGCCGACGAAATCCCGCGAGAGAAGCATTCCCTTGGCTCCCGACTGCAACTTCGAGCCTTTCAGTCTAATTGCTGGGTGTGAAGAGTGTCAAGGCGGCGCGACGCGTCCGATTTTTCGC
Source organism: Candidatus Dormiibacterota bacterium (assembly GCA_035603595.1). Classification (GTDB taxonomy): domain Bacteria; phylum Acidobacteriota; class Terriglobia; order Acidiferrales; family UBA7541; genus Palsa-295. Next base: position 9,094 of record DATNKB010000344.1, read on the forward strand.
ATCACTGCGAGCGTTGGGAACTCAACCGACTCTTGAGTGTCGCTCCTGTACGCTCGGCCAGCGGGCAGCTTCGCCGCGACTTCGCTCGGGCCTCGCAAGTCACCTTTTATAAGCAGCTTAAATCGTGTTAATCAGGGCTGGGAGTACCTTTCCACTTCGATCTTCCCTCCATTTCCTGCGCCGGTACGATTACTTATCAGCATCGTTCGCATTTGAATCGTCGCAGACGCTGAGAAACATTCTGCGGGTTCCGGGGTTAGATATCGTAGGGATCGGGTGCGTTCCGGTTTCGGTGCGCCTTCATGCAAGTCACAGCCCGGGCGCTCCATGGAATCGAGGCGTTTTTGAATCCATCAGGGAGGACTTGAAATGCGTAAGCTGACTCTTACTCGGCCATTCTTTCTGGCTTTATGTCTCGCGTTAGGAATTTCTTCAATGGTGGCGTCTCCGGCTTCAGCTCAAGTCGCAGTAGGAATCTCCGTGCACGTCGGGCCGCCAGCGTTGCCAGTTTACGTTCAGCCTCCATGCCCGACGGAAGGGTATATTTGGACGCCCGGTTACTGGGCTTACGGTGACGCCGGTTATTACTGGGTGCCGGGTGTATGGGTAGCGCCTCCGCGAGTGGGTCTCCTCTGGACACCAGGCTACTGGGGTTGGAGAGGAGGAGTTTATGAATTTCATACCGGGTACTGGGGACCGCACGTTGGTTTCTATGGCGGCGTGAACTACGGATTCGGTTATGGCGGAGTGGGATTTGTTGGCGGAGCGTGGCGCGGCGAACACTTCGCATACAACACGGCAGTGGTGAACGTGAACAGAACGGTGATCCACAATACGTACGTCGACAAGACAGTGGTAAATGAGAGGGTGGTCAGTCACGCGAGCTTCAACGGCGGTCCTGGCGGAACGAGAGCGGTAGCGACGGAGCGGGAACGCTCGTACGAGAGAGAAACGCACGTCCAGGCAACATCCGAGCAGGCGTCACACGAGCACATGGCGCGAAGCGACAGGTCGAATTTCGCTTCGGAAAACCACGGGCGGCCCGCCAATCCCGCGATGAGCAAAGTGGGAGCTCGCGCGGAAAATCAGCAGCGGCGGATTGCGAATGGCATTGACAGCGGCAAGATGAACGCAAGGGAAGCTGCGAAAACGGAGAAGAACGAGCAACACATCAACCATCAGGTGGCTGCCGACCGGAAGGCCAACGGAGGCAAGCTGACTCCTGCGGAAAAGAAGCAGGTGAACAAGGAGCAGAACAAAACGAGCAGGGAGATCCACCACGACAAACACAACGGCTAATAGCAAACGCCCTCTTTAGTTCGATCCTGAACTTTCAAGGTGTGACGAATTGGAACCGGGAGGCTCGGGTGCCTCCCGGTTTCTTTTTTTTGTGGCAAGTGCGACAGATAGCGCAAGTTCTGCTACCCTGATCAATTCAGATAATCAACCGATGGTCAGATTGGTCAACCGATAACTCTTCCCGCTGAAAGGAACTCGCAACGTGGTTTCAATTTCATCTTCCAAGATCGGGGTGAAGCGAGCCCTTAATTTTGGCGCCGGACCGGGGACTTTACCAGTTACCGTTCTGGAGAAGATTCGTGACGAACTGCTGGATTATCGCGGAACGGGCATGTCCGTAATGGAAATGAGCCACCGGTCACCCGAATTTGAAGAGATCAATTCGCGCGCCGAACAGCTGCTGCGCCGCCTGATGGCGATTCCGGAAGAATACGCAGTGATTTTCCTGCAGGGTGGCGGCAGCCTGCAGTTCACGATGATCCCCCTGAACTTGTATTTGGACGGAAAGCCGGTGGATGTGCTGCACACGGGAATGTGGACAGCAAAAGCGATCGCGGAGCTGAAGAAAAGCGCGCCTTATCGAATTGCGGCTTCGAGCGAGCCCGAAAAATTCACTCGCATTCCGAGCACCAACGAAATTGACCTCGCCTCGAACGCATCTTACGTCTACATGTGCTCGAACAACACGATTGAGGGCACACAGTGGAGGCAGATGCCACGGACCGGCGACATTCCACTCGTGGCAGATATGTCGTCGGACATTCTTTCGCGGCAGGTGAACGTTCGACAATTCGGCGCGATTTTTGCCGGCGCGCAGAAGAATCTGGGGCAAGCAGGCGCAACAGTTGTAATTATTCGGCGAGATCTTGCCGAGCGCGCTGATCCCAAGCTGCCTTCCCTGCTGCAATATCGCACGGAGATCAAGGAGCATTCCCTTTTCCACACCCCCGCAACGTTTGCTGTGTACGTTCTGGTATTGATGCTCGAATGGCTCGAGGGCGAGGGCGGCGCCGGCGCGCTCGAAAGACGCAACGAAGCGAAGGCCAAGCTCCTTTACGACGCAATCGATTCGAGCACCTTGTACAAATGTCCCGTCGAGCAGGAATCGCGTTCAAGAATGAACGTAGTTTTTCGGTTGGCCGATGGCGACGAGGAGTTGGAAGCGCGCTTCGCCAAGGAAGCGGCAGCCGAAGGCATCGTGGGAATCGTCGGTCACCGTTCGGTGGGTGGGATGCGCGTTTCGCTTTACAACGCTGTAACAATCGAGTCCGTCGAGGCATTGGTGAGTTTCATGCAGCAATTCGAACGCAAGCGCCCTTGAGCCACCTTTGTATCTCCGCCACAGTAGTGTGGCCAATCCGCAACACCTAAGCTTGACTTGCGAATCTCGCCTCGCTATTGTGAATTCTCCATGGAAGCACTCAAGAAATTCCCTATTTTAGTGCCGCACGCACTTCTTAGAATGCCAGGCTCCGTTTCCGATAAGTCGCAACCCCCTCTGGATGAGTACTTTAACAGCCTTTTTACCGCCCTCGGCCCACAGCACTGGTGGCCGGCCAAGACTCCCTTCGAGGTAATTGTCGGCGCCATTCTGACTCAAAGCACCTCGTGGACGAACGTCGAGACAGCCCTCGCCAACCTGCGTGGCGCGCAACTCTTGACGCCGGCAGCCATCGAGCAGGTCCCCTTACGCCGGCTGCAGAACCTGATCCAGTCGTCGGGTTACTGGCGACAGAAAGCGCGCGCGCTGAAGTCGTTCGTGCGATTTCTTCGCCATGAATACAGAGGTTCGCTCAAAAGAATGTTTGAGACTCCGACGATCCTGCTGCGCGAGAAGCTGATCGGAGTGTTCGGCATCGGACCGGAAACAGCGGATTCGATTCTGCTCTATGCCGGGCAGCATGGTGTCTTTGTCGTCGACGCCTACACGAAGCGGATGCTGGTGCGTCACGGTTGGGCCAGCCCGAATGCGAAATATGATGAGATCCGCTGGCAGTTCGAGCGAAGATTTCCCGGCAACGTTTCCAAGTTCAACGAATTTCACGCGCTGATCGTGGCCGCTGGTAAGAACTGGTGTCGTAAGACCGATCCGAAGTGCGACGAGTGCCCGCTCGGCAGATATTTGGAGGAGGGCCGGTGACAGCAGCGACACGAAAACAGCGTGTGTGGCTGATTACCGGTGGTATCGCCGTGGTATTGCTGACGGCAGCGGTATTCACGCTGGGGTCGCTGAGCACTCCGTTCCACCCCGAGCAAGGCAATGAATTCCTGGTTTTCTTCGCGCTCTCCACATTTCTCGGCGCGGCCCTTCTGGTGTTCGGCCTGATTCTGTTGCGCAGCCTGGTACGGATGGCAACTGAGCGCCGGGCCGGTCAGATGGGCTCGCGTTTCAAGACCAAGATGGTGCTCGGTGCAATGGGAGTTTCGCTGCTGCCGGTCGTGTTCATGTTCTTCTTCAGCTACGCGCTCGTGAATAGAACGCTGAATGCATGGTTTCCGCGTCCCCTCGAAGTGGCCAACGAGGAGAGCCAGCAACTGCTCCAGGACATGCGGAAAACGGGCTCAGGCCATCTCGGCGACATTGCTGCGCGGGCGGCGAAGTCAGGCAGCCCTGATGAAGCGTTCTTGCAGACGAGTTGGTCGGTGGATGCCTCGTGGCAGGCGAATTCTCATGGAGACGTAAGCCACGGCGTCGCTTATACAAATCGCACCAGCAATGAGCCCGCCGCACAAAGTCCGGCCAGCCAGCCCATCCATCCGCAACCAGCTAAGGTGCTCAGCAGCGGGGCGGAGTTCTGGCGGAATGGAAACGATTTGTACCTGGTTGCGACCGCTCCGCTGAAAGACGGCAAGTTATACGTGGCGCGCAAAATACCGAGCGACTATCTCGACCGCGCTGCGGAAATTCAAGCGCAAACGCAGACCTACGAAGAGCAGAAACAGCATCTGCGCGCTTACAAGCGAGAAATTCTCGGGGTGCTCTCGCTGATTACACTGCTTTTGCTGTTCGCCACCACCTGGGTAGCACTCTTTCTTTCCAAGCAGGTCACCGTGCCGATCCAAGCCCTAGCTGAAGCCACCCGTGAAATTTCCCGCGGTAATTTTGACCACCAAATTGACGTCCAGGCGCAGGACGACCTGGGGACACTGGTGCGTTCGTTCAATCGGATGACGGAACAACTGGGAGAAGGCCGCAAGCAGATTAACGAGTTCACGCAAAGCCTCGAGCTGGCCATCGAGGAGCGCGAGCGTCGGCGTAAATTGATGGAGGCGATTCTGGAGAATATTCCAACGGGGGTGGTGTCGCTCAACTCGTCCGGCGAAATCACCAGGGTAAATTCGGCGGTGGTGGAAATCCTCGGCGCTCACGCACGCGACGCGCATTCGCTGCAAGAGTTGCTCGGAGAGGAGGCTGCGCGCGCGATGCTGCATTTGATGCGCCGGTCACTGCGAATGGGAGGAGCTTCGCGTGAGATTGAAATCGCGACGGCGGGAAAACTCGTGCGCGCTGCGGTAACGGTGAGCTCACTTGGTCCGCGAAGGTCAAATCCAGGATTCGTGATTGTAATTGACGATCTCACGGATTTACTGCGGGCGCAAAAAGCCTCCGCATGGCAGGAAGTAGCACAGCGAATCGCGCACGAGATCAAGAATCCGCTGACGCCGATTCAGCTTTCCGCGCAGCGATTGCTGCGTCATATCGAGCGCTCGGAAGGAAACAGGCCGGAAAGCTCGCGCAGCGAATTTGAAAAACTTGTTGCGGAGTGCGCGGGACTCATAGAGCGGGAGGTCTACACGCTCGAATCGCTCGTTGATGAATTCTCCCAATTTGCCCGCTTCCCCGCCGCCCGCCTTGCTCCTGCGGACGTGAACCCGATCGTTGCCGGCGCCGTGGATCTTTTCCGCGGACGACTCGAGGGAATCACGTTGCGCACGGAACTTGCCGCTTCACTACCTTTGATCAAAGCGGATTGCGAACTGCTGCGGCGCGTGGTTGCGAATTTGATCGACAATGCCGCGGAGGCAATGGAGGGCGCTTCCGTGCGGCAACTGCGTGTCTCCACGCGTGCGGATGGTGATGGAGACGCTGTGGCGATCGAAATTTCCGACAGCGGGCACGGAATTTCGCCGGAGGATAAAGAGCGGCTCTTTCTGCCGCATTTCTCGACGAAGGAGCGCGGCACCGGGCTGGGGCTTGCGATCGCGAGCCGGATTGTCGCCGAACATAACGGCACGATTCGCGTGGAAGACAATGTTCCGACTGGAACGCGCTTCGTGATTCGGTTCCCGGCTATCGAAGTGCCTGCGCCAGCTGCACAGAGTGGAGCTTCGGCGGCATAGGTCTCAAAATCCAACGAACCAACACTGAGGTCACTGAAAGCCCACCACATCGAGCACGGAGTAACCCAGACCCTGACAAGTTCTATCAGCTTCACAACATAAACGATGCCGGCATCAATTCTAATCGTGGACGACGAGAGCGGGATTCGGGAATCGCTTGGTGCGCTCTTGCGCGACGAAGGCTACGAGGTCGAGGTGACCTCAACGGGCGAGGCCTGCCTGGAGCAGATCGAACGGCGAAGCTTCGACCTGGTGCTGCTCGACGTGTGGCTGCCGAAAACGGATGGACTGGCCACGCTCGAAGCGATTCAGGCGCGCGAATCTGCGCCCGTTGTGATCATGATCTCCGGGCACGGAAATATCGAGACGGCCGTGCGTGCGACGAAACTCGGCGCGTTTGATTTCGTCGAAAAACCTCTTTCGCTCGACAAAATTGTATTGGTGGTGCGAAACGCACTCGAGTACGTGCGCCTGGAATCGGAGAATCGCCGGCTTCGCGCGGAACTCGAAGAGCGCCATGAAATACTTGGGAACAGCGTGCCGATGAAAGCGCTGCGGCAACAGATCGCGCTGACTGCGCCCACCAATGGGCGCGTACTGATTTATGGCGAGAGCGGAACGGGTAAGGAGCTTGTGGCGCGGGCGCTGCATGCGAGCAGCTTGCGAAACACGATGCAATTTGTGGAATTGAACTGCGCCGCGATCCCGGAAGAACTGATCGAGTCTGAGCTGTTTGGTCATCGCAAGGGAAGCTTTACCGGCGCGAGCGAAGACAAAGTGGGCAAATTTCAAAAGGCGGATGGTGGCACTTTATTTCTCGATGAAGTGGGCGATATGAGCTTGAAAACTCAGTCGAAAGTGCTGCGCGTGCTGGAAGAACAGCGCGTGGAACGGCTGGGCTCGAATGAGCCGATTACCGTTGACGTGCGAGTGATCGCCGCGACGAACAAAAAGCTTGAGGACGAAATCGGCCGGAATGCGTTTCGCGAGGATTTGTTTTACCGGCTGAACGTGATTCCCTTCTATGTGCCGGCGCTTCGCGAGCGGATTGAGGATATGCCGATTCTGGCAGCGCATTTTCTAGCCGAGTTCTGTGAGGCGTACGGGAAAAAGCCGAAGGACTTTACGGCGCCGGCGATGGAAGTGTTGTTGAGTTATACGTGGCCCGGGAATGTGCGCGAGCTGAAAAACCTTGTCGAGCGGTTGGTGATCATGAGCCCGGCGCAGAAGATTGAGCCGCATCATTTGCCGCCTGAATTATTTCGGGGCGCGTCGAAGAGCCCGCAGAAGCCGTATGAAAGCCTGCAGGAAGCGCGTTCGGCTTATGAACGGGAGTTTGTGTTGCGTAAGCTCGAGGAAAATCGCTGGAACATGACGAAAGCGGCGGAGGCTTTGGGGCTGGAGCGGAGCCACTTATATCGGAAGATGCGGTCGCTGGGGATTGCGCCGTCTAAGGCTTAGATTCGATCATCGTTCGATACGCGCTTGGCTTTCGTTCCAGCCTCTTCTTCAGTAGGGGCACGGCATGCCGTGCCCGCTCGACCGCCTGAAAAGCTCGGCCCAACAGGAGAAAGCGAGTTGGTCGCGCGCGTGATTTAAAGTTCTAAGTCTTTGGGTGCCTCGTCGTCATCATCCTCGTTGCCCGCAGCGTCCCCTTCGTCGGTTTCGTTATTCTGATACTCGCCTAGTTGTTCGAGCTGGCGGTGCCAATCGAGTTGGCGAACCATGGAGGAATTGTCGCGCCAGTTCGGTTGAACCTTGACGAAGAGCTCGAGGAAAATGTGGATGTCGAGGATGGATTCGAGTTCTTTGCGCGCTTGCGTGCCGATGGTTTTGATGGCCGCGCCTCGTTTGCCGATCAGGATCGCTTTCTGGCCTTCGCGCTCCACATAGATCGTGGCGCGAATTCGAAGAAGCGTTGGTCCTTCCTCAAAACCGTCGATCATCACCGCAATCGCGTAGGGCACTTCGTGGCGCGTGGTGAGAATTGCCTTCTCGCGAATTATCTCCGCGGCGAGGAAACGTTCGGGCTGGTCGGTGAACTGGTCTTCTGGAAAATAGGGCGGATGCTCGGGCAATCGTTCGAGCCATGAATTTACGAGATCGAGGCAGCCTTCACCAGTGAGCGCGGAGATCGGGAACACTTCAGCGAATTCGAATTCCTTGCTGTAGCGCTCGATGAGCGGAAGCAGATGCGCCTTGGGGACTCGATCTATTTTATTCAACAGTAAATAGACGGGCCCATGAAAACGGCGCGCCCATTCGATGGCGAAGCGGTCTCCGGGCCCGAAGTTCACTGAAGCATCGGCGATCAACGCAAGAATATCAATACCTTCGAGCGCGTGCTGAAGCTCGTCCATCATCTGGCGGCTGAGAACGTTTTCGGGTTTGTGGATTCCGGGGGTATCGACCAGCACGATTTGCGCGTCGTCGCGATTCAAAATTCCCTGGATGCGGTTGCGGGTAGTTTGCGGCTTGGGCGAGACGATGGCGACCTTGCGTCCAACCAGAGTATTGACGAGCGTGGATTTCCCGGCGTTGGGGCGACCGACGATTGCCACGAAACCGGATTTGAATGGCATGAAATCAAATTGTACGCCGATGAGCCGCCGCCTGCGCAGGTTTACGCCGACAAGGACGACGCAGCACCGGCGGGGACGCGGCGGGCGCGCACGCGCAACACTTTGCGCTGATTCGCTTCGAGCACTTCGAAGCGAACGCCGTCGGAATCAATCACCTCGCCCATCCGCGGGACGTGGCCTGCCACCGAATTGAGCAGCCCAGCAATCGTGGTGGCGCCGGAATGCTCGGAGGAATCATCGAGCTGTACGCCAAGGAGCTCCGTCAGTTTGTCCACCGGCACACTGCCGCGCATCACCATGCTGCCGCCGGATTCGCGCACCACGTCGGGCGCGGGCCGGCGATCCTCTTCGCCGAGGTCGCCAACAATTTCTTCGATCAAATCCTCGACGGTTACCACACCGGCCATCAGGCCATACTCGTCGATCACAATCGCCATCTGCTGATTCTTGCGCTGCATTTCCTTTAATAATTCCGAACCCGATTTCGTCTCGGGGATGAAGAGCGCGGGGCGCATCAGCTCGCGAACGGCGCGAAGAGCCGCGTCGCGGTCGGAGACTTCGAGTATGTCGCGCGCCATCACCACGCCGACTATGTCATCGAGCGATTTTTCATAAACAGGGATACGCGAGAATTTCGTCTCGACGATCAGGTCGCTCAGTTCCTCCAGCGTAGCCCCGGCGCGAATGGCGACCACGTCGGGCCGCGGCGTCATCAAATCGCGCACGCGCTTATCGCCAAATTCGATCACCTGCTCGATCAGCCGCGCTTCGTCGTGCTCGATAATCCCTTCCTCCGCCGCCGCGTCGACGAAAGCCTCAATCGATTGCTGTTCCTCAACTTCCGCGGTTGGCTCATCCTCGGAAAGATGGAGCACAGAAACCAGCAACTCGAGGACCACTTGCACCGGCCAAATCAACCACACGAATACACGGACGGCCGGCACGAATGGCGCAATCCAATTCCCGCGCACTCCCGCAAGCAAAAGTGACGGAAGAAACTGCATCAACACAATCACTTCGGCCGAAAGAAAAAAGACCATCTCAAGCGCCGCTTCCCACGAGCCCGGCACAAAGAAAATTACGCCTCGCGCGGTGACGGCTGCCACGAGAACCAGCCAAAGCCGGGCCAGAAGCGTGAACGCCAAAGCGGCGCGTTGCCGGTCCATCTTGAATCGCGGCTCGATGTCCGCTTCGAATGTTTGCAGATGGGCAAAGATTCGGCCTGTGACGATTCGTCCCAGTTCGCGGTACACGCGATCCAGGTAGGCGAACAATGCCAGACCCGCGGTGAGCGCAAGTACACCAATCGTGTAAAGAATTTGCGGCATCGCCTAAACCAGCCTCAGCTCGCGGCGGAGTTTGCTTTCCCGGCGTTCCATTTGGCCGTTGTCGGCTTCGTGGTCATAGCCCATTAGATGGAGGATACCGTGAAGAATAAGAATGCGCATCTCGTCATCGAAGCTGCGGCCGAAGCGGCGCGCGTTCCGTTTCGCCACAGCCGGGGCGATGGCGATATCGCCGATATATTGCGCCGAGTGATTTGCGGCAGCGGCGTCGAAAAGGTTGTCTTTTCGCACGCGGCTATTTTTTGCGCGCCTTTGCGTGGCTTCGCGAGCATTCGTTGCAAACGACAATACATCGGTAGGGCCGCTTTTGCCACGATATGCGCGGTTCCAGCGGGCCATCTCGGCATCGGTTACCAGACAAACGGCGAACGAGTCCTTCTGCAGGCGCAACCGGCGCCGCGCACGAGCCAGGAATTTGTCGAGGTCGCGTAACGGAACGGAAATGCGCGATTGGCGGTTGACGATCATGAATCGAGGGAAGATCAATCGCGCCGCGCGGTGCCGTGCGCGCTGCCGCTTGAGGTCGACGAACTGGCGCTCACATTTTGCGTCCGCCCAGCTGCCACGTTTGGCCCGCTTTTCGCGGATGCTCCCTGCGCTGCGGGTTTGCGCTCATCGTACGCCTTGATAATTTGCTGCACCAGATTGTGACGCACCACGTCGCGCTCGTCGAAATAGATAAAAGAAATGCCTTCGATATTCCCCACCACGTCAATCGCCTCGACCAACCCGGAACGGCGCTCGTTGGGCAAATCAATCTGCGTAATGTCGCCGGTGATCACGGCTTTCGAATTGAATCCCAGGCGAGTAAGAAACATCTTCATCTGCTCGCTCGTCGTATTCTGCGCCTCATCGAGAATCACGAAAGAATCATTCAGCGTGCGCCCGCGCATAAATGCAAGCGGCGCAACCTCGATGATGTCCTTTTCGAGAAAACTTTCGAGCTTCTCCGCTTCGAGCAGATCGTGCAGCGCGTCGTACAGCGGGCGCATATAAGGATCAACCTTTTCCTGAAGCGTGCCGGGAAGAAATCCCAGCTTTTCGCCCGCTTCTACCGCGGGCCGCGCGAGAATGATCCGGTTCACCTGCTTCGAAAGCAGCGCAGACACCGCCATTGCCACCGCGAGATATGTTTTGCCCGTTCCACCCGGCCCAATCGCGAACACCATGTCGTAAGTTTCGAGCGCTTCGATATATCGCCGCTGGTTCGTGCTTTTCGGCGCGAGGCTCTTCTTGCCAAACGTGCGCGTGCGCGTAGGGGAAAACGCCCCGCGCAGTTCCTTCGCAGGAGCCTGCGTGGCAATTCGCAACAGGGATTTCACCTCCTGGCTATCGGGAATCCGCCCGTCGCGAACGCGCTGATTGTATTCGTCAAGGATAAGCGCAGCGCGCTCCACCTGCGCAGGCTCGCCTTCAATCTCCAAATCGTGATCCTTCAGATGAGTGGTGACGTGCAGGTTGGCTTCGAAAAGCTTGAGGTTCTCATCGAGGGTGCCAAACAGCTCGCTGATCCCTCCGGCGATTCTTACAGTTTGTTTCATTAATTTTTGGCGACTCGAACCTCGTTGATGTCCTGTCAAAGTAGCCTAGCGCGCCGGAATGCACGGGTCAAGATAACCGCCGCATAACCGCATCCCGGCGCGCAACGCTTCACACGAATGTAATATTCGAATCGCAAATCCTAGCGAGTGGCCGCCGGAAATTGCACCTTGGGAGCCTCGCGAGAGCCCTCGGACGCCTTAAAATAAGCGTCGTTCTCCTTGAAGCCGGCCCAACTGGCGAACAAGCTGTTCGGAAATTGGCGAATGAACGTGTTGTAGGCCTGAATGGAATCGTTGTAGCGCTTCCTTTCCACGGCAATCCGATTCTCAGTGCCCGCCAATTCGTCCTGCAGCCGCAAAAAGTTTTCGTTCGATTTGAGCTGCGGATAATTTTCGACCACAGCCAGCAACCGCCCGAGAGCGCCATCCAGTTGCCCGTTAGCCGCAATCTTGTCCGAAGGTGTCTTTGCATTCAGCAACGCCGAGCGCGCCTTCGCGATATCGCCATACACAATTTCTTCATGCCCGGCGAATCCTTTCACCGTTTCCACGAGGTTCGGAATCAAATCCGCGCGCCGCTGCAACACCACATCCACCTGCGCCCAATTCGATTTCACCTGCTCGTCCATCGTTACGATCTTGTTTTTCGTGCTGACATACATGCCGCCAAAAATCAAAACCAGAATCACAATCACTGCCACCAGTCCCAAGAGCGCTTTCATCTGCGTGTGCCTCCGGTGCGGAATGTAAACAACCGCGACGCCTGGCGTGGCTGTGCGCCCAGCTTCGCACTACTGTGCAGCGAATCGGCGATCCACTTCGCTCGTCACCACCTCAACAAACTCCAGATACGCGTGGAGCGATGCCTCAATATCAATTTCCCGCTCCTTGCGCTTGCCTTCCCGCAAATCCAGCACCGCGTGAAACGCGCTCGGATTCGCACCTGTGAGCGACGCCAGCGCGTCCACGGCCTGCCGCTTCGTATCCGGCATCGGTTGTCCCAGCGCCGCAAGCGCATGCCGGAACAGCGAACAGAACGCCGAAACCGACGCCATCATGATCCCGATGTGCGCCTTCTTGGTTTGCGGCGCCGCAAGCACCGCCTGACGCAGGCGCAGCCAGTCAATCCGCAGTTCCCTTTCCACCTGTAGCCGGTGCAGATGCAACGGAACCTCAAGCTGAGAGAAAAAATCCTCGCCGTACAACATGCGATGGCGCGCTTTGATGTCGTACAGCTCGATCGAAAAAACGTCGGCTGAACGCTGCAATTCCTCATACGTGAAAACGAGCGGCGCAGGATGCCCTTCGCGCATCCACCATTCCGCCACTCCGTGCATAGCCTCAAGGTCAGCAGCCGTCGCGCGCTTCACCAGGCAGACAATATTCAGATCGGAATGATGCGCTTGAAATTCGCCCGTAACAGCGGACCCGTAGAGCACCGCGGCTTGCAGGTTGTCACCCGCAGCCGATTGCAGCTTCTCTACGATCTGTTTGAGCTTCGCTTCCATCGCACGCCTTTTTCTTCAATCACAACCGCTATTGCGAACAGAATCTACCAACTGCCCCCGGCGCCGCCACCGCCGAAAGAGCCGCCACCAAACCCACCAAAACCGCCTCCGCCGCCACCACCCCCGCCGAATCCACCTCCTCCCCAGCCGCCGCGTCCACCGCCCATCCCGGAACCGATCATCGGCCCAATCCACCAGCCGCTTCTACCGCCGCGCGTGTAGTTACTACTGCCACCTCCACCGCTGCGTTTCATGATCGAATACACAACGAAAATTATGAAAAGCAGAAGCAAAATTTGACCAATCGACCAGCCGTTATCCTCCCGAGGAGCGCTGCGCACTGGCGCTGGCGAGTTGCCAGAGAGCGTCACACCCTTGTCGGCGGCAATCACGTCCGCCACTCGTCGCGTGATTAATAGGACTGCGCCAGAATAGTCTCCCGCGCGAAGAAGCGGAACCGCCTCCCGACCGAAACCACCAACTTTTCCATCGGGCAAAATCGGTTCGAGTCCGTAGCCTACCGCAGTGAAATATTTTCGGTCCTCAACCGCCAGTAGAATCAAGATCCCATGGTCGGACTGCTTGGGACCGATGCCCCACTTTGTGGCGAGATCAACGGTATAGTCCTCCACCGCCTGCCCGTCGAGCGATTTCACGGTAACGACCGCAATCTGCGCTCCGGTTTTTTGCTGGACTTCACCGCACAGCGCCGTCAGCTGAGCCTTCGCCGGCGCGCTCAGTACTCCCGCGAAGTCGTTGACGTAACCCTGAGGTTTGAGCTGATCTGTCTTTTCGGCGCTCGCGACCGCGCTCACGAGCAAAATCAGCGTCAGGCAAACCGCCGCGCGAAAAGAGTTCAAGGATGAGAAATGCCGTGGCATGGAGGGTGAGCTTTGGCCAGCGCCATGGTAGACGCTGCCAACTAGCGTGTCAACTTTCCGCCGCTTTCAGTAGCACAGGCAATCCTGCCTGTGCCAACGCAATAACGCAGCGCTATGCCCAACCCTTGGCACGTTCGCGATTGCGTTCTTTGCTTTACAGTAGCGTAGGCTTCAGCCTGCGCCCGCGCAAAAATACGCCAAGCACCCCACCCCAGCTTCCCCGCGAAATCGTTCTTCTTGTCAACATCCCGCCACCACGCGAATTGTCAGGCCGCAGATTGCAATGCTACACTCCTGCCCGCGCTTGTTCGGATACGCACAGCACTGACCGAAATCGAACAGGCGGCGAATCGAATTTCCCCTTTACTCGTCTATATTCTGGAAGTTACGCGTGGCCGCTACTTTGCACCGAAATACAGTTTCTGAAACAAATTGGCGCGCCACACGTTGTAGAAGCTTGAGGCTTGCATGAATTCAGGGTTGAAATCAGCAATCAGACTCCAGAGGCTCGGAGAGGAAAAAACACGATGATCGGAAGACTTGCGATCGAAGCGTTTCTGAAGTCGGTGGTTTTGGCGTTCATTATTGCATCGCTGGTGGTGGCGCCGGTATCCGCGCAGGCTCAGAGGCCCGCCCAGAACCAACAAAGCCAGCAGGGACAGAGCGCCGCGCCACCTCCAGCAGCGGACCAGAATCAGGCGCAGGCGCCCGCCGCCTCCCAGCCTTCGGCGCAGCAGACCGCTGCGGCCGATTATTTATCGCCGCGGGACCTCTCCGCTACCAAGGGACGCGACTACTCCAAGGGCCAGCCATGGTTCCCGGAGTTTTGGAAGCCCTACCAACCGCTAACGCTGCCGGAGCCTATGCTCACAAACGCTCCCACCATCGACCAGTTGATTCATGACGGCAAGCTAATGCTCAGCCTCGACGACGCGATTTCCATCGCTCTCGAAAACAATTTGGACATCAGCCTCCAGCGCTTCACTCCCTGGATCGCGCAAACCGAAATGCTGCGCGCCAAGGCAGGAGCGGTGGCCCACGGCCTGGGCGCTTCACAAGCCGTGATTCTAGGAACATCACCCCAAACATCTTTCGATCCCATCCTGACCGTAAATACCGACTGGGCGCGCGCCTCTATTCCCATCAACAATCCGCTCAGTTCAGGAGTGGGAGTTGCGACGAAAGCATTCGATCTGATCGACTACAACGCTTATGCGAACGTCTCCTACACGCAGGGATTCCACACCGGAACCTCGATCCAGGTCACATTCGACAATGCACGAAGCTCGACGAATTCTCCCGCCACGATTTTCAATCCCGCCGTGCAATCGACGCTGGGCGTCACGATTCAGCAGCCTCTGCTCAATGGCTTCGGAATTCTGGCAAACACGCGCTACATCATCGAAGCGAAAAACACCTTGAAAGTGGCGGATTCGCAGTTCGCGCAACAGGTGATCGCCACTGTTTCTGCCGTGCAAACAGATTATTGGGAGCTGGTTTTTGCCCGGGAAAATGTGAAGGTGGAAGAAGCGGCTGTTGCGGTATCGAACAAGCTGTACGAGGACAACAAGAAGCAGCTGCAAATCGGGACGATGGCGCCTCTTGACGTTCTGACTGCGGAATCCGAACTCGCGACGGACACCCAAAACCTGATCGTCGCCCAAACCAATAAACTGCAGCAGGAGACCGTTCTGCTGAATGCGATCACTCGCAATCCCGTCGCTCCCTCGTTGCAGAATGTCGAAGTGGTTCCGACGACTCCTATTTCCGCGCCGAGCATTACCGAAAATCTTCCGCTGATGGATGCGGTACAGGAAGCCTGGCAGAAAAGGCCGGAAGTGTTTCAGGCGGATCTGAACCTGAAGAACGCCGAAATCGAAGTGAAAGCAACACGCAATAGCCTGCTTCCTACCCTCAATCTCGTCGGGCAGTACAGCGCCACCGGGCTTGCCGGAGACACGATCGTGCAGAATCAGACGCAGGCGGGATTTCAGGCGGACACCACCGCCCCGATTGTCGCCCCCAACGGTCTCCCTTTTACCGTAGGCAACCCGGGGTTACCGGGCACCCTCGCTTTTGTGGGCGTTCCCGTGTTCAACACGACGACGACGGTCCAACGCAGCGGCGTAGGGACGGCGCTCGATCAGATGGTTCACGCCGATTTCCCCACCTACAGCGCGGGATTGAATCTCGTTCTTCCGATTCGAAACCGCTCCGCTCAGGCCGATAGCGCCCGCGCGCAACTCGACAAACGCCAGCAAGTAGTGCAGTACCGCCAGCTTCAGAACACGATTTTCGTCAATGTGCGCAACGCTCAAATCGCACTGCAGCAGGACCGCTCGCAGGTGTCTGCCGCCGAAAAGGCCCGCATCCTGGCGCAGCAGACCCTCGACGCCGAGCAGAAAAAATATCAGCTCGGTTCGTCCACCAGCTACCAGGTGGTGTTAAGGTCGCGTGACTTGACCACCGCGCAAGGGAATGAGCTGCGCGCCAAGATCAATTTGATTGAAGCCTCCGTAAACTTCGATCAAGCCGTAGGACGCACGCTCGACGTGAATCACATCGTCGTCGCCGATGCGCGCCGCGGCAAAATCAATCGCCAGCCGAATATTCCCGGAACCCCTGACGCCGACGGAGGCGTCCCAGGAAAATAAACCGCCGTTTTTCCAGGGAATTCGCCCGGGGTAAGCGATCCTCGCTCGAATAACTTCTTGCGGCCCGTCCCGCAATTTGCTACCGTTACGTTTGAGTTATGATGATGCACTATCAAACAGACAGGAAGAGGGCCTCTCGCACTCGACGAGTTGAGAGGTCAGCGAATCGAATCTCGTTCGCTGCTCGAGGCATTTCTAACCGCAACAATCGTTTTACAGGATTTCGCTTAACCGCTTCAGAATCAATAGTTACGTATTTTCTAACCGCAACAAAATCGGCTATTTCGGGATTTCGCGGTCTTGACCTGCGCACACCTTGTTGCCTTTGCCGCAATGCCCTAGAATCCTTTGATGACTGCATTCGGCAATTTGCGAGCGGCCAAGACCGCTTCGACCTGGGGGCGCGCCGATGGCTAACGACGTGAAGATGAGTAACGACGTGAAGACGACTAAGACACTGCCCACGCAGAGTTTTGAATCCGTCCGGAAGCCGTCGGCCGCCGAACACGAGTGGGAAGAAAAAACGCTCGCTCCCACGCTACGAAAGACTCCCGATCGCGACGCCGATTTCACCACCGTCTCGAGCTATCCGATTCGGCGCCTCTACACGCAAGCCGATCTCGCAGGTTGGGACGCGGAACGCGATCTTGGTTTTCCCGGCCAGCCGCCTTACACCCGCGGAATTCACTCCACGATGTACCGCGGCAAGCTTTGGACGATGCGCCAGTTCGCAGGCTTTGGAACGGCCGAAGATACGAACGCACGCTTTCGCTATCTGCTTTCGCAAGGCCAGACCGGTCTCTCCGTCGCGTTCGATCTGCCGGCGCTGATGGGATACGACTCGGACCATCCATTGGCCGAGGGCGAAGTCGGAAAATGCGGTGTGGCGATCAGCTCGCTCGCCGACATGGAAGTACTCTTCGACAAGATTCCGCTCGCCGACGTCACCACCTCGATGACCATCAATTCGCCCGCGGCTGTGATCTGGGCGATGTATTTGGCGGTCGCCGAAAAGCAGGGCGCCGATTGGAAGAAAATCTCCGGCACTTTGCAGAATGACATTCTCAAGGAATACATCGCGCAGAAGGAATACATCTATCCGCCGGAGCCGTCGATGCGGCTGGTGATTGACACGCTCGAATTCGGCGCGAAGCACACACCGAAATTCAATCCGATCTCGATCAGCGGCTATCACATACGCGAAGCCGGCTCCACTGCGATTCAGGAGCTGGCGTTCACGCTGCGCGACGGAATCGAGTATGTGGACTACGGCGTGCGCCGCGGAATGAACGTGGACGATTTTGCGCCGCGCCTCTCCTTCTTCTTCAACGCGCACAGCGATTTCTTCGAAGAAATCGCGAAATATCGCGCCGCGCGCCGCATCTGGTACAAGACGATGCGCGACCGCTTCGGCGCAAAAAATGAGCGCTCCTGGGCGCTGCGTTTCCACACACAGACGGCCGGTTGCTCGCTTACTGCGCAGCAGCCTTACAACAACGTGGTGCGCACAGCCCTGCAAGCGCTCGCAGCCGTGATGGGCGGCACTCAATCCCTGCACACGAATTCGCTCGACGAAGCCTGGGCCCTGCCGACCGAGTTTGCCGCCACACTCGCCTTGCGTACTCAGCAAATCATCGCCCATGAAAGCGGCGTTACGAACACGGCCGATCCACTCGGCGGTTCGTACTTCGTCGAAGCGCTCACCGATGAAGTGGAGCGCGGCGCCTGGGACTACATCGAGAAAATCGACGCGCTGGGCGGCATGGTCGCAGCAATCGAGCGCGGATTCCCGCAGCGCGAGATTGCAGAAGCGGCTTATCGCTATCAGGTAGCTGTTGACCGCAAGGAAAAAATCGTCGTCGGCGTGAATGATTACGTCGCCGCAGAGAAGCCGCTCGAGATTTTGCAGATCGATGAGACCGTGGCGCATCGCCAGGGCGACCGCCTGCGAAAATTGCGCGCGGATCGCTCGAACGCGGAAGTCGAACGCCGCTTGAACGCTTTGCGCAAAGCGGCCGCCGGAACCGAGAACCTGATGCCGTATCTCTTCGAGGCGGTAAAAGCCTACGCCACGCTCGGCGAAATCTGCGACACACTGCGCGAACCTTTTGGCGTATACGAAGAAGTGGCGATCACCTAGCGAATCCCCCCTGGACTCCAACACGGACGAATCGAGGCTCAAGAAAAAATGAGAAACAGAGTGCGCAGGCGTTTGAACGGGAGTGCGGTCGCGCTCTGTATTTTGCTTTCGAGCTTTGCGGCCGCCGGCTCGGCCGCGCCGCTTCCGGCCAAGGATAAAAATCCGCATCCGAAGAGCGGGTTCGTCACATCGTGGGACGGTGCGAAGATTCACTACGTTGAATCGGGACGCTCGAAAACTCCTGTAGGCAACGCGGAAGTTGGCAATCCGCTTCCGCCTTCCGTCACGATTACGAAGGGCAATATCTCCGTGACCGGCCCGCACCAGTTCCCTTCCATTTTGTTTATTCCCGGCTGGACGATGCCGGGCTGGATCTGGGAGAACCAGATCTCACATTTTTCGCCCGATTATCGAGTGGTGGCGATGGACCCGCGTTCGCAGGGCGACTCGTCGAAGCCCGGCGAAGGCAATTATCCCGCGTCGCATGCTCGCGATATCAAAGCCGTGATCGATCAGCTTCACCTCGCGCCCGTGGTCGTCGTTGGTTGGTCAATGGCAGTGACGGAGATTGCATCCTACGTGGATCAGTTCGGGACGAATGGAATTGCAGGCATCGTGCTTGTTGACGGAGTCGCGAATTTCGATCAGGCGCCTGAAACTCTGAAGCGTTATTTCGGATTTCTGAAGTTCGCCCAAACGAATCGAGAAAAGTTCACCAACGATTTCGTGCGCAACATGTACAAAAAACAGCAGGCTGAAGAATACCTGCAACGCGTGATGAAAGCTTCGATGGCGGAACCCACTGACTCCGCTGTGGCGATGGCATTTGCCGGTTTCACGACCGACGACAGTCCGGCCTTATCCAAAATTGACAAACCGACGGTGATCGCTGCGGCTAGCAAGGACCTGATGCCCACATTTCAGGACATGCAGAAACGCATCCCTGGCTCAAAGATTGAAACATTCGATGATGCAGGACACGCGCTCTTTGTTGATGACGCCGAAAAGTTCAACATTCTGCTCGAAGAGTTCATCACAACCTTGAAGTAGTGAACATTATAGCGGGCGCGCAGAGCGAACCAAGCCAGCGCTACCGCGGGCTGAGGGTTTTGAAGTATGCTTTCACGCGCCAGAAAAACAAGCGCGCGCGACGTGATTGAGGAGATGGATTCACTGAATGGCTGAAAAGAAAATCCGAGTGTTGATCGCGAAGCCGGGTCTCGATGGCCACGACCGTGGCGCAAAGGTGATTGCGCGCGCTTTGCGTGATGCCGGCATGGAGGTGATTTACACCGGGTTGCGGCAGACGCCGGAGATGATCGCTTCTGCATCCGCGCAGGAAGACGTGGACGTGATTGGCCTCTCGATTCTCTCCGGCGCGCACAACACGATCTGCCCGCGGCTGATGGAACTGCTCCGCGAAAAGGGCATGCACGACGTTACGGTGCTGATCGGCGGCATCATCCCGGAACCCGATATTCCCGCATTGAAGAAAGCCGGTATCGCCGAAGTCTTTCTTCCCGGCACACCCACGCAAGCAATCGTAGATTTCATTCGCCAGCGAGTTTCCACCGCGCCGAAAGGCGCCTAGTCCCTGCAGTGGGCAGCCGTCTCTGCGTCACGCAGCACGACAGCATTTTGCTTCTCACCCTTGAAAGTGATGACGGATTCCCGCGACTCGAGCGCAGAATTTTGGCAGAAATCGAAGATCAAATCGTGAAACTCGCGGAGCAGCGCGAACTGGCCGGCGCGGTCATCACCGGAACCGAGCGCGCGTTTGCGGTGGGCGCTGAGATTTCGGAACTCGCAAATCTCACGGCGGCCTCGGCGTTCGAATTCGCGCGCCGAGGACAGAGCGTGATGCGGACGGTCGCGAATTCGCCGAAGCCCGTCGTCGCGGCGATTCGCGGATATTGCATGGGCGGCGGACTCGATCTGGCGCTCGCGTGCCATGCGAGGATCGCGTCGCGCGATGCGGTCTATGCGCATCCCGGCGGAAGCCTTGGCATCATCACCGGTTGGGGCGGGACGCAGCGATTGCCACGAATGATCGGTCGCAGTCGCGCGATCGAGATGCTCGTTACGGGCCGCAGGCTCGACGCTGAAGAAGCGTTCGCCTGCGGCATGGTCCAGTCAATTGCAACTGATTCGGTGGTCGCCGAGGCGTTTGACCGGGTGCGAACGATCGCCCGGGCGATTGATTCGCAACTCAATTCCACTCGCGAGTGAATTTGGTTCGCGTGTAGACGACGCGAAAGCCTTGGCGCTCGAGATTGCGTTGCGAGCCGCTGGACGGCTGCGTGACGCTCATCGCGAGGTCGCAGCCGGCTGCGCGGCCAGCCTCGAGGCGCGCGGAAATCAGGGCCGCCTGCACGCCGCGGCGGCGGAATTCGGGTAGCGTGCTCATTCCGAAAAGGCCGGCGATTCCCTTTCGAATCCCGAGCGTTCCTCCGCCGACGGGTTTGCCGTCGATCCAGACCAAGTATGGGATGAGGCCGGGGCCAGAGAAAAATTCCTGGATCGTGTCGATTAGATCTTCGGTAGGCTCGAAGTGATCGGCGAAACCGCGAGAGACTGTCTCGGCGAACAGGCGGGATTCCGCTGGTTCGGCCGGCCGGATTACGATTTCGGCGGAATATTCCGGAAACTTCTCCTGCGGATCGATTTCGCGGATCAGCATGTTGGAAAATTCGAGCACGCGATATCCACGCTTTCCGAGCATTTCGATGAATCCGGGATCGGCCATGGGGCAGACCTCGATGAAAACTGCGGAGCCGCGGCAGCGATAGAATTTTTCCATGCGTTCCATGTCTTCTTCGCTTACGGGGCCGTTCAGGCCGAGGCCTTCCGCTTGGGTTACCGGCGAATTGACACCGCGAAATTCGGCGATGCCACCGCCTGCGGCGATTCGGACGTCTCCTGGGCGTTTCGACTCCAAGTTGCTGACCTCTGCTTCTCCTTCTGGAAGGAAGTCCGGATGGCCGGCCAGTTCCAATCGGCGTGCCAATTCCATGTCGACGAATTTCATTTGTGAATCTCCTCAATAATTCTCGGCCCTCTCAAGGGCGAAGGAAAGCGGTTCAAAATCTTGGGCAAAGACGAGCAAACACTACTATGGAGATTAGGGGCTCAGGAAGGCCGAGTCGGTCTTATGCGGGCTAGAGCGAAAGACCGGAGACGGACCTATTCCCTGCGAAAAAACGGCAAAGCATAGGCGCCTCCGGAACAGGATTTGGCTCGCAGGCCTCTCGATGCGAATGAGCGGTACGAGCGGATGCAATTCTATAGCAGCGCGCGGGCAAGTCAAAACGATATGTGAATGGTACAATGCGTAGTTTCGGCGTGAGTGTTTGCGAGTATCGTGCGGCCCGATGTTAGTGAATGGCGGAGCGCGAAGGAGACCGGTGAGCGGGACGGTGATTGAGACGCAGGTGGATGCGAAGTCTGGCGACTTTGCCCAGAACAGCCGGCGGATGGTGGACCGGCTGACTGAAATCAAGAATGAGGAAGAGCGAATCCGGCAGGGTGGCGGGGCGAAAGCGATCGAGTCGCAGCACAAGAAGGGGCGGCTGACGGCGCGTGAGCGTATCGCCAAGCTGATCGATCCAAAGACTGAGTTCTTCGAACTCGGCCTGTATGCCGCGTATGAAATGTACGAAGAGTGGGGCGGCGCGCCCGCAGCGGGGACGATTGTGGGACTGGGGCGCGTTTCGGGCCGCCAGGTGATGATCATCGCGAATGACGCGACGGTGAAAGCGGGCGCGTTTTTCCCGATGACGGCGAAAAAAGTGATTCGGGCGCAGAATATCGCGATCGAAAATCGCATTCCTACGATTTACCTGGTGGATTCCGCGGGCGTTTTTCTTCCGTTGCAAGAGGATGTGTTTCCCGATACTGATGATTTCGGGCGCGTGTTCCGGAACAACGCGGTGATGAGCGCGCAAGGAATCCCGCAGATCACGGCGATTATGGGGATGTGCGTAGCGGGCGGAGCGTATCTGCCGGTGATGTGCGATCACATTCTGATGACGGAAGGCAGCGGCCTATTTCTCGCCGGGCCGGCGCTGGTGCAGGCTGCGATCGGGCAGAAAACCTCCGCGGAAGATCTGGGCGGGGCAAAAATGCACGCGCAGATCAGCGGGACGGTGGATTTCCGCGAGCCGGACGACGAAGCGTGTATCAAGAGAATCCGGGCGCTGGCGGACAAGATCGGTCATCGCCCGAAGGCGCCGTTCGATCACAAGCCCGCGCGACCGCCTTCGCATCCAGGCGATGAAATTTACGGAATATTTTCGTCAAATCCGGGAAAGCAATACGACATGCGCGAGATTATCGCGCGAATTGTGGACGGCAGCGAGTTTGAGGAGTATCGCGCCGAGTATGGTCAAACGGTGCTTTGCGGATTTGCGCGAATTGGCGGCTGGGCGGTGGGAATCGTCGCGAATCAGAAGAAGCACGTAACGGTGGCTGCTCCGGGCACCGGAGAGAAGCGAATTGAGTTTGGCGGCGTGATTTATACCGAGGCGGCGGACAAGGCTGCGCGATTCATCCTCGATTGCAATCAGAATTTGATTCCGCTGATTTTTCTTCACGACGTGAATGGATTTATGGTGGGGAAAGAGGCGGAATGGAGCGGCATTATTCGCGCGGGGGCGAAGATGGTTAACGCCGTGGCGAATAGCGTGGTTCCGAAGATTGCCGTCATTTGCGGAGGGAGTTTTGGAGCCGGGCATTACGCGATGTGCGGAAAGGCGTACGATCCTCGGTTTATTTTTGCATGGCCCACGGCCCGGTATGCAGTGATGGGCGGGGATGCGGCGGCGGGGACGCTCGTTGAAATCAAGATCAAGCAGCTCGAGCGCGAAGGCAAAAAGCTGACTGACAA
This sequence comes from Candidatus Dormiibacterota bacterium, assembly GCA_035603595.1. GTDB lineage: Bacteria > Acidobacteriota > Terriglobia > Acidiferrales > UBA7541 > Palsa-295. Next base: position 32,271 of record DATNKB010000344.1, read on the forward strand.
AGACAAAAAAGAATTGTATGAATCGGTTCGCGCCACTTACGAGAACCAAACCGATCCGCGCTATGCGGCGGCGAGGCTATGGGTGGACGCGATAATCGATCCGGCGCACACGCGCGAGGCTTTGATTGAGGCTCTGGAGGCTGCGTCGCTGAATCCGCATGTGGCGGAATTTAAAACCGGTGTCTTACAAACATGATCAGTCGACGAACGTGGTGCCTCGTCGCCGCTACGGCCATGCTGTTCGCCACCTCCCTTCTTTATTGGGACCAGCGTCCGATCCCGGACAAGTCAGCACGCGGAGGAGTCGCAGTCGGTTGGGATTACAAGGAACTTGGCCCCACGCCGTACGAAGAGTGGATTCACGTTGGGTACCTTTGCGCGATAGCTTCGGGTATCTCGCTCCTGGTCGATTTCATCGCGACACGGCGCAGACGAACATGACGGAAACCTTAACGATCGTTGAATGCCCGCGCGATGCCTGGCAGGGGTTGCGTCAAATTATTCCAACAGAAGAGAAAATACAATATCTGAGCAGCTTGGTCTCGCTGGGGTTCCGGCACATTGATGCGGTGAGTTTTGTGTCACCGAAGCACGTGCCGCAGATGGGCGATAGCGAAGCAGTGATGAAAGAGCTGAGCCGAGTGATAACGCCATCAGGCGAGGCGCCGGAGATTATCGGAATTATCGTCAATGCGCAGGGATTGGAACGGGCGCTTTCTACCCCGGGAGTGACGACGATCGGTTATCCGTATTCGATTTCTGCGTATTTTCGGCGGGCCAATGCGAATATGTCGCGCGCTGAATCGCGCGAGCTCGTGCAGAAGATTCAAAAGGACACGAAAGCAGCCGGGAAAAAATTGGTCGTTTATGTTTCGATGGCGTTTGGCAATCCTTACGACGAGCCGTGGGGGCCGGAGATCGTCGAAGAGACGGTTGTCTGGTTGAAGGACAGCGGCGTGCGGACGGTTTCGCTGGCGGACACGGTGGGCACGGCTTCGCCGCATGATGTGGCGGCCGTTTATGGCGCCGCCAGAGCCGCCGTTGCAGGCGTCGAGATTGGAGCGCACTTGCACAGCCGGCCGGATCGCGCGGCGGAGAAAGTGCTTGCCGCTTACGAAGCGGGCTGCCGGCGATTTGACGGGGCGCTGACGGGGCTGGGCGGCTGTCCTTTTGCAGGCGATGAGCTCGTGGGCAATATTCCGACGGAGGCGATTCTGACGACGCTGGCGGCGCGCGGCGTTGCTACCGGCATTGGCACCAAATCTCTTGCGATTGCGTGCGCAATGACGGGCGAACTGCGCGAGAAGTACACGCACACGGAAGAGGCAGCAAAACCGAATTAATGCGACGGATCAAGAACATTCTGCGATGACATACAGCACACTTAAACTCGAGCAGCAGGATCAAATAGCGACGATCACGCTGACACGGCCCGAAAAACGGAACGCGATCTCGTCGCAAATGATTCAGGAACTAATGGCGGCGTTCGACGAAGCGGAAAACGGCCCCTCGCGCGTCGTCATCATCACCGGCTCGGGAAAGTCGTTCTGCGCGGGAATGGACCTCGACGGCTTACGGACGATTGCCAGCCAATCGCTCGATGAAAATATGGCTGATTCGAGAGCAATGGCGCGGATGTTTTACCGCATCTACGAATTTCCGAACCCGGTAATCGCTACGGTAAATGGCGCTGCAATCGCGGGAGGTTGCGGGATCGCGACGCTGGCGGATTTCACGCTCGTGGCGCCGGAAGCGAAGCTGGGATATTCAGAGGTGCGGATCGGGTTCATTCCGGCGCTGGTGTCGGTTTTTTTGAGGCGCCAAATTGGAGAAAAGCGCGCGACGGAGTTGCTGCTTACCGGGCGCATCATCGATGCCGCGGAGGCGCTGCGAATCGGGTTGATTACCGAGGTGGTGCCGGCGGAGAAACTTCTGGAGCGCGCCCACGAGATCGCAGCGCAGCTGATCACTGCGAGTCCGACGAGTATTCTGCGAACGAAACGGCTGCTCCGCCGTTTCAATGAAGCTGAAATTCGAGCGGAGATTGAACTGGCCACGCGCGAGAACGCCGAAATTCGTGCGACTGCCGATTTTCGCGAAGGGGTTACATCGTTTCTCGAGAAGCGCGATCCGAAGTGGACCGGGCAGTGAGCAAGAACGCGAACGAGAATCGAGCCGGCGGCGATGAGAGTCCGATCCTGAAGGAATTCGCCGATACGACTATCCGCGTCCGGTATGCGGAGACGGATCAGATGGGCGTGGTGTACTACGGGAATTATTTCACGTGGTTTGAAATTGGACGCGTGGAGCTTTGCCGGCAGATTGGATTCGAATACAAGAAGATGGAAATTGAGGACGATAGTTTTCTGGTGGTGGCGGAAGCGAACTGCCGGTATAAGCGCCCGGCGCGTTTTGATGATTTGCTCACGATTCGGACTCGGGTGACGGCTGCGCAAAGGCGGACGGTTCGATTCGCGTACGAAATCATTCATCAAGAGACAGGCGAGACGATTGCGACGGGCGAAACGACACATGTGATTTGCAATCGTGCCGGGCAGACGAAATCATTGCCGGAAAAATATCGCAAGTACCTGCCGCTACCAATGGAGAGCCGCAGCGCGTGAGCGGTGACGCCCATCTGCCGGATAGGCCGCTTTGTGTGCTGGTCGAAGTCACGGTCACGATAAAACACCATGATAGGAAAAGGGGATGAATAAGATTCAAATCGACGGCGAACATCTGACGCTCACGGAGCTTTATGCCGTCGTTTTTGATGGGGCCGAGGCGGAGCTTGCGCCGGCGGCGCGCGAAAAGATGAACGCATCGCGTGCGGTGATTGAACGGCTCGTGGAATCGAATGCTGCGGTGTACGGCGTGAACACCGGATTCGGAAAGATGGCGTCGGTGCGAATTTCTCGCGACCAGATAAGGCAGCTGCAGGTGAATCTGGTTCGCAGCCACGCATGTGGCGTTGGCGCGCCGCTCACGCAGCCTGAAACGCGGGCGATGCTCGTGCTGCGAGCGAATGCCATCGCCAAAGGGCTTTCGGGCGTGCGCCCGATTGTGGCGGAGACGCTTTGCGCGATGCTGAATGGGAAAGTGCATCCTGTGATTCCGTGCCAGGGGTCGGTGGGAGCGTCGGGCGATCTGGCTCCGCTTGCGCATCTGGCACAGGTGGCGATTGGAGAGGGAGAGGCAATTTTTCAGGGACGAGCAGATTCCGGCGAATCTGCGATGCGGAACGCAAAGATTTCGCCGCTCGCGCTCGAAGCTAAAGAGGGCCTGGCGCTTTTGAATGGAACGCAGGGGATGCTGGCGCTGCTGGCGCTGGGTCTGCGTGATGCCGAGACTGCGGTGGATACGGCCGATGTGGCGACGGCGCTTTCGCTCGACGCGTTGCGGGGGAGCCCTGCGCCGTTTGACGAACGGATCGCGCGCGCGCGTCCTTATCCGGGGCATCTAATTACGGCTCGCAATTTGGAGCGCCTGACGCGCGGGAGCGAAATTCGCGAGTCACATCGGTCGCCGGAGCGTGATTCGCGCGTGCAGGATCCTTACAGCCTTCGCTGCGTGCCACAGGTGCACGGGGCCGTTCGCGATGCGCTGATGCAGATTCGCGCGACGATTTTGATCGAGTTGAATAGCGCGACGGATAATCCGCTGGTGTTTGCCGGCGACGGTGGCGGTGGAGAGGTAATCAGTGGCGGAAACTTTCACGGGCAGCCACTGGCGATGGCGGCGGATCAGTTGGCGGTGGCGCTCGCGACTCTGGCGGGAATATCGGAACGGCGTACGGAACAGTTGACGAATCCGCAGGGGAGCCAGCTTCCGGCATTTCTAGTGCGCGAAGCGGGATTGAATTCAGGGTTTATGATTCTGCAGGTGACGGCTGCGGCGCTCGCCAGCGAAATGAAAGCGCAGGCCGCGCCACATTCTGTGGATTCGATTCCGACGTCCGCTAATCAAGAGGATTACGTTTCGATGGGCATGGCAGCGGCGCGGCGAATTCAACCGATGCTCGCGAATCTGCGGAACGTGCTAGCGATCGAATTGCTGGCTGCTTGCCAGGGGCTTGATTTGCTTGCGCCGCTTCGCACCGGGCCTGAAACTCAGAAGGCGTACGAATTGCTGCGCGGCGTCTCGAAAAAGGTGGATTCTGACCGTGCGCTTTCGCGGGATATTGAAGCCGTGGCAGCGCGAATTGCGGCGGGTGATTTCAGCAATCTGCTGCGCTAGGCGCTCGATTGGATTCAGAGCTATGCGTTCTTATTTGGTTTCGCCGGATTCTGATTCGCTTGAGCCTTGCGCGCTTTTCGAAGCGGCCTGGGATTGACTTGCAGCTGCGCCCGATTTGCCGATCGAGACGGTGTCTTGAGGTATGACCTGCTGCTTCGGAGCTGGGTTTGGGCTTGCGTCGCGAACTGGGCCCTTCTGAGTAGTGTGTGCGGACTGCACAGAGCTCGAAACTGAGCTGATAGGGTTTGCCACGGAAGTTCCTCCAACATAGTAATCGGCGAGGGCGTGGCAAACTTTAGCGTTTTCGAAGATTCTTTCTGCGCGCACAGAATCAGGCAGCGAGCGATTGAAACAGAAATGTGCCGAACCGGAATCCGACCAGCCACTTAAACGGCGCGACTCCCATTGAATAGTGACCGCACGGCAGGGACAATCTCTCGATGTCTATCCTACCTCGCGGCGCCTCGTCGAAAAACGCATTCGTGAATTCGGGCCAGAAGGTGGGATCGTAGCGGCCGGTGATGGCGAGAATTTTCTTTCCGGTGCCGAGAAGCTTGGGGATGTAAGGAAACGGGCTGATGGGCGACCAGTAGCGGCGGATGTCCTCCTGCGAAAGCTTTGACTGCAGCGATTCCCAGACGTTCATGGTAGTCAGTCCGTTGGCCACCACATCGCCGCAATAGGTGGCGACGTGCAGGAATGCACCCGCGCGAATCGCGGGTTCGTGGCACATGGTGACGAACGCGATGGATGAACCGATGCTGGTGCCGAGAACGCCGAGACGGTCGTAACCTTGTTGTTCGAGCCAACGGAGGGTGCGGCGGGCGTCGAGGACGGCCTGGCGATTTGCTTGGAGCGTTAAGCCGACGTTGGGGCCAACGAGATGATCAGCGCGAGGATGGCCGGGGATGGCGCGGCGGTCGTGATACGGCAGGCTCATTTTTACGGCGGTGATTCCGAGTTTGTTGAGCCAGCGGCAGACGTCGGTCTGCTCTTCCCAGCGGGAATTCCACTGCGCGAGAACTACGACGGCGGGGCCGGTGTGGCGGGCCCGAAAAAATTGTCCGTGAACGAGATTGTTCTCAGGCCAAGGTGATTCGATCGCGCTGGTGAAAGTGAGTACGTCGCCATTGAGCGAATAATCGGTTGCTGGGCCGGTGGCGTACCATTCGTCGCTGTGGGCCAACGTATGCTTGACAAAATAATCGAGGTATCCGCGCGGATCGGGCTCATTCGCGGAGCCGCCGATGTGTTCGAGGCCCCAGGCAAAGGGGAGCGTCTTGCGATTGGGCTCCTGAGCCCAGCGCATATGCTCGTAACGTCGAATTTTTCGTTCCAATAGGGACATAGCTGCGGTTGATTCAATTCAGCTTACCAGAGGCGCCAATCAAAGCCCGCTGAGTGGCACTAATCGGATGGCGAACCGGGAAAACGAGCGATTGAATGAGGCGAGTGCGTTGTGTGCGTTAGCAGTCGGGCACGGTCTCGCGTAGGCGGCTTGAGTGACTCCGAGGGATGTGGCACATTCGATTTGTGGCTTCCGGGACGCTCATTGCGGTCTTTGTGTTTGTTTTCGGGCTGATCATAGGCAGCTTCTTGAACGTCTGCATTGTTCGGATTCCGGGCGGAAAATCGATCGTCCTTCCCGCCTCGGCTTGTGTTAAGTGCGGCGCTCCGATCCGGCCCTATGACAATATTCCCGTCGTCAGCTACCTCCTTCTGCGCGGCAAATGCCGGAAGTGCAAGAACCCGATTTCGGCGATGTATCCGATGGTTGAGCTCTTGACGGGACTGCTTTTTCTAGGCTGTTATGAAGTTTTTGGTCTTACGGCGGAAGCGCTGAAATGGGCGATTTTTTCGGCGATTATGATCGTGCTGGTGTTCACCGACTTGCGCGAAAGGATCCTTCCCGACGTGGTCAACTTCACAGGGTTGGGCCTGGGACTTTTGCTCAGCTTCTTCACTACACCCGTCGATGGAACAGCTCTGGCCCTTACGAG
>DATNKB010000345.1:0-12243 GCA_035603595.1 Candidatus Dormiibacterota bacterium
TACATGTCAGGCAGCATTGCCCTGGCGAACTTCGAATCCGGATCCCAGTTGTATTCCATATTCAGCGCCGTGAATTTTGCACGCCCGTTTCCCACCAGCTTCGAGACGACGTAAAGAGAGCCATCGATACCCGAAGATAAACCAGCCGTGGTGATGATTCTCCCGTTGTCCACATATTTCTTGTCGCGGACCACGGTCGTGGTCGGTGATACTTCTGTAAGATGGTCGAGGTATCCGTAAAATGTTGTGGCTGGAAGGTTAGCTAACAGCCCCGCCTTGGCCGCGAGAAAAGCTCCGTTGCAAACCGTCATCACCTCAGCCTGCTTGGCCATTTCCTTGATCCACTTCATGGCCAATGGATTTACCATCTGGTCCCCGACTGCCTTGTCTCCCGGTTTGTAGAATCCGCCGCCCGGAAGCACAACCAAGTCCGGCTTCGGCGCGTTTTCAAATGAATATTTCGGCGTTATGGTTAGGCCGCCGGCTGTGTGTAGAGGGGCCACTGTCTCGCCAACGGTGTAAACATTCATGCCCGATTCCGAAAACACTTCGTACGGCCCGGCAAAATCGATCACCTGGACGCCCGGAAATACGAAAATCGCAACATTAAACTTCTTCGTCGTTTTTTCGAGCCGCAGTTGGGCAAGGCTCGCGCGTGCAACTGCCAGCATCATGATCAAAATAACAAAGGCACCCTTGCTGATCCGCCAAACCGACACACCTGTTCTCATGGAAAACCTCCCGAGTCGTGATTCACGTAACTATACCGCGCGCGGTAGCAATATACCGTATGACGTTATAGATGAAAGAAGGTAAGCAAATACACTTGAGATTTCAGCGCTTGTTGCAGAGGCAGGACTGGTCGGTTTTGGGCCGGATGCTTTCTGGATTGGTATAATCCGACACTCAAACGAAGACGCTATTCTTTGGACATCGCTCCAGGCGTGATCAGGCCCACGTGATCGATCCCCGCACCTCGCATCACGTCAATTGCACGCGCCACTTGTGCGAACGGAATTTCTTCGGCGCCTTTTACGAAAGCCACCTTTTCGGCGCGTTCCTTGAAAATATCAGAAAGGCGCGGGCCAAGCGAACTCCAGTCGCTCTGCTCCTGGTTAATCAGGAGCTTCCCGTCTTGCATCACCTGCACCACGATCGTATGGGGATTGGGCGGTTCCGGTTTCGGCTGCGGCAAAGAAGGCTGCGGAACCAGAGTGGGCAATCCAGTTGGCATCGTAGGCGTGATCACCATGAAGATGATGATCAGTACCAGCAGCACGTCAATCAGCGGAACAATGTTGGGATCCGAAACCGGCCCACCTTTAGTTCCTCCAACTGTCATTCCCATGATCGGGCTCCTCTTTTAATGCGGCGGCCGCGCTGATGCTGCCATCCGGCGGAGATGATACCGGCGAGCTTGTTCGTCTGCAGTTTTTGACACCGCCGCCTCGGAGTTTGTGTCTAATGACGCGCGAAGGATGGGGCCCCTGGCACCGACCCGCGATAAAGATTGGCAGGCCGGCGCTACAGAGGCGCTGAAGACACAAATCGATCTATTCAGTTGACCGTTAGAGCGGCCATCGGGCGGCTACGGCTTCCAGAAATCCGGGTCGGCTTTGATCCACTCGTCGGCCACGTAGCTCATGTGCGGGTTGAAGGCGAACAATTGGTGCAGGGACGATTCAACTGACGCGGCGATAAGCTCATCGAGCTTCTTCATGCCGTCTGCGCCGATGGCCGCTTCGAATTGCTTATCTTCCACCTGGAAGCCATGGTCGACTTCGGCGAGGGTCTTGCGCGAGGTGAGCACGAGATAGGAGCCGCCTTCGCCACCGTACACTTGATTGAACACGCCCCAGTGCGAGCCGGGCACTCCCTTCTCGTAGGCGGCTTTCACCATCTTGACCGCCTCGCTCCACTCCCTTTCGTGCCCCGGGCGCACACGGTAAATAGAGAGTTCCATGAAACGCATTTGCGAGAGATCCGCCACCGGCCGGAGGCTCATTTCCTCGTTGAAAACGAAGACGCCCTGGTCGATCGAGTCTAGCTGCTCGCCATCGGCTACGCTGGCGGCATCCAGAGCAGCGGAGAGAGTAGGATTCTTCGCGACGGCTGCAGTGTCTTTTTCCCAGGCTTCCAATGAAGCATACGAAGTGAGGAACAAGGCGCGCTGCTTGCCCGAGAGCGAGGTCATGGCCAGATAGTGCGTTGGCCACTTGGCACGGGCCGCTGCCTGGACGAATGCGCTTTCCGCTGCCTCATGCACATTGCCAGCTCTGCCCGGTTTGGTGTATTCACGCGTGATCTGCAACACCTTCGGTATGGAGTTTGCCTGCGACTTCTCCTGCGCCGCAGTAATGCAACAACACGCAAGCACGAGAGACAATCCCAACAGAAATCGGCTGAGCTTATTCATAGACGCAAACCTCCTGATTTGCGATTTCGGGCCTGTTTTGGAAGGGGTCTTAGAGACTGGCGAACGAAAGTGCGCCGGAATCTGGGCGGAGACTATCTAGGCCCAGCGATGATGTCAAGCGCTGCTGCCGAGGTATGGTTGCTTAGGCTCCGGGCGCGTTCAACAAGGATTGGCGGCGAAAGGCAAAAGAGCCGGGAAGATGCCAGCGCTACAATAGACAGGTCGTGATCGGGCACTGCTCATCGAATATAAATTGTGCGGAGGAATGAGTGAAAAAACGCAAACTCGGAAAAAGTAATCTGGAAGTCTCGGCTGTCGGGCTCGGCTGCATGGGTATGAGCGCCTCGTATGGTGAGCCCAAGGACAAGCAAGAGATGATCTCACTGCTGCGCACGGCCGTGGACCGCGGCATCACGTTCTTCGATACGGCCGAGGTGTATGGCCCGTTCACAAATGAGGAACTCGTGGGCGAAGCGCTGTCTCCGATACGCGACCGCGTAGTGATTGCCACCAAGTTCGGGTTCAAACTCAAGCCCAACGGAGAGCCGGGTTGGCTCGGACTGGATAGCCGGCCGGAGCACGTCAAGGAGGCGGTCGAGGGATCGCTTAAAAGACTCAAGACCGATGTGATCGATCTGCTCTATCAGCACCGCGTTGATCCAAACGTGCCGATTGAAGACGTGGCGGGGGCGGTGAAGGATTTGATCCAGCAAGGCAAGGTGAAGCATTTCGGCCTTTCGGAAGCAGGAATTCAAACAATCCGCCGCGCTCACGCTGTTCAGCCCGTCACCGCACTCCAAAACGAATACTCGCTCTGGTGGAGGGCGCCTGAAGCGGAGGTGCTGCCGGTTCTCGAGGAACTCGGAATCGGAATGGTTCCCTACAGCCCTCTAGGGAGAGGATTCCTCACCGGAAAGATGGACGAAAATACAAAGTTTGAGACCTCTGATTTTCGCAGCGGTCTGCCTCGGTTTACACCGGAGGCCCGCAAGGCGAACCAGTCAGTCGTCGAGCTGCTCGAAAGGATCGCCGAGCAAAAGAGCGCAACGCCCGCACAGATCGCCCTCGCCTGGCTACTCGCTCAAAAACCGTGGATTGTTCCCATACCGGGCACGACCAAGTTGACTCGGTTTGAAGAGAATATTGGCGCCGTGAATATCGAACTTACGCCCGACGACCTGCGCGAAATCGACAGTGCGGCCTCGAAAATCAAGGTGCAAGGCGAACGTTACCCGGAACACATGCGGCGAATGACCGGTCTGTGAAGAAGCCCGTGCAGGTGGAGGACGCCCGAGGCTAGTGGCGCTGGAGTTCGGCGATGCGGTCGGCTACGTCGCGGTAGTCGATGTTCATGGCGTAGACCTGGCGGAAGCTGTCGAGGGCTTGCTTCGATTCGCCCGCATTTTCGAGGGCCATGCCGAGATCGTAGCGCAGCGCGAGAACCGCGTCCTGCTCGAGCCCCGGCGATTCAAGGGCGCGTTGATACCACATGGAGGCGACTTTCGGCTCGCCTTTATCCATGAAGCAGAGGCCGAGCATGGTAGAGCAGTTCATCGCGTAGCGGAAGGGCTTGCCCTTCTGCACGGCTTTGGCGACTTTCTGAAATTCGCCGATAGCCTCGTCGAGCAGGCCCATTTCGCGATAGGCGATGCCGAGATTGTAGTGGGTCTCGAGATCTTCGTCTTCTTCGCCAAGTTCGCCCAGCTCTGCGCGGAATTCCTGGAAGACTTCGGAGAGCTGGTTCAGGCTCTCGGCCGTGACTTGCGGCCCTGCCGGCTCGGCGGCGTTGCCGTTTGTAGGCTCTGGGATATGCGGCAGCGTCACCGCTTTCATCGGCTCGGGTTCTTTCTCGAATATTTTGCTGAGTGATGCGGCGGGGACTTCGCCATGCACCTCCGCCGGAACTTTACCGTGTGCGTTCGCATGCACTTCAGTGCTGGGACTCGGGGCGTCGAAGCCATCAATTTCAGCAACTAGCTCGCTGATGAAATCTTCCGTCGTCGCCGGTTCGGGGGCGCTGGTGGATTTGGCTGGCGCGGTGAGCTCGAGATCAAATTCGTGGCCGGCTGCCGGAACAGGCTCGGGTTCAGCAGCGGGCTCGGCGCTGGCTTCGGCTGGCAGAGCCTGAGATGGATCGACGGGCTCGGCTTCAGCGACAGGATCTTCTGCGAGTTCGAAGGATGGTTCGGGTGCTGATTCTTCACCGAGTTCTGCGGAGACGATATCTTGCAGCTCGATCACTTCGGGATCGGGAAGTGCGGGTGCAGGAGCCGGTTCGTCGAGATCAACCTGCGAGAGAGTGAGCTCCGGAATTTCGGCGGCTTCGGGAATGGGCGCAGGCTCGGGAATCGATGCAGGCTCGGGTTCGAGCGCCGGCGCGGCTTCTTCCGGGATGACGAACTCTGCCGGAGGCTCGGCGGCAGCTTGCGGCGAAGAAGCTGCTGCTAGGGGTGCTTTCGTCGCCGTGTCGGCGACGTCCTGAATCATTGCTTCCCATTCGTCCGAGAGATCCACTTCCTCAGGAGCCTCTGCAACTGGCGGCGCGGCCGCAGGCGGTTGCGCGGCGACGGGAGCAGGTGGCGTATGCGTTTCGGCGACGGCTGGCGCTGATGGTGGTGCGGGTGGCGGAGCCGAAGCGGCTGGTTCCGCGGCCTGTTGCGGTTCCGGTTGAATGAGCGAAATTTCAAACTCTTCGAAAACTGAAGAGGTGGCAGCAGCGGCTTCCGCCTCAGTGGGAGACGGAGTGACTTCGAACGCGGGCGGCTCGGACGCCGGCACGGCGCTTACGACCGATGAGTGTACTTCTGCGGATGCCGCAGGCGTAACGGGCGGAGCCCCGATTGGCGGCGCGGCCGGTAGTTCCGCCTCCGACATTCCCGCGGCTTTCTGGAATCGCTGGCGAAGTTCGAGGAAGCGGTCGGCATTCACCGTGTCGTTGCGTTCGCGATGAATCTGTTCGAGCTGCGAGGCGAGCTCGGCGGTGCGGCGTTCGTTTCCAGCGCCGAGATGCAGGTCGAGAAGGCGCTCGAGCGTCGGCGTGTGGCGCGGCGCGCGCTGGAGCACATTTTCGAGAAGGTGCGTGGCCTTCTGCGTCAGGCCGTAGCTCGAGAATAAATCGACATCGGTGAGCGCTTGCGCGATGTATTTCTGCGTTTCCTCGTCGTGCGTTTCTTCGATGATCGCGAGTGGAGGCGGAGGAATCGGTTTCTCGTCCGCATCAATTCTTGGCGGTGGTTCTGAAGCCGCTTTCTCGGCTTTCTCTTCGACCGTGGGTTGCGAGGTGCCACCGCTTTGCGTGCGCAGCTGATTCAATCGTTCGACGAGGCGCTCGTCGTCTTTGTTGCGGTCGATAAGCTCCTGCAAACATTCTTCCGCACGCGAATAATTTCCGGTCGCTGAGCAGAGGTCGGCCAGCTGGCTGAGTGCGAGCGGCAGCTGATGCGAATTGCTCGTATAGCGGCAGAAATCGACCATCAGTTCCAGAGGCGCCGCTTCCTTCGGCTGTTTCTCGACGATGGCGGAAACAGCTTTCAGGAATTTGTCTTGCTCGCCCGCTTCGATCATCGGATGGCGAAGCTCTTGGAGCAGGCGCATCGCTTCCATTCCCTGGCCGTTCGCGATCATCGTTTCAACCACGGTATAGAGCGGAGCCGTGTGCTGGTGGCCACGCGCGAGCTGCTTGCGGGCGCGATCGGCGGCCTTCTCGGTTTGGCCGGACTTGATTTCGAGGTCCAGCAACATCTGCGATACTTCGCCGCCCGCGTGCGCTTCGGGATGGGATTCGAGCAGTGCGATGGCGTCGTGATCCTTGCTGCCCGCGATGAGAGATTTGGCGCGCAGGAGCATGGCCGCCCCGTTCGCCGGATCGACTTCAATCGCGCGCTGGACAAGCTTTTCCGCTTCGTCGTGCTCGCCGCGATCGAACAGGCGCTGGGCGTAGTTCAAATAGGTTTGGGCCGCTTCCTTCTTCTGGCCCATCACGTTGTAAAGCTCGGCCAGCCGCATCTGTACGCGCAGGTTTTCAGGCTCGACGTCGAGCAGGCGGTGCAGCACTTCGACGGCACGCTGCGCGTGATTCGCTTTCAGGTGCGCTTCGGCAATTTGCAGGAAAAGCGGACGCGCTTCGCTGAGCACTCCTTGCTGGACGTAGAGGTCGGCGAGGCGTTCGAGCGGCGCCAGTTCATTCGGCGCCAGCTTGGCAATTTTTTTGTAGATCGCGATGGCTTTGCTGTTGAAGCCGTCGTTGAGATACACCTGCGCGAGGCGCTCGAAGTACTCGATGGCGTGCGACATATCGCCCTGGCGGGCATAGAGGTCGCCGACCGTCATCAATGTGGCTTGATCCTTCGGGTCGTTGCGGAGAATTTGCTGATACTCAGCGATGGCCTGAGGGACTTTGCCCTGATTGAGGAACTTCAGCGCGTTTTCGAGCGCTTTGCTTTTGTTGAACGCCATGGATGATTTCGTCTGCCTCGCGCGCGCAGCCTCGACGGCAGAGCCTTCCGCCCCGTTAGCTCCCTACTGCAGGTAGAGGAGGAAGGTTAGCACGGCTGAAAATCGGCGGTCTATGAACCGGCGAAGGTGTGGTGACGAAGGGGATAACACGGTACTAGGGTACCGTTAGGACTCGGGAATGAAGGCGATCGGCTGCTCTGTAAGGGGGAGAGGATTCTGCGTCGCGCCCGTAGACCAGCAGCGGGCTTCTCTTACCGGCGCGTATGAAAACCGGTGCAGCGGCGTGGGACCGTGTTGGCGAAGAGCGGCCAAGTGCTCCGGAGTGCCGTAGCCCTTGTGCTGCGCGAGACCATATTGAGGATAGAGCTGGTCGTATTCCTCCATCCTGCGGTCGCGCTCGACTTTCGCCAGGATCGAGGCGGCGGCGATTGAGGCGGATCGCATGTCGCCATGAATCAGGGCTTTTTGCTCGATGGGCAGATCGAGCTCGAGCGCATCGAGGAGGAGGTAATCGGGAAGAGGCTGGAGCTGCGAGATGGCGGCGACCATAGCTTGCCGGCTGGCCTGATAAATGTTCCAGGCGTCGATACGGCTGGCATCAATTTCGGCGACGGCCCAGGCCAAAGCGTGCTGGCGGATGCGCTCGGCGAGAATGAAGCGGCGCTCAGGATTAATTTTCTTGGAATCGTCCAGACCAACGATGCGGCGAGTGGGACTGAGAATGACAGCTGCGGCGACGACGGGGCCGAACAGCGATCCGCGACCCGCTTCGTCGAGTCCGGCGATACGAAGCCAGCCGTGCTGCCGCGCTTCGCGTTCGTAACGCCTCGAGCAGAGCCTTTCCACGTCCGCGAATTCTAGCACAGGCTTGCCGGTGCGCTGCGGCCTGATAGCGCGACTCATGTTGCCATTTTACAACACGGATTTCGTGATGAGTTGTAATATGGGCCAAAATTCCGTCGCCCTCACGCTATGTGAGCCACGTAACAGGAGAGAATCGAGCATGTCATCTTCACATTATGACCTGATCACCGTTGGCGGAGGGATGGCGGCTTCGGCTCTGGCGAAGTGTATGGCTGAAAGTGGCGCGAAGGTCTTGATTCTCGAACAGGAAACGCGCTTCCGCGACCGCATCCGCGGCGAGTACCTAATGCCGTGGGGCGTGGCCGAAATCGCAGCCCTGGGGATTTACGATCTTTTTTGCAGAGAGTGCGCGCAGAAGATTCCGTGGATTGACCTGGGCATGGGCGGTCCTCCGCGCGAATTTACTACCACGACCGCGCAGCAGCAGCCCGCCATGGGCTACTCGCACCCGGAAATGCAGGAGGTGCTGCTGACGGCCGCTGAGCGATCTGGTGCGGAAGTACGCCGCGGGGTTACGGTGCGGGGAGTCGAGCCAGGCGCGCTGGCGTTTGTGATCGCCGCCAGCGGCAAGAATTCGGAGCGAATTTCGGCGCGGCTCGTAGTGGGCGCGGACGGGCGCAGCTCGCAAACGCGAAAATGGGCTGGATTCGAGCTGACAAAGGAGCCTAACCCATTTCTGATTTGCGGCATAGTTTTGAAGGGAGTTGCAACGCGGGACGACATAGCCTTCGTTCAATTCAACCCGGAATTAGGCACGGTTGCAACGATATTTCCCCAGACGAAGGGTCGCTTCCGCGTTTACCTCGGCTATCCCTCGACCATGAATTACCGTTTGCAAGGCAGCGGCGATGTGAAACTCCTCTTTTCTGAATTCGCGCGGACGGCACCCGTGCTGGCGCCTTTCTTGAGCGCCGCAGAGTGCATCGGGCCGCTGGCTTCGTTTGAAACAGACGACTTCTGGGTGGAGCATCCGTACCGGAACAGTGTGGTGCTAATCGGTGACGCGGCTGCGACGAGCGATCCGACCCATGGGCAAGGAATGGCGATTTCGTTTCGCGACGCGCGGGTGCTCCGCGATCATCTTCTCGCGTCGCCCGATTGGGACAGCGCGGGACACGCGTATGCTTCTGAGCACGACGAATATTTTGCAAAATGCCATACCGCTGGGGTGTGGCAGCGGCAAGTTTTTCAGGAGCAGACACCGGAAGCGAGATTGCGGCGCCAGAAGGCGATGCCGTTGATCGCGAAGGATCCTACGCGCGTGCCCGATTACCTGTTCAGTGGGCCCGATCTTCCAATGGATGACAGCGTGCGGGCGCGATTCTTTGGGGAGATTTGAGGCCTTTCCTGCACTAGTGGCACGGGCACTCCTGCCTGTGCTCCTACGGGCGTGAATCAGCTACCATCAAAATTTCGATCAGCTCACCACACTTCGTACAAACAAAAAGCCCGCGCCGATTATTCGGAGCGGGCTCGGAATTTGAGTTTGAGATTCTGTAACGGGGTTACTTGGTTTCTGTGGTTCCGGCGGCGGCAGCGGCTGTTTCGAATTTTTCGACGCGCTTGATGCGGGCAGCTTTGCCACGTAGTCCGCGCAGGTAGCCCAGTTTGGCGCGGCGCACGCGGCCCTGGCGTACCACTTCGATTGAGCCGATCATCGGGGAATGCATGGGGAAGATTCGCTCGACGCCGATTCCGAAGCTGACCCGACGCACCGTGAACGATTCGCCCAGCATTTCGCCGCGTCGGCTCATCACCACGCCTTCGAACGGCTGGATACGCTCTTTATCGCCCTCACCTTCCTTCAGGCGGACGTTGACGCGAATGGTATCGCCCGGGCGGAATTCGGGGAGATCTTTGCGGAGTTGAGAGTCTTGCACACTGCGAAGTATCGGTTTCATTTCTATTTGTCCGTGCAGACCCGCTCAGGTGGGGCCAGCTTACGACGCACAATCTGTAATTCTACCGAAATTCGGGGGTTTTTCCTACATTAAATTGCGATTGAGTCCACCGCGAGTGCTTTTCAATATGGCGCGATGTTGCCAGCCGCACGCAAAAGAGCCGGCGAGACGCCCTTCGAGGCTCAGGGCAAGCCGGCGTTACGGAAGTGCATCCTCGGTGACAATGGTCTCCGGGGTCTGGAGCGCATCACCTGTTGGGTCGATCTGAAAGACCACGAGCGAGAAGGTCGGGACGGTTGCGTTGCGTTTTTTCCAAGGCTTGCTGGTGACGCCAGCGGCGGATTTCTTCGTGGTTGCCGCCGAGGAGAATTTCGGGAACATCCCAGCCGCGGAATGACGGCGGGCGCGTGTAATGAGGATAGTCGAGGATGCCGTGATTACTGTGACTCGTAAGTGGTGACTCGTGACTCGTGATCGCCAGGCGAGTGGCGCTTGGTTCGACAACAGCAGCGCTGAAGGATTCATTTACTGTGGAATCTTCGTTGCCTAGGGCGCCGGGCATTAAGCGTGTGACTGCGTCGAGGATCATCGCTGCGGCGAGCTCGCCGCCTGAGAGCACGAAATCGCCGACGGAGATTTCGTCGGTAGCCAGGTGCTCGGCGACGCGTTCGTCAACGCCTTCATAGCGGCCGCAGATCAGGACGATTCGGTCGAGCTGCGCGAATCGTCGCGCGGTTTCCTGATGGAAGACTTTTCCGGCGGCGGAGAGCAGCACGATGGCTGTGCCGCGCGGCGGCCCCCCTTCGGCCGGCGGTCCTACGAGAGATTCGACGGCCTCAAACAACGGCTCGCACTTCATCACCATGCCTTCGCCGCCGCCGAATGGGCGGTCGTCTACTGTGCGATGGCGGTCGTGAGTAAAGTTGCGCAGGTCGTGGATGTGCGTTTCGATCAGGCGCGCTTCGCGGGCGCGGCGAACGATGCCGTAATCGAGCGGGCCGGTGAAGAATTCAGGGAAAATTGTGATGAGATCGAAACGCATTCTTGCTAATGCTACCTCAGGTGGCATTCCTTCAGGGGCTAGGGCCCCGCGCTTATCGTTTGGTTTTCCCCGCGGTTGAAACCGCGGGCGACAACGACGGCACGACGATGTCAAAGAAATCAGTCCCGCGACGTAGGTTTCAACGGCCCGCTTTTCCATATTGCCCAAATCGAGCCCGCACACCAAACCCCCTCGCTGATCCAGGTGCCGGCGACGACCGACTCCGGCCTACCAATTCCAAGCGAGAGAGCATAGTGCGCCCAAAGCGGGAAGCATACCAAGCCATATACCGCCACCACGCAAAGAACTGGCCTGATGCTTCTAGTTCGCTCACTGTATCGAGCGCCCCAAAATACGCCAATACCCATCGCAAGAGTCAACGCGGCGAACGCAATATACGGGGACAAAATGTGGGCCGTCGGGATACCGAGGAAGACATGCAGAATGGTATAAACGAGAACAAACATCCAAGCCGCGCCGAGGGGGAGGACCCAACCAAATGCCCTCGGGAGCTTCCAAATTGTTTCCCCTTGGACCAAGCGATCACTCATTGAAGGAAAGTGGCCTTACGCCATACGGCCAACCTTGCAGATATTGCCCCAGCGCTTACCCGATTATAGCCTGAGTTGCAATCGACGGTGGAGGCTACAAAGATTGCCGCCACCTGCAGGCCAGGGGATTCGATGCAAAACTGTGAACAGTTATTCCTGATTGAGGTCGCGGAGGCCTTCGGGTAAGACAACCTCGATGCGGCGGGCGGCGGTGTCGATCTGTACGCAGATTTCCTGGGCTAGCGGGATCAGCAATTCGCCACTCGCGGAATCTACTTCCAGTAGGGGCGTTCCTTTCAATTCCTCGCCGGGGAACTGGACGTCGCGTACTTGGCCGACTGGTTTTCCGCTGTCGCGTTCATAGACTTCGCAGCCGACCAGATCGCTTACGTAGAAGCTGCCGGCGGGGAGAGATATGCGTTCACTTAGCGGGATTTGGACTTCGAGGCCGACTAGTTTTTCGGCGTCGGAGATTGAATTGGAGTCCTCGAAAAGGAAAATGGCCTGGCCGCCGCGGCTATGGCTAAGCCAGCACGAGCGGACCACGACATTTCGCGGCTCGGAGCGTCCATTCCACAATTGTGCGGATTTCAAGCGAGTGAGGCGGTCGGGAAAATCGGTGAGGATTTCTGCAGCCACTTCGCCGCGCCTGCCGTGCGGGCGCAGAATGCGCGCTACGGTGACGCGGCTCGACTGAGGTGAAGGCTCGATTTGCTCTACTCGAGAATTTCCAGCGTGAACCGCTTCCGCAATTTCATTCCCGCTGCACCGAGCAGGGTGCGGATTGATTTTGCCGTGCGGCCCTGACGTCCGATCACTTTGCCTAAATCTTCAGGGTGGACTCGGAGTTCCAGCACGGTTACCTGCTCGCCTTCTACTGACTGAACCTTCACATCGTCCGGATGGTCTACCAGCGCTTTCGCAATTGACTCGACAAGCTCTCTCATCGCGATTCCTCCGCAGCGTGGCGAGTGGGACAAAACTCGCGCGAACATGCACGTGAACTAAGCACAT
>DATNKB010000346.1:0-5146 GCA_035603595.1 Candidatus Dormiibacterota bacterium
AAAACACGCTCCGTGGTCCTGGACGTGGGGACGCGAGATTTATAACAGCTGCGCTGAACTAAAACTGTTCAAAACGCCACACTTCCTAAAATATTGAATGCGCGGGACTGGTTTGCGGTAAACAACACAAGTGTGCGGTATGTGACAGCCGGCTCGACCTGAACGGCTTAAGCCTTGTTTCATGCAGACTCTTACGAACCGACGTTGGCGCGATCTGGTGGAAAAGAGCGTCGCATGAGCGCGACCCAGACAAACTTATCGAAATTATTATTGAACTCAATAAATTGATGCCCGAGAAATATGATCCCTTGGCACCCGGATCTGAGGCACGCTCGCTGGTGGACTCTATCTCCCTTTCACCCAAGCCTCCGATCGCCAAGTCTTAACTAGCGCGCTAAATGAAGGCGTCCTATGATTCTAGCGTTCTACAGATGCTAATTATCCTCTGAGGTAACATCTTCAAAGTAGATTGAAACCGCCCTTCCTTTCGTGGAATCTCACCTAACAGAACTTGGAACGAATTGGGGTCAGGTGTCACTAGCAATAGGGCCAAATGAAAAAACCCTACGTGAAACCGGCGATCAGGTCGAGGCCTATTCAGTCTGGGGACATTGAAGCTGGCGCGCGGTTCGCTCAAAAGCGATCCGTTCCGCGCTATTCATTTGCCGCGCGTGTCACAGTCCTAGAGCCGATTTCAGGTCTTGAGTTTACGGGGCGAACCTCTGACATCAGTCTAAAGGGCTGTTTTGTCGAATCGGTTGACCAATTTCCGCTAAACAGCATAGTGCAGGTCAGAATTGAGGTGGCTTCGGAGTCGTTTGAGACTTGGGCGCGCGTGGCTCATGTCCACGCTGCGCTGGGAACGGGCATAGGTTTCCTCCAAATAGCCCCTGATCAGCAGCTGATCCTTCAAACGTGGGTCGAGATCGCCAAATCACCTGCCTGATAGCGTGTCGAGCAAAGAAAAAGCGCCGGTAGAATGCTGGACAGGAGCGATTCTACCGGCGCCAGGTTTTGGGTGTTCTTAGCTGTCGTGAGTCTAACAGAAAACGCCAGCCCCTTGTACGTGCCAAACCGAATTGAATGGCGAATAATTTCTTTGTCATCGGTCAGAAGTACGCCGGGCGAAAGCGGGAATCCGTTAGGGCGCCCGCGCGATCTTGTATCGGTGTCGTTGAGGCGCCTGCTTGCGGAGCCATGCCCTCAGTACACCGATGGCTGCACGTGGGCTGAAGCAATCAGCGTGACGATGTGCAACCTTGCGCTCCGCCGGAAACGGGGATTTTGCCACAACTCCACGCAGTCGTCACAAGCGGACGGCCGGAAAAGTTTTGGGGCCAACTGGGGTCCCAAAACCCTAGCTAGGTGGGCTGGCGGGGCTTCTATTTGCAGTAAAGACTTCCGGGGTATTTCATGTGGTTTTACCCAGAACTGCTTCCAGTTCGGCGACAAGATTCTCTGATTTGGATTTCGAAATAACTTTGCAGATGCCTATTTTCTTTGCTTCGGCTTCCATTTGCGCGTCGTCGTAGACGGTGTAAAGCACGACCGGAACAAGCGGCATCAGTTTCAGGATTTCTTCGGCCGCTTGTAAGCCAGAAAGCATCGGCATGGAAAAATCTAAGAGGATTAAGTCCGGGCTTAGGTCAAGGGCCTGAAGGACGGCCTTCCGCCCGTTCGCCGCTTGGCCGCAAATACTCCAATCAGCATGCGTGGAGAGAGCGTCTGCCAGCTTTGAGCGTACCAGTTCACTATCGTCTGCGATGAGAATCTTAACCATTTCCGGTGTCCGGCGAGTCAGTTATTTAGCAAGCCGCGGACGCATCCCCCAAGCGTCTTGAAGCAGTTAGTCTTGGCCATCATCGCGTCGATACCGATTGCTGACATGAGCGATTTATATCCTAAGACTTCGTCGTACATCGTGAGGAGTAGGATACGCACATCAGGCATGCGGCCCTTCAGGACGGATGCGACTTCCACGCCGTTCATCTTAGGCATTCGGAGGTCGAGAATAACCAAGGCGGGTTGTAGCGCGCTTGCTTTTTCGAGAACGTCGGTGCCGTCAATTGCCTCACCGCAAATTTCAAACTCTCGTAGGGTGAGATAACTGCGGACGGCTCTTCGGAAAACTTCGCTATCGTCAGCAATCAAGATTCCGTTGGTCATATTGCCGCGATGAGATGGCCTGAAAAGCGACGCAACCAAGATCGCATAAGAGCGCAGCCACCAAGAATCAGGTACTTCCTGTATTGCTGCATTGGAAACTAGCCGTGCCTATGCTAAAACAGTCTGTCGAATTATTCTGCGGACGGCTTTCGAGATTATCGGTGCCGCGGAGTCTCAGCGACCTGCAGACTTCGAGAAGAGGGGTATTTGCCTCAGCTACCCGCCCGCTCCCCGACCCCGACTCTTGTGTGCCGCCGCACTAACGCACGCCGGGCATTTTCCGGAAGCAGGGATGTCACGCAGCTCCGGGTGACACACAAAGCATCGATCGTGGTCGGAGTTGTGTTGAAGTGGAATCTTCATCGTATGGCCACAGCTTTCAAATCGCAGTTCGAAGGTCTCGTAGGGCATTGGGTTGGGCAGAGCCTAACAGTTTCGTCGCTAGCGGTGGGGCAAAATCGTTATGTCACGCCCGGCGACCGTGCTGTTCGACATGTCTAATAGTGACTTGCCCTTCCTAGCCCCGATTCGCCGAATCTTTGCAGATGCTGAAGTGTGGGTAATATTCCGCCCCGTGTCGAAGCACCAGCCTCATCTGAAGCCTTTCTCCAATGCCTGCGGAGCAACAGCTAGTAATTGAAAGGTGGATCGCCAAGATCAGGAACTTTCTCGACAATAGTCGCTAGGGTATCCTCCCAAGTAGGGGAGCTACCCTATGGATGATCCGATTTATTCCAAAATCCGGGAATCGTCCAATCTATACACTCTCAAAGCGCGACTGTTGTTTGAGCAGATTCAAGAAAGCTGTGGCCAATTCCTCGGCTCTGATCCACAGCACCGGGCGACAAAGGACTTCTACCCCACCTGGTGGGAACTTTATCTCGCCTATGCTTTGCACAATGCGGGCATCCAGCTGGTCACGAGAGCAGATCGGACACATCCAGAGGAAGGGCCCGACCTTCTTGCCGAAAATCCCCCTGTCTGGATCGAGGCCGTAATGCCGGAATCCGGCGGTGGGGCTGATGCCTTGAGCGAGCCGCTGCCGGGCCAGGTGTTCACCGTCCCGATTGACGCCTTCGTGCTCCGGCTTCGTACCGCAATAGACGCGAAGATCTTGAAGCTCAGGCAATACATCGAACGCGGAACAATCTCGGTCGGAGACGCGGCAATCGTAGCGGTCTCCGGAGGGCGCCTACCTTTTCGTTTCAATGAGGGACCAGTTCCTAATATTGTCCGCGCTGTTCTTGGTGTTGGGAGCCCGATCCTGGAGATAAATCGCGCAGCAAGGAAAATTGTTGGGCGCTCCATCGAGCATCGTGATCACGTAATGAAGAAGTCAAAGTGCCCAGTAGATACTGATGTGTTTCTTCGAGATGAATCCGCACATGTCAGCGCTGTACTTTACAGTTCGGCAGACTGCGTGAACCACCCTAAACGACCGGGGAATGACTTTGTTCTGGTGCACAATCCGAAAGCGTTTGTACCTATCGCTCACCGCTGGCTGCCAACTGGCAATGAATACTGGCTCGATAAATCATCGGCGACCCTGCGCTCGAGAATCGGATAGCGCACCACTACGGCAGCAATCGAATCGCGTTACTTCGGTTGCGTGGTCTATGCTTTGACCACGTACCATTTCTCGTTGACTTCAGTTACGCCGGTCGCGTCGGACGTGGCCTTTTTCCAAGCGTCAGCTTCCCCTTGAGAGCCAAACGGAGTCGCTTGTTCAGGACTTGGAGACCAGAAAGTCTTTCCATAGGGCTCGGATTGGGGGTTTAGGTTTACCGAAACCAACGCTCGGATATTCCATTGGCGGCGACCGCTGATTCTACACTTTGACGATGTACCACCTACCATCATGCTCGATGACACCCATAGCATCAGCCACGGTGCTCCGTTTAGCTTCCGCGGCGACTGAAGAGGGAAACGGAGTGGCATTTTCGATATTCGGAGACCAAACAAACTTTCCGTACGGTTCAGGCGTGCTCGAGTAGGCAATCAAATAGTGCATCAAATTCCTCTGGCCCGTTTCATGTCCGCGCCGCGCGCTAGCGCCTACCGCTCTTGCTCTTCTTCCGGATCGTCCGGGGTGTCGTGTACTTCAATCTCGCCAGCGTCGCGGCATAGATGCAGGTAGTTCCGTCATCCCTGAAACCAGCCCTTGGCACCGTGGGCACACCGTAAAATCTTTGACCGCCACGCCAATTCCTTCGCGGCCCAAAATTTGAGTGGGCTGAGTATGCTCCGGGCGCGAAATTCGCCTTCCTAATGCCGCAGCCAACGCTTAGAGATACAGAAATATTGACACCATTGGAGGGCGAACGGCATCCGATTCTTTTGCACAGCACATTTTTGCAGGGCCGGAGGTCTCTAAATGGTCGCGAAGTATGACATCTTCAAAAAGATAAATGAATCCATCCTGTGGGTTGAAGCCGTCGAGGATATCGTTACATTAAAGAAGCGACTGATGGGACTCGCATCCACCGGCACGGACGATTATCGAGTCTGGGACTCGACGCAGCAAAAGTTCATTGATCCGCTGGACGATTGCGCCTAGTCATGTCCGTTGGTTTCCGCGAATTCAATGAATGAGGAAGAACGCCCCGCAACTTGTTCGTGGTCCGGCTACGATTGCTATGAACGCAGCAGGCTTTGAACGCACTGTTCCAGTTTCTCCATGCCGTCCCCTTTACTGATAACTGCGTCAGCGGCAAACTCTCCGTGAGGGAATGCTCTGGCGATCGCTTCGGTATACATGGTGAACAGAACTATGCGAACGTTTGGCAGCATGTCTTTCAGGACAGAGGCCGCAGCGATGCCATTC
The DNA here is from genome assembly GCA_035603595.1 of Candidatus Dormiibacterota bacterium. GTDB lineage: Bacteria > Acidobacteriota > Terriglobia > Acidiferrales > UBA7541 > Palsa-295. The sequence continues at coordinate 4,991 of DATNKB010000346.1, forward strand.
GTGTGGGGCATCGCGACATCCAGAAGGATCAGATCGGGCTTGAGTTTCCGAGCTTTCTCGATGGTATCTTCGCCATCGACAGCTTCGCAGACATCGAAATCTCGTTGGGCGAAAAACTTGGCTAGGACGCCGCGAGCGATGTTGCTGTCGTCCGCG
>DATNKB010000347.1:0-10465 GCA_035603595.1 Candidatus Dormiibacterota bacterium
ATTCACACTTTTCATTTCCAACGTCAGAATCCACCCGGCGATCTCTGCCTGAGCGACTACATCCTCCCCGCAACGAATGGCTCGCGCGATCACGTCGCGCTTTTTGTAGTCAGTGCAGGCGCTGGCATCCGCGAGCGTGCTGAAGCAGCAAAGTCCGCCGGCCGCTATTTTTATTCGCACGGCCTTCAGGCGCTCGCGATCGAAACAGCCGAAGCCTGCGCAGAATGGCTGCATCGCCGAATCCGCGAAGATTGGGGCTTCCCCGATCCGCCATCGCTCACCATGGCCGACCGCTTCACTTCGCGCTACCGTGGCAAGCGTTACAGCTTTGGCTATCCAGCTTGCCCCAATCTCGAAGATCAGTCCGGCATCTGGCTCCTCCTGCGTCCGGAGGAAATCGGCGTCCACCTCACCGAAGGCATGATGATGGACCCGGAAGCCAGCGTCAGCGCCCTCGTCTTCCATCATCCCGATTGCACGTATTTTTCAGTTGGCGACTCGCGCGAATCCTAATTCGTTGCTGGTAAGTCGCGCGTCAATTTTCGAATTTTCTTCACCTCGCCAAAATTTGACCCATTGACGCCCGGCGCGGATACTTCTCTAGGCTGCTCGCTTCCATGCACCGTTCTTTTGGCAGCACACCGATGCCACGACAGACCCAGCCACGCTTTCTCCTACTCTGTGGTGCGAGTCTGCTCCTTTGTTTCTTGCTGATCGGTTGCGGCGACACCTGCTTCGTCATAACCGGCATTTTTCCGAATACGACTTCCACCACGAATCCGCCCACGTGCAACCTCGGCGCTGGAAATGGAACCATCATCGTCGGCATCAATTCCGTCCGTCCTTCGCCCGTTGCTCCGATGTCGCCCAATCTTCAGCACGTCTTCATCGCTCTCCGTGGAATCGAAGCGAATCCCAACTCCGTTGCAGCCGAAGATTCCCCCGACTGGCAGGAGTTGGCGCCTCAGCTCGCAACCGAGCCCGTGCAAATTGATCTGATGGCCACCACTTCTGGTGTCTCATGCGCATCTCGTCTCACTCAGAAGTCCACCGTTCGCGCCAGCGTGTATCGTCAGATTCGACTGCGCCTCGTTCCCGATCAGGGTGCTTCCGGCGAACCGCAACCGAAACGCAACGAATGTAACGGACCAAATTTCAACTGCGTCGTAGACACAAATGGGCACGCGCACACCCTGGCACTTAAAAATGGAGCGCGCGATTTGCTGATTACATCCGATCGCATTACGGATGGTTCTTTCAATGTGCTTCCGGACACGGAAACCAATCTTTCGATCGTGTTCGATCCCTACTCATCGTTTGCAGCCGCTACCGGCGACGCCGTGCAAATTATGCCCGTGTTCTCCGCCGAGACGGCCGTTGCGTGCGATTCCCCGTCGTCCTTGCCTTAGCCCTCGAAGCGAGCAAATCCACCCTCGCCTTGACGCTCCCATCGGTTTCGTCTAACGTCATCCCGAATCCCTTTTAAGAGGCCGTGCGCATGAGTTCGTCGCATGATCCAATGCTTCCCGGTTTGCACCTCGCAAATACCGGCAGCTATCCGCGTATCGGCGACAGCCTGGAGCTTCAGATTCTCCGTCGCGCCACCGCATCTCTCGACTGCGGCGAACGCAACACCGCGGACCTCCTCGACGCCGAAAACGAAATGGTCCGCCGCGCTATCGCCGACCAGCTGAAAGCCGGCCTCGAAGTGATCACCGATGGCCAAATTCGTTGGTACGACCCGATCTCGCACCTGGCGGCCAAACTTGCCAATGTCAAGATCGCCGGCTTGCAGCGCTATTTCGACACCAACTTTTATTTTCGCCAGCCGGTGATCAGCGGTACACCCAAGCGGAGCGAACCGCTCGTCGCCAAAGATTTCAGTTTCGCTCGCAACGCGCTTGGGCATCTTCCAACACCGAAGAATCTCGCCGGTAAGCTCTCCATCAAGCCTGTCCTGACCGGTCCATACACATTGGCAAAGTTTTCGCTTTCCGCTCACACTGGAAACGGCGCTGTCGATCCTTTCTCATCGCTCGAAGAGCGAACCATTGCTTATGCGGACGCGCTCGCCGCTGAGATTGTCGAGCTCGCACAAATCGGGGCCTCAGTGATTCAAATCGATGAGCCCGCGATCATTAAATATCCAGAGGATTGGAAGATTTTCGAAAAGGCCGTGACAAAGCTCATTGCAGCGCGCGACAAATCTGCCGCAGAAGGGAGCCGCCCGGAGTTGGCGCTGTATGTTTACTTTCATGATCCGGCACCGCTCTACGAAAAACTCGTCACCGTTCCAGTTGATATCATCGGCCTTGATTTCACTTACAACCCGAAACTCATTGACCTCGTCGCTTCGGCCGGTTCTCCCAAGCCTCTCGGCCTCGGTCTCGTTGATGGACGCAACACAAAACTCGAAGACGCCGGCGAAGTTGCCCGCCAGATCGATCGCCTCCTGCCAAAAATTCAACGTGGGCGCGCCTATCTCAATTCTTCCTGCGGTCTCGAGTATCTTCCCCGCGATCGTGCCTTTGCCAAGCTCGAGCTGCTCGCTAAAATTCGCGCGGCCGTGGTGGCCTAGAGGACTCTTCTCCGCATGAGCCGCGAAAAACTCGAACACCTCGGTCTGCAACTGCCTCTTTTCCCCACAACTTCCGTCGGCAGCTTCCCGAAACCCGACTACCTCGCCCGCGCCCGCGCCGATTTCGCAAAGGGCAAAATCGCAGCGGATCAACTTCGCGACTTAGAGCGCAAAGCCACTACATTTTGGATTGAGACACAGGAAAAGCTGGGTGTGGACGTTCTCGTGGATGGCGAGATGTATCGCGGCGACATGGTCGCATACTTTGCCGAGCGTCTTCCGGGATTCACAGAAGGCGGCCTCGTCCGGGCGTACGGCAATCGTTACTATCACAAGCCGATCATAACGGGTGACGTCTCCTGGCCCGGTCCTGTAACCGTTGACTCGTGGCAATTCGCCCAGGGCCTCACAAAAAAACCGGTGAAAGGAATGCTCACTGGCGCCTATACGATCATGGACTGGAGCTTTAACGAGCACTACCCCGACCGCCGCTCCACTGCCATGGCTCTCGCCGCCGTGATCCGCAAGGAGGTCGAGGCTCTAATCGCGGCCGGTTGCAAAATCATTCAGATCGACGAGCCCGCGCTCTCCGTTCGCCCCGAGGAGCTACCCATCGCGCTTGAAGCCATGGAGCACACCACGAAGGACCTCAATGCGTATTTCATCACCCACGCGTGTTACGGCGAATTCGAGCACATCTACCCCGGCATGCTCGACCTGGCCGTCGATAACTTCGATCTCGAAATGTCCAATAGCGATCTGGATCTTCTGGAGATATTTCGTCGCCATCCCTTTACGAAGGACATCAGTTTCGGCGTCGTCGACGTACACTCCCACAAAATGGAAGGCCGTGAAGCGGTTCGCAGGCGCGTGGAGAGTGCTCTCACCATCCTTCCGAAAGAAAAGGTCTGGATCGATCCTGACTGCGGCCTCAAGACCCGTACGGTGGACGAGGCCATTGAGAAGCTTCGCCTCTGCGTGGAAGTCGCGAAATCCTTCCGAGTCTGATGCCGTTACTTTTTTTGTACTTCCCCTCGATTCAATTCTGGACTAGTATCTCGCCCGCGTTACGATCAACTAACGATGCCCGGCGACGTCATCGAGATCACACCCGAAAACGACCCCAGGTCCAGACCCGAAGCTGCAGCCTTCGCGAACCAATACGCAGCCCTTCTCGCCGAGCAGGCAAATTCAAACTAGCGATCAGAGTCTCCGGCGCCACAATGTCGGCCTGACGATCTGGGTGGTGTTTGCCGTCGTAGCCGGCGCCGCCGTCGCTGCCGCGTTTGTCTATTTCCTCGCACGCTAGCGAATTGCTGCTATCGCCGTCCTAACACCTTCTTAGTGTCCGCAATCCACGATGCATCCTCTGCGACGATCGCATTCGATCGTTTCCGAACCTTGACGCGCGAATCCCATTCGCATAAATTCGTTTCGCAAATGAAACTTGCCGCGAAATTCATTTTTGCTGCTCCGCTTCTGGCTATTTTTCCCACCATCGCTCTCGTCCAATATCCTCAGTCGCCACCTACGCCACCCGCTCAGCATTTTGACTGGCCCTCACAGCCCGTGCGCGGCGCGAAAGCGATGGTGGTGAGCGACGAAAAGCTCGGATCGGACGTAGGTGCCGAAATCATGAAGCGCGGTGGCAATGCGATTGACGCAGCTGTTGCCCTAGGATTCGCTCTCGCTGTCGTCGATCCCGAAGCTGGGAACATCGGCGGAGGCGGCTTTATGCTCGTGCATCTCGCGGATGGCCGCACGGCTTTCATTGACTATCGCGAAGTGGCGCCTGCCAAAGCCTCGCGCGATATGTATGTGAAATCCGATGGGAGTGTTGACTCGCAAGCCTCGCTCGTCGGCTATCGGTCAGTCGCCGTTCCCGGCACTGTCGCGGGACTTGCGCTTGCTCTCAAAACCTACGGAACGATGAGTCTCGCTGACGCGATGGTCCCGGCGATCCGTCTCGCAGAAGAAGGATTTCTGGTGAGCGAGAAACTCGCCGCGTCGCTCCGCTCGATGGAAACGACCTTCGACCAATTCCCCATTTCTCGCCGGATATTCCTCAAGAACGGCGCCTACTATCAGGCCGGAGAAACCTTTCGACAGCCGGAGCTAGCCGCCACGTTGCGGCGTATAGCTAAGAACGGCCCCGGCGAATTTTACGGCGGCCGAACCGCACATGATCTGGCCGCCGAAATGAAGCGCGAAGGCGGCCTTATCTCACTGGAAGATCTGGCGCACTACAAACCGATAGTTCGCGAGCCCCTGACATCCGATTACAAAGTGAATGGCCACGTCTGGCAGGTGATCACAGGCCCGCCGCCCAGCTCAGGTAGCATCGCGATTGAAGCTCTCAATATTCTCGCTCCGATCGAATTGAAATCCTGGAACGACGCACAGTCCGTCCATTGGGCAATTGAAGCGATGCGTCGCGCCTTTGCCGACCGCTCCACCTATCTTGCCGATCCCGCTTTCGCAAAAGTTCCGCTGCGTGGCATCACGTCGACTTGCTACGCAGACGTGCTTCGCCGCACCATCGATCCCCAGCACGCCTCATCGAGCGAAAATATACACGCGGGCAACCCTGCAGCTTTCGAAGACGCAAACACATCGCCCGGCTCATGCCCCCAAATTTCGAGCCCGGCTGCCGCCGCGCGAAACAGCGATGTCATCAATCGCAACTTCGCTGCTTCGGCAACCGACGGCCACACAACCCACTTCTCCGTCGTCGATGCCGCCGGCAATGCCGTCGCCAATAGCTACACTCTCAACAATCTCTACGGCTCCGGTGTCGCCACTGCCGATGGCTACTTCCTGAACGATGAAATGGACGACTTCACCGCGCACCCCGGCACCGCGAATATGTACGGCCTCATTCAATCCGAAGCAAACGCGATTGCCTCGGGCAAACGCCCGCTCAGCTCGATGATGCCCACGATTCTCCTCCGCGACGGCCAGCTTAGCTTCGTCACCGGCGCACGCGGCGGCCCGCGCATCATTTCCGGCACGATGCTGACAATTCTCAACTGGATGCGCCTCGGCGAAGACGCGCAAGCCGCGATCAACGCCCCGCGGTTTCATCAACAGTGGCTTCCTAACACAGTCCTGCTCGAACCCAATTTCCCGCCCGACGTCGCAAAAGATCTCGAAGCCCGCGGCTACAAATTCGCCGACAAACCGGGCTGGGTTGGCCTGGTCGAAGCAATCGGCATCGATCCGCACACGGGCGAGCGTCTCGGAGCTCCCGAACCCCGCCACCCCGGCGCCGCCACAGGTTTCTAGAACGATTCATATCACCGCTCATCCCTGGCCCCTCCGCATGCTCATCCCCCGAAATCTGCGCACAACGCGCGTTTGCAAACTAGCCCGCACCTGCTACCCTAATCCGTCATGAAACGCTTGGGTTATCGTCAACAATTCCAAAGCTCACCCGTCGCGAGGCCGTAATGCGCCGCATCCTCTCGACTTACCGCTACATCCACCAACCCCTGACCACGGGGTTGCTGGCGGAAATTGGGCGCGCGAAAATCGAAGCAATCGAGGTCTTTTGCGCCCCTAGCCATTTCAACTACCGCGACGAGCAAAAGATTCGGGAGCTCTCTGACGCGCTTGGCGAATACCATCTGGAGCTTCACTCTCTGCACTCGCCGACCGAGCGCGACTTGGCGCCCGGGCGCGAAAGCGGCGTTCCCATCTCGATTTCCGATACCGAGCGGATCCGGCGCCTCGACGCGGTCGACGAAGTGAAGCGGGCCCTCGATGTGGCTGAGCGCATCCCCTTCCGCTATCTTATTCAGCATATTGGACATGGCCGTGATTCGGCCGACCAGCGCAAGCTCGATGCCGCATTCACCTCGCTTGAGATTCTCACTGTCTTCGCGAAGGCGCGCGGCGTCACGATTGCCCTTGAAAACACTCCAAACGAAATCGGCGCTCCCGCGTCGCTCCAGCATTTCATTGTGGATACGCATCTGCACGACCTCCGGCTCTGCCTCGACACGGGCCACGCGCACATGGACGCGACCGTCGAGGTTGCCTTCGACGCAATGCGCGATCGGCTGGTCACCGCGCACATCCACGACAATCACGGCGAGAAGGACGAGCATTTGCTCCCCTACAACGGCACGATTGATTGGGACGCTGCTCTCGGTGCATTTGCCAACGCGCCTCAGGCGGTCGCTATGGTGCTGGAATTAAAAGCTCAGCCGGACGCAACACCGATCCTCGATCAAATCCGCTCCACGTTCGACAAGCTTGAGAAAAATCTGGATACTAAGCGCGACCGCGCCACCAAATCCTAATCGCGAACCCAAAATGAAACGGACGACTGAATGACCCAACAAGCGCAAGCGCCCACTCCCAACTCCACGCCAATCATCACCATCGAACAGGCCGGTCAGCACGCCGGCGAAACGGTGACGATTCGCGGCTGGCTCTACAATCTCCGGGAATCTGGCAAGCTTCTGTTCCCGATTTTTCGCGATGGCACGGGCGTGATGCAGGGCGTTGTTTCGCTCAAAGAGCAGCCTCTAGCTTTCGAAGCGCTCAAGGGACTCCCCCAGGAATCAAGCGTAATCGTCACAGGAAAAATCCAGGCCGAGCCGCGCGCCCCCGGCGGATACGAAATTCATATCAGCGGGATCGAAGTCGTCCAGCGCGTTTCGGATTCAGAGCCATATCCGATCCAGCTGAAAGAGCACGGCGTAGATTTCCTGCTCGATAAGCGCCATCTCTGGATTCGCACGCCGCGCCAGGCCGCCATTCTGCGCATCCGTGCAGAAGCAGAACGCACAGCGCGCAACTACATGGATTCACTAGACTACACGCTTACCGACGCGCCGGTCTTTACTCCCGCCGCATGCGAAGGCACCACGACGCTCTTCGAAGTGAACTACATCGACGACCAGAAAGCCTATCTCACGCAATCCGGCCAGCTCTACGTCGAAGCCACCGCCGCTGCGCTCGGCAAGGTCTATACGTTCGGCCCAACGTTCCGCGCCGAAAAATCAAAAACGCGCCGCCACCTTACCGAATTCTGGATGCTCGAGCCCGAAGCCGCCTACGCGCACCTTGAAGACATGGTGCAACTCGGCGAGGGACTCGTCAGCGCGGTGGTACAGTCTGTCGTAAAAAATCGCGCGCGCGAACTTGCCATGCTCGAACGCGACGTCGCGAAGCTCGAAAAAATCAAGCCGCCCTTCCCGCGCATCAGCTACGACGATGCCATCAAAGTACTGCAAAAGGCCGGCAACCCAGCGAAGTGGGGCGACGATTTCGGCGGCGACGAAGAAACGATCATTTCGAAGGAATTCGACAAGCCCGTGATAATCCACCGCTACCCGACAGCGATGAAAGCCTTTTACATGGCCACCGACCCCGAGCGGCCCGAGCTTTCGCTGAGTTTCGACATGATCGCCCCTGAAGGCTACGGCGAGATTATCGGCGGCGGCGAGCGCCTCTCGAGTTATGAAACCCTCGTCCAGCGCCTCCGCGAGCACAATCTGCCCGAGGAATCCTTTCAGTGGTATCTCGATCTGCGCCGTTACGGCAGCGTGCCGCATGCCGGCTTCGGCCTGGGCCTGGAGCGCACGGTTGCTTGGATTTGCGGGACTGAGCACATTCGCGAGGTCATCCCCTTCCCTCGGATGCTCTATCGCGTTTATCCTTGACCGGCTTAGTGACCGGCTAAAACGACCGGCTCAAATCGACCTGCCGTCCGGGCCGCTGAAAGAACGCCAACATGCCAGAAAAAATCCGAATCATCGGGGTGCCGATGGACTTAGGCGCCAGCCGCCGAGGCGTGGATATGGGTCCGTCCGCGCTGCGCGTCGCCGGCCTTCAGTCACGCCTCAAGCAGCTCGGCCGGCAGGTGGAAGACATCGGCAACGTTCAGGTTCGCCAGCCCGAAGAGCAACCCTACGGCGAGAAAAAGGCCAAGTATCTCGACGAAATCGCCGAAGCGTGCAAAGGGCTCGCGGATATAGTCGCAAAGACCCTCGACGAGGACCTGGTGCCGCTGGTTCTCGGTGGCGACCACTCCATCGCAGTAGGAACCACCGCTGGCGCTGCCATCCATTTCAATAAGAAATCGAAACGCATCGGCGTCATCTGGCTCGACGCGCACGGGGACATGAACACCCCTGATTCTTCGCCTTCCGGCAACGTGCACGGCATGCCCCTCGCGTCCATCATGGGTTACGGACCGCCGGAGCTCACCAAACTTGCCGGCATCACGCCGATGGTCGAGCCACGCAGCGTCGCGCTCGTCGGCATCCGCGATCTCGATTCGAAAGAGCGCCGGCTCATGAAAGAATCAGGCGTACACGTCTTCACGATGCGCGATATCGACGAGCGCGGCATGCGCGAGGTGATGGCCGAAGCGCTACGTTTCACCACAGATGACACGGCAGGCGTCTCTGTAAGTCTCGATATGGATTTCGTCGATCCCACCGACGCTCCTGGCGTGGGCACCCCCGTGCGTGGCGGCGTCACTTACCGCGAAGCGCATCTAGCTCTCGAAATGATTGCCGATAGTGAAAGCATGGTCTCCTTTGAGCTCGTCGAAATAAATCCTGTAATTGATGAACACAACACGACGGCACTGCTCGGCGTCGAACTCGTCCTTTCGGGCCTCGGGAAGAAGATCCTTTGACGGTCAAACTCCAAATCGCGAACGTGAATCGATGACCGCAATCAAAAAACGGCTGCGCATCGGCGTTGTTTTCGGCGGGCGCTCCGGCGAGCACGAAGTGTCGCTCGCTTCCGCGGCTTCGGTGATTCGCGCTCTCGATCCCGAAAAATACGAAGCAGTTCCCATCGGCATTTCGAAAGACGGCCGCTGGCTCGTCGGCTCGGGCGCCGTGAAAATGCTGGGCGACGTGCTGAAATCCGGTGACCGCGTGATGCTGCCCGCCGATCCCACGGCCGCGCAACTCGTACCCGTCGGAGCTTCCACTGGTCAGCCTAGCGTCTTAGTCGATGTAGTCTTCCCGGTGCTACACGGCACATTCGGCGAAGACGGCACGGTGCAAGGTCTGCTCGAGTTGGCCGGTCTCCCTTATGTTGGCGCGGGCGTCCTCGCTTCTGCGGTCGGAATGGACAAAGACGTTCAAAAGCGCCTCTTTGAGCAAACTGGCCTGCCCATCGTCCCGTTTATCGCCATTCACCGCTGGGAGTGGGAACGCGATCGCCTGAAAGTGCTGCGCGAAATCAAAAAGAAGTTTCGTTTTCCGATCTTCGTGAAGCCCGCGACGCTCGGATCGTCAGTGGGCATGACGCGCGTGAACGCGCAGCACGAACTGCAAAAGGCGATGGACCTGGCTGCTGAGTTTGGACTGAAAATCATCATCGAGCGCGGAGTGAACGGCCGCGAAATCGAAGTTTCAGTGCTGGGCAACGAAGAGATTCGCGCCTCGATCCCCGGTGAAATCGTCCCGCACCGCGAATACTACGACTACGCGGCAAAGTATCTCGAAGGTGGCACGCAACTCGTCATTCCCGCGCAGCTGACGAAGAAACAGGTCACCACGTTTCAGGATTACGCCGTTCGAGCCTTTCGCGCGATCGACGGAACCGGTATGGCCCGCTGCGATTTCTTCCTGGATCGCACGAACGGAAAAATCTTCATCAACGAACTCAATACGATTCCCGGTTTCACTTCCATCAGCATGTATCCCAAGCTGTGGGAGGCCTCCGGTCTGCCGTATACGAAGCTCATCGATCGCCTGATCGAACTCGCCCTCGAACTCCACAAAGAAAAAGCCCGCACAAAATACTCCATCGAACTTCCCGCCGGAGCCGCCGGCGCTCTCGAAGGTTAGTAACAAAATCTAAATCCGCCCGTATTAGATAAAGAACGCGCGACGGATGCATCTTGACCACGAC
>DATNKB010000348.1:0-12951 GCA_035603595.1 Candidatus Dormiibacterota bacterium
ATTGCCGCCATCACGATGGCGAGTGAAGAAATTCCGGTATGCGCTCCGTAGAGCATCGGCTCAACAAGATTCGATACAGCCAGTTCTGTGATCACAAAGAGCCCCAGCACCAGCAGCGGCTTCGACCAACCGTCAAAAACAGCCATGGATAGGAGTAGCGGCATGATGCCGCCAAGTGGCGGTCCGATGTACGGAAGAAACCGCAAAATGCCGACGATCACGCCCCAAAGAAGCGCGCCGGGAAGCCCGATGAAGTAAAGTCCCATCCCGATAAAAATTCCGTAGCCTATGTTCACCAGAAACTGAATCAACAAGTACTTGCTCACCCGCGAGCTGGCCTCATCCAGGGTCTGTGTAATCAGATGGATGTGTCCATGCCCGATGAGTGAAATCAGACGATTCCGCAGGTCCTCGCGGCGAATCAACATGAAAATCGTGAACACCACCACGATGAGCGCGCGGGCAAGCAGTCCAAGAATGCTTTGCATGGATTCGAGCGGCAACGAAGGCGGCGATATCACTTGCACCGGAACAGGCTGCCTCGCGGTCGCCGGGCGATTGGTTGCGGAAGGGGTGGCTTCGAGCGTTTGTGCAGAATCCGAAGACGATGGCGCGGGCTTCGCAGCGAGGTCTTTACTAATCTCTGTTACCGTCTCAGACGCGTTGTGTAGCACATGGCTCTCGGACCAATGCAGCGAGGCCAATTTTTCCTTGATGTTCAGCTTGTACGACGGCAGTTCGTTCACCACCTGCCCGACCTGCTTCGACACGCCCCAGCCCAGGCCGGCGCAGGTTCCTAGCGTGAGCAAAACCACCAAAAGACTTGAAAACGCCCTGCCGAGGTGAGCCCGTTCGAGCAGCCGTACCACCGGAGTGAGAATGAACGTGAAGAGAACGGCTAGCGCAAAAGGGATTAAGACGACTCTGGCGAAGTAAAGCGCGGCAATCGTGACCACCGCCACCACCACGGCGAGCAGGTGATACACATCCTTCGCTGGATTCGATCGCGTCACGATCGTGTCGCTCGCGCGCTCGGTCGTCACGCCCGGCTAACGACGCTCATAGCCAGCGAAACCACGAATAGAACCAGAAACACGTAGAAAAGCAGTTTCGCGATTCCTGCGGCCGCCACCATCACTCCAGCAAAACCGAATATTCCCGCAACGATCGCGACAACGAGAAACAGCAAAGCCCATCGCAACATATGAAAATCTCCTTAAATAGGTCTTTTGGCCCGAGCCTTGGTCCATGCTGCGCGCTGTAAGTTTTTTAATTAGTCGAACTGGCCTTCTGATTCTTCACCTGCAGCTCGTTCACTACCTGCTGAACATTAGGCACGGAAGAGGCGATATGCGCCGCCTGGTTACGCCGGATTTCTGAATTCACGTTTCCTTTCAGCGTCACCACTCCATTCTTCACGTCATAACTGATGTCTTTGTTCAATTTGTTCTGAATCAGCGCAGCATCTAGATTTTTGTCGATCGCCTTATCCAGATCGCTACTCACCGCTTTCGCGTCGCTTTCTGCCCCGGCTGGCAAAACCTGGACTTCGTCGGCAACCACTTGTCCGGCCGCCATCGACTTCGCGATCGTTTCCGCTTGTTGCTTATCACCATCCGAAGCGACGTGGCCGGTGAGAGTCACCACACCCTTCTCGCGGTCTTGGCTCACCGAAACGTCTTTGTATCCCGATTGATCCAGCGACTTCCGAATCTGGTCCGCCACCGCCGGCGATCGCGTGTCGGTTGTCGAGCAGCCTGCAATCATTCCGGCAAGAAGTGCGGCAACGGCGACTAGTTTGAAAACAGGTGAGCTCATAAGTCTTGTCCCCTTTTGCTTCGGCAGGTTCGCAATCCCATCTTGGATCGGGATCCAAGCTCTGAAAGGTTATTACCGGCGTTGGACAAAGCCCATAAATGGAAGCCCTTAATTGCCTTTTGATCTTTCCGTACTAGGGACCGTACTAGGGATTTTGGCGGCGATCCATTACTGGGATCCGCTACAGCAATGCCCCGCAGGGAATCAAGCCTTCTGCCGATTGCCGAGGCCAGCCACATGGGCCTAACTTCGCTACAAAGCCCGCACCAGCCGGTTTCCAGTGGGAAATCTTTTTACCGTGATGCCCGGCGGTTGAAAGCAAGCGAACCGGTCATCGCAAAGGCAGTTTCCGATGACGTTTCCCGTTCTCCTGAACCCGCTCTTCCAGATGGCAGCTGCTTTCGTCATTTTCTTTGCTGGTTTCATCACACTCTTTTCATTTTGCGCTTTATGCGTCGTGATCGGATGGGCGCTCTATCACTGCACCAATCGCCTCGCCATCCTTATGGCTCGATCTCACGATGGAACCTCGCCCTTGCTCTCAAATGCCGATTCCTCGAACACGATAGCAGGCATCCGCCACCAACCCGTTCAATCACGCCCCGTCCCAAGTTAGAAATTCACTAAGACAAAAAGACGCGGAGAACGCCGGAAGTTTCCCTCCTAGCGCCGGCTTTGTCCTTAGGAACGAAGGGCATCCTGCGCGCTGTCCCCGTCCCGATGGTGTTCGCGGGGCCGGCTCTTTTGAATTAAATCCCGGGAAATAAGTCTGAATTCGTCGCAGCGCATCGCAAGAACCGTCTGGTTTGCGGTACGATTTGAGCAGCAGGAGACCGATCGATGAGCGATATCTGCTACACCTACTACGAAAGCCCGCTGGGTAACACATTGCTTGCCGCCGACGAGCGCGGGTTGCGATTGATAAGTTTCGCCGCTGGCAAACGGCCCGAGCGTCCAGAATCGAACTGGCGCAAAGACGCCGCCCCCTTCAAGGAAACCATCCGCCAGTTACGCGCCTACTTTGCCGGTGAGCTAAAAGACTTCGACCTGCCGCTCTCCCTCATTGGCACGGATTTTCAGCGTCGCGTCTGGCAAATGCTTCAGACAATTCCTTACGGCGAGACCACTTCCTATGGCCAGCTGGCGCGCCGGCTTGGAAATCCAAACGCCTCGAGAGCCGTGGGCTTGGCCAACGGATCGAATCCGATTCCCATCATCGTTCCGTGCCATCGCGTCATCGGCAGCAATGGCAGCCTGGTCGGTTATGGCGGCGGCCTTTCAAATAAAAAGGCCCTGCTCGCTCTCGAAAGCCGGCAGCGCCGTTTGCCTGTTTCCGAAATCGACCTTTCCCTCACAAGCAAGTGAATTTCGGTTCCTCCAATGAACGTAATCAACGCTTCTAGATCGCATCAGGTTGCAACGCGTGCGTCGGGCGCACTTCCGGCTATTTTCTCTGCTGGTTTGTTGGCGGGAGTGCTTGATATCACGGCCGCCTTCGTTACTTGGGTTCCGCAAGGCGTTCCGCCGGTGAGAATCCTCCAGGGAATTGCGAGCGGGCTTCTCGGTCCGCAAGCGTTCAAGGAAGGGATGCCGACCGCCCTTCTGGGCGGAGCGTTGCATTTTCTGATTGCGTTGTCAGCAGCTGCGGTTTTTTATGCGGCTAGCCGGAAAATCGATTTCATGACGCGCCGCCCCAATCTCTCCGGCGTGCTCTACGGCGTTTGCGTCTATCTCGTGATGTACTGGATCGTGATGCCGCTTTCGAGATTCCACCCGGCACAAACGATCCCGCGGTCCATGATCGCTGTCGCCACCCACATGATCTGCGTGGGTCTGCCGATTTCTTTGATGGTGCGCCGGTATTCGGCGCCGCGCTAGCTACGCTGTTTTGCCGAAGCGGCTCAACGTCCGGTGCCGCACTTTGCCAAACGTACGATTCAAGAAATGGCTGCGCGTCAAAAACGGCAGCACCGGAGATCGCCGCTTTTCCACCCGGCTTCGGGCCCGCACCAACCGCGCGTCATTTCCAAAACGTGCCAATGCCACGTCGATCGTGTCCAGCGCCTTCTCCCGTCGCCCCGAGAGCGCGTATACTTCCGCCAGATTCAAATGAAATTGGCATTCGTTACGCCGCAATTGCACCGCGATCTCGCACAGCTCTGTCGCTCGATCCCAGCGGCGCTCCGCGCGCGCCACCGACAAGCCTAGAAACGAAATATAGAAAGGATTGTGTTTTTCGGATTCAAACGCCGTTCGCATGTGTACGAGGGCTTTCTGGGGATAACCGTGTTTCAGCGCCTTTAAACCTTGTCGAAACTCGCCGACCAGGTCTACTCCGGCTTTCACCATGGCACTCTCCGCTGTCAATCCGAGGTTCCTCGGAGATTTCAGATCCAAACGTCCAGGGCGGGTAGGACACTCTACAAGTACTAAAAACCAAAAATCTACTGTCCTAAAGGACAGTTTTTGAATTTTTGCCAACGAATTTAACCTTTGGACTTACCTCGGAAGATTTCGCGCCCTGCCTTAGCCCTTAAGGACAGACTGGCACAAAGTACTATTGGAGACTCCTCGGCATTCCGCAAAAATGGAGCCGTCAGCTAATTTCTTGTGAATCCGGCATGCCGCTACTTGGGCGCCGGACTTGGGGCACAGGATGAAGGCTCGAACCCTTGCGTTTCTGATTCTCGTTGCCGGCGCAACGTCCGCGCGCGCCGAAGCCGTCAGCTATGCGGTCTGCGGCACCTACGACGCTTACGTTCTGATTTACAAGACCACCGAGCGATTTGAGGAACTCGGCAAGCTGCGCTGCAGCGAAAGAGTCGAGATTCTGAACCAGAAGGGCGCCTTCGCTCAGATTCGAACCCAGGATGGACGGCTCGGCTGGGTGCGTTTCGCCGATCTGGCCGAAGCGCCACCGCCGCGGCAACATGTATATACGTTCGGCCTGACGGAAGATCCCAAGCCCGTTGAGCCCAGCACACCTCTGCCGCCGGCTTCTGCGCTGACCACCGATGATATTCTGGCCATGCACGCCATGCATCCAGGCTCGGATTTCCTGCTGAAGAAAATTTCATCGAATCCTTGCGCTTTCGATATGACGCCTCCTTCGATTCAACGGCTTCGCGCCGCTGGCGTCTCCGACAAAGTGGTCCTTGCGATGCTGCAGGCGCCGGTCGCAACCGGTTTGCCGGCACAAAAGATTCCTGAGGGAGTCGACGTCAAGATTCCAGACGGCACGGCCTTCGAGGTGGAGCTGAAGGGCAATGTTTCCTCGGAAGAATTGCAGGAAGGAACGATCGTTGAAATGGAAGCCGCTGAGGATCTCGTCGTGGACGGCGTTCCAATCGTGGTGCGCGGCTCGGAAGCCCGCGCTCGCGTTCTCGCAGTGCGGCCGGTCGGTGCCCATGGCGGCTCAGGAGTTGTGGCCTGGTTTATGCAGGACATCGTGGCCACCAACGGCGAACGTATCCCGCTGAACTTCGCGGTGAAACAACCGGACAACGAGCACACAAAAAACTTTGAAGGCTATCCGTATTTCCTCACCGGATTTCACAAAGATACTCCGGCCATCAAGGCCAGCGACAGGCGCTTCCGCGTCGTGGTCCATGGCGATACGATCTTGACTGTCAATCAATCGCTGACGGCTGCCGCCGTGCCAAAACGGAAGACACAATCAATTCGCCACGTCGCCGCTCAGCAGCCAGCCCCTGCGCCGCAGCCAGAATCACCCGCGGCTCAGCCAGCATCGGCACCCGACGAAGCAAGACCTTAAGAATTTGAATTCACTCGTATCGCAGCGCGACGAGCGGGTCCGTTCGCATGGCGCGCCGCGCCGGAATGTAACAAGCCAAAGCGGCAACCGAGACGAGCAGCACAGTAGCAACTGCGTATGCGATGGGGTCGACCGCCGCTGTATTCACCAGCAGGTTCGCCACAATCCGCGCAGCCGCTAAGGCAATCGCCAGGCCGGCGGCCAGTCCAATCACCACAAGCTTCAGACCTTGCACCATCACGAGACCGAGAATATTTTCGCGCTGCGCTCCCAGGGCCATTCGAATTCCAATCTCGTGAATCCGCTGGTTCACTGCGTAGGAAATCACTCCATACACGCCCACAACCGCCAACAATAATCCCAATCCCCCGAGCGCGCCTGCAAATTGAGCGGCAAGGCGCATCAACATGAAGCCGTTACCACCCTGAAGAGCATCGTGCATGGTCATTACGTCAAACACCGGCAGATCGGGTGCGAGCGAATGCACCTGGTCTTCGATCGCTCGCGTGAGCGTGACTGAAGAGACAGAGGTGCGCACGTGCAGCACCCGAACTGACGAATAATCCTGCGTCAGCGGCACATAAAAGTATGGACGCGGATCCTCGGCGATGAAGTTGTACTTCCCGTCGCGCGCCACTCCGACCACTTCCACTTCTGGCGCCTGGCTCGAACCGTAACGGAAATGATGGCCGATGGGATCCTGTCCGGGCCAGAATTGTCGGGCCATCGTCTCGTTAATTACGGCTACACGTGGTGAGCCGCTCTGGTCATGCTCGTCTATCGCTCTTCCTTTCAGAATCGATATTCCCATCGTGGCGAAATAGGCAGAGTCAATTTTGTTATGGGGAAACCGAGGCAGGTCGCTTTCCGGGATTCCCTCCTGGCCCTCCTTCCGCACTTCATTCCATTGGCTGTAATAACCCATGGGCACCGAGTAAGCGAAGCTCGCCGATTCCACTCCCGGAAGCGCGCGAATCCGCTCGCCAAGCTGCCGATAAAAACTTTGTCCGCGAGGTTCGTCTAATCCGAGCTGTTGAACGTCCATCGTGAGATTCAGGACGTGATCGGGATTGAGTCCGATATCCAGCTTCTGGGCGTGTTCCAGGCTCCCCAGGAAAAGTGCCGCAATAATCAGCACAACTAAGGACCCCGCGGCTTGCGCAATCACCAGCGCATTCCGAATCCGCGTGTGGCCGGCGCCGCCGGTAAGCGACCGCCCGCTCTCGCGCAAGATTTCGTTCAGGTCCAACCTCGAGGCTCGCCAGGCCGGCACAAGCCCTGCCAGCAATCCAGCCACGATGGCAATCGACGCCACATAGGCAAACATCCGCCAATCGAACGGGAGGTCGGTGCGTAACGGAAAGTCACCGGGAAGACGAATGGCTTCAATCCATCTCATCAGATAAAGACCCAGCGCAGCGCCGCCCAGTCCGCCAAAAATAGAGATCAGTACGCTCTCGCTGAGCAATTGGCGGAACATGCGGCCGCGCCCAGCGCCAAGCGCTGCGCGAATCGCCATTTCTTTCGAGCGCACGGAAGCGCGGGAGAGAAGGAGATTCGTGACGTTGACGCAGGTAACGAGCAGAATCAGGCCGACGAGCCCGAGAAAAACCGTGGCAATCATGGGCCATGCGGCTGCGCTCCCCGCTTCAGGACGCGCCAGCTTTTCCGAGATCACGTCCATCTGGATGCCCTTGTTCGTGTCCGGATATTCGGCACCGAGCCGGTCAGCAATTATTTGGAGTGAAGTGCGTGCCTGCGGGATCGTAACGCCCGGCTTCAAATGTCCAAGCGCGCGCATCTGGCGCTCGTCGCGCCCATGGAGAATTCTCTGGGATTCCGGGCTATCGGTGATTGAAGCCAGCGGCGCGTACGCGTTGGATTCGACGATGAAGAAGGTTCCGTGAAATTCCTTCGGCGTCACACCGACGATCGTCACCGGATGGCCGTCGAGGTCAACGGTCTTGCCGATCACGCCGGGATCGCCGTTGAAGCGCCGCATCCAGTACGCATAGCCAAGAACAAGAATTGGATCCTTTCCCGGCGTCTGGCCTTCCGAAGGAAGGAAAACGCGGCCCAGCAAAGGCTGGATTCCAAGTGACGTGAAATAATTTCCCTCGACATACGTGACGAGCACGCGTTCGCTGCGGTGATCCGCACTGAGTCCGGCGAACTGAATCAAGTAAGCGGTCATGTCTGACAGAATATTGTTCTGCGCCTCGAGGTCTTTGAAATCCAGCTGTGAAATCTCATGAGGGTCTTGGTCTTTCGTGTCGTGGCAGGCGACAACAACGAGGCGGTTCGGATCCCGCACGGGCAACGGCGAGAACAAGAAGGAATTGATGACGCTGAAGACGGCGGTGTTCGCACCGATGCCGGCAGCAAGAGTGAGTACGGCGACGGCCGTGAAGCCGGGACTCTTCGCAAGCATGCGGAGTCCGTAGCGGACGTCCTGCCACAAATTTTTCATTGGTGCACCTCGGACGATGACAGAGGTACGCAAAGCGGTCGCGAAATGTTCAGTTTGCGACCCGGTAAAAACTAGCTGCCGAAGAAATTACGCGCGAGGAAGAGAACGTTGGCGGGGCGCTCGGCGAGGCGGCGCATGAACCACGGATACCAGAACGTGCCGTAGGAAATCAGGACGGCGGAGCGATAGCCCTCTTGCGCAAGACGCAATTGCTCGGCACGCTGGATGCCGTAGAGCATTTGAAATTCGAGGCGATTCTTCGGGACTCCTTGCGCAGCAGCCCAATCGATGAGACTCGCGATCAACGCGCGATCGTGCGTAGCGATCGCGGCGCGCACGCCCGCCCGGCGAGCTTCTGGGCTCAGCAACCTCTTGGCAAGTTCCATGTAGCTCGCATCGACATCGTTCTTGCGCGGATACGCAATTTCAGCCGGCTCATTGTATGCGCCCTTTACCAAACGAACAGCCGCGCCGATTGCAATCAGCGAATCCAAATCTTTCTGCGTTCGATACAAATACGCCTGAACGCAAACGCCCACGCTCGCATAGGCTTTGCGCGCGCGCAGATAAATTTCCAACGTGGCGTCCACGTAGGGGCTTTGCTCCATGTCGATCCAGAGCGTTTTGTCCGGCGGTGTGGCTTCGATGAGCCTCGCGAGATTGGCGTAACAAAATTCGTGATCCAGATCGAGGCCAAGCTGCGTAAGCTTCACGGAAACTTCGGTTGGCAAATTAGCCGCACTGATGCGTTGCAGAACGTCGAGATAGTGATTGGTGACCGACTCCGCCTCGGCGCGGCTCTCAATGTTTTCGCCGAGTTGCGTGACGAGGGTAGCGATGCGCTTTTCTGCCAGTTGGCGCGCTGCCGCGAGAGCGTCGTCAATCGTTTCACCCGGCATGAAGCGGGTGACGGTGCGGCGCAAGAATCCGTAACGCGGCGCGTTTTTGCGCATCCACGGGTTCGCGGAGGCCTTCAAGATCGCGGTGCGCATCAGGCTCATTTAACTTGCCGTCTCTCGCTGGAATTTCATTGGCACTGAGATTCTATTCACCCGAACTAAGGGCTTTCAAGAAGCGGTAGTAGAAATCAACGCCGGCATAGAACGATGCCACTCGTATGCGTTCATCCTTACCATGTGAGCGGTCGTCTTCGACATCTGTAAAAACGCCGACAATTCCATAGGCAGGAATCCCACGGGCGCGAAGGATCGAGTTGTCGCTCGCTCCCGGGTCCATTTGCGGCACCACGGGAACCCCCGGCCATAATCCCGCGCTTACTTTTTCCAGCGGGTCCATCACGTCCGGACGCAATGGCGAGGGTTTGGTGGCTTCCGATCCAGCTCCGCGTGAAACAATTGGAATAACGGAAATATTCGGATCTTTCAGTGCTTCCACCAAAGCAGACCTCGTCTCGTCGGCCGTGTGACCAGGCAGGATGCGGCAGTTGACGTTGGCTGTCGCAAAGCCTGGCAACGCGTTTCTGGCGTGGCCACCTTGGAGCATCGTCGCCACACAAGTGGTCCGGAAGCGCGCGTTGTAATACGGCATGGCGGAGAGTCGCGCGATCGCACCAGCATCCGGGGGATTCTGCACAATCGCCTTCATGTCCGCGCCAATCGAGCCGCCGAGGATATTGGCGGAACGCGAGAAATATTCGCGCGTAACTTCGTTCAGCTCGAACGGAAATTGAAAATGCTGCAGGCGCGCGAGCCCGTCCGCCAGTTGATAGATCGCGTTGTCCGCAGTAGGCAGAGAGCTATGGCCGCCGCGATTGGTCACCTTGAGCTCGAAATCCTGGTACGTTTTTTCAGCAGCTTCGATCCCCACCAGTTTTCGCTTGCCGTCTTGCAACTCGAAAACACCGGCATCAGGATTCAGAGCGAAGTCCGCGGCGATCAGATCGGGATGGTTCTCGACGAGCCATGCGACGCCGTTTGACTGGCCGCCTTCTTCGTCGGCTGTGAGCGCGAGGATAATGTCACGATCCGGCTTGTAGCCTTCCTGCTTCATGCGAATCATGGCGGACATCAGAATCGCGTCGCCGTCCTTGATATCTTCGGTGCCGCGGCCGTAGAAATAGCCGTCCTTCTCGAGGAATTTAAAAGGGTCGACAGACCAATCTTCACGGCGTGCTTCCACGACGTCGAGATGGCAGATCATAAGAATCGGTTTGCGCGCGCCCGTGCCATGAAGGCGAACGACCAGGTTTCCTTTTCGCGGATTCGGACCGCCGAGGAAGATGTCGCCATCGGGATAGCCCGCATCGCGCAGGCGTTTGGCCATCGCTTCGGCCGCGACGGTGGTATTGCCGACGGAATCGGTGGTGTTGATCTCGATGAGCTGTTTGAAAATGTCGTGCGCCAGTTGATTTGTAGCGTCATTCGTTTGCGCATTGATCGGCGCAGCCACTGCCAGGCACACGAAAACCGCGAAAGCCAGGAACTTCCGGGGTGTCATTGGGTCTCCTGAGTCAAGGAGAGGGAGACTACCAAAGTGGAACGAGGGATGCCAACCATTGCCGGCATTTGCGGCGCGAAAAGGGTATTTTTGTCTCGATTAGAATTTGGTAGTGAGCTTTGTTTTGTTGGAGTTGAGCGGAGTTCTAATCGCGGTGTCTCGATTAGGTTCTGGAGGCTGGAGGCTCGACGCTGGACGCTGGAAGAGGAAGCCGCGGACGTGTGAATGTGAAAGGAAGAGAGCTGAAATGCGAGGCAGGAAATCGCGAAAAATTTGCGATTAGAAAATCTTAGATCCGTGATTCTTATGGGACTTACGCGGAATTCTAATTCCAGATTTGCGATTAGAATTGGGAAGACTGAAGGACAGCGGAGAAAGATGAGCGCGTTGGGAGGGGCGGCGGCGCTCAAGCAGAGGTTTTGATGCGTGGATCTGCTTCCGGGTGGTGATTGACTCCTTCCGCGCGAGTTGTCTGTAAAGCTCACGACTGATGATAACGTACTGGTAACTAATTTACAAGTTTAAAAACAGTCCGCGGCTCGGAACGAGACGAGAGCTAAATTTGAAGACCGAGGTGCCGCACCTGACTGCCATCAGCGCTCACTTTCAGCTCTATTTCATATTGCTTCCCGCAGAATAGATGTGCAATAAGGTTGAAGCCAATGAGTTTTACGCTGCTCGACTGGTCCGCGATTATTGGTTACCTCGCAATTACTCTTGTTCTGGGTCTCTATTTTCGTCGAAGTTCTGGCAAGAGTTCAGAAGATTACTTTGTATCCGGACGAACAGCCTCATGGTGGCTGGCCGGCACGTCCATGGTGGCTACCACCTTTGCAGCCGACACTCCTCTCCTTGTCGCTGGCCTGGTTTACACGCAAGGAGTAGCGGGGAACTGGATCTGGTGGGCTTTTTTGCCGTCCGGGATGATGACTGTGTTCCTTTTCGCCCGGCTGTGGCGCCGATCCGGGCTTATGACCGATGTGCAGTTCGCTGAGATGAGATATTCCGGCAAGCCCGCCGCATTTCTTCGCGGTTTCCGCGCCATTTATCTTGGCTTGCTGATGAATTGCCTGATTCTCGGTTGGGTGACCAAAGCAATGATTAATATCGTGGGGACGACTCTCGGCCCGACGATGCAAAGTTGGCGCCTGCTTGGCGGCTTTTCCAGCGCGCTCACCCGAGTTTTTGGACCAGCATTTTCCGGGACGGATGGCAAGGCGCTGATTATCTGCATTTTCTTTCTCATTCCCTTTACGGGCGTTTATGTATCTCTAGGCGGGCTTTCGGGTGTGTTGTGGACCGATATGTTTCAGTTTGTCTTGAAAATGGGAATCGTGATTGCTATCGCCTACTACGCCGTTCGAGCTGTGGGCGGCATGCAATCAATGATCGATCAAATTGGCGCATTGCGTGCCGCGAATGGAGGTTCCGATCCGCTAGCGTTTCTGCCGGATTTCTCGAAGGGCTTCGCGAGCGACACATTGTGGACGCTACCCGTCATCACCTTCGCCGTCTATTTGGGGGTCCAATGGTGGGCCTTCTGGTATCCCGGAGCCGAGCCGGGCGGCGGTGGCTACATCGCCCAGCGCATTTTCAGCGCGCGCGACGAGCGCCAGGGATTATTTTCCGTGCTGTGGTTCAATATCGCGCACTATGCGCTCCGTCCCTGGCCTTGGATTCTAACGGCTCTTGCTGCGATCGTTTTGTATCCCGGCCTTCAGCATCCCGAGAGCAGCTACATGATGATCGTCAACGATCACGTCCCGCACGCCCTGCGCGGAATCATCGTGGCGGGCTTCCTGGCCGCGTTCATGTCCACAATCGCGACACAGCTGAACTGGGGCACGTCCTACATCGTCGAGGATTTTTACCGGCGCTTTCTGGTTCGCCATGCTTCCGAGCGCCACTACGTTCATATCTCGCAGATCGTGACGATATTATTGGTGATTTTAACCGGTTATGTTTCCGCGCAGCTCGCTTCGATTCGTTCAGGATGGCAGGTGGTGCTGCAAGTCGGAGCAGGGACCGGTAGCGTCTACATGCTGCGCTGGTATTGGTGGCGCATCAACGCGTGGAGCGAGATTTCTGCGATGATCACCGCCCTGGTGCTCACTCTTGTTTTGCATTCCCAAGCACTGGCGGAAGCGGTGGCGGGACGCCCAACAATCTTCACCGGCTCCGATACCGTTCTATTCGCAAAAGATGTTCTCACCACAACGCTCGTCACTACGATTGTGTGGATTACGGTCACCATCCTGACGAAGAGGGAGCCTGAAAGCATTTTGCTGTCGTTCTATCGAAAGGTGCGGCCAGACGTCACCGGCTGGAGCGCCATTGCCGCGCTGGCTCCCGAAATTCCGAGAACGCACGACATCGGCCGTAACCTTTGGTGCTGGATTCTAGGCTGTACGATGGTTTACAGCGCGCTATT
>DATNKB010000349.1:0-21636 GCA_035603595.1 Candidatus Dormiibacterota bacterium
CCCGGATCGCTCCGGGACTCAAGCAGCCTACCCGAGGGTCAGAGCGCCGCGCTCTTGCGAACGCGATGCATACGGGCCGGGCCAGCCCTCCCCTCCTATTTGGCCTTGCTCCACGCGGGGTTTTCCGTGCCCCGAGTGTCGCCACCCGGGCGGTGGGCTTTTACCCCACCTTTTCACCCTTGCCAAATGCGCTCGACCGATGGAGGCGAGCCCGCGGTTTTGCCGTGGGCCTGCCGCAGGGTGCGAATCACACCGGCGGTATATTTTCTGTGGCACTTTCCGTGGCCGCGACTTCGCGTTTCGCCTTCGCGGAACGCGCGACGCAACCCCCTGGCGTTACCAGGCGCGTTGCCCTTTCGCCGCCGGCTCTTGCGAGGTAGCGGCGATGGGAGTCCGGACTTTCCTCCCGCTGGCCTTTCCATCTTGCGATGAATTTGGCTAGCCGGCGATCATCCAACTCACCCGCCGAGATAATTATACGGCATGTGCGTGGGAGTGGGTTGGAGGAATTGCTTCGCGGATTGTCGATGCGGCTGTCGAGTAAACAAAGTGCAAAGACGAAGAGAGATCCCTCCACTTCGGTCGGGATGACCAAAAGTCCCAGTCCCGCGACGGGCCTCAGGTCAACTCCGGCCGAGGCCGGCCGGAATGGGACCTGAGCTACGAGGTGGAAGTGCGCGCCATCGGAAGATACTCACGGCCGGAAAGTGACAGTTATAAAAATACCCACGAGGTGAGCTGCGTCGTCGTGGCTGCCAAGGCGAGAACCCGATTCTATTTTGCTGGGAGGAGTTTTTCGAAGGCGGCTTCGTCGAGGATGGGGACGCCGAGGGTCTTGGCTTTGTCGAATTTGGAGCCCGGGTCGCTGCCTACGACCACGTAGCTGGTCTTTTTGCTGACTGTGCCGCTGACTTTGCCGCCGTAGGCAGCGACGAGTTGTTCGGCTTGTTCGCGGGAGCGGCGCTCGAGGGTGCCGGTGAAGACGAATGTTTTTCCGGCGAACTGCGTGCCCTTGGGCGCGGGACGCTCCTCTTTCATATTGACGCCGACGGCGCGCAGATTGTCGATCAGTTTGCGATTGGCGGACTCGGAGAAAAATTCCTTCACGCCCTCGGCGATCTTGGGGCCGATTTCGGTGACTTCGAGAAGCTCTTCTGTGGAGGCCGAGGCTAGCTTTTCCATCGAGCCGAAGTGTCGGGCGAGAAGCTGGGCGGTACGCTCGCCGACGAACGGGATGCCGATTCCGTAGATGAGACGCTCGAGGCTGTTCTTCTTGCTCGCGGCGATTTCGTCGAGGAGATTCTGGGCGGATTTTTCGGCCATGCGCTCGAGATTGGAGAGCGACTCGAGATCGAGCTTGTAGATATCGGCGTAATCCTTAATTAGATTCTTCTCGATGAGCTGGTCGACGATTTTTTCGCCGAGGCCGTCGATGTTCATGGCGTGGCGGCCGGCAAAATGAAGGAGCGATTCCCTTCTGCGAGCGGGGCAGGAAACATTGACGCAGCGATAGGCGACTTCTCCTTCGGTGCGGTGGACCCGAGTGCCGCAGACCGGGCATTTGTCCGGCATCTTGAACTGCTTTTCTTCGGTGCCGTGCTTGACGACCTTGAGTACGTGAGGAATCACTTCGCCAGCGCGCTCGACGAGAACCGTATCGCCAGCGTGGATGTTGAGGCGCTCGACTTCGTCCATATTGTGGAGGGTGGATTTGGAAACGGTGACGCCGCCGATTTGCACTGGCTCGAGGATCGCAAACGGGGTGAGAACGCCGGTGCGGCCGACGCTGACGGCGATTTCGCGAAGGAGAGTGGTCTCCTGGTGGGCCGCATATTTATAGGCGACGGCCCAGCGCGGAGCTTTCGAAGTGAAGCCGAGCTCGTTCTGCAGGCCGATTTCGTCCACTTTGACTACGATGCCGTCGATTTCATATTCCAGTTTTTCGCGCTTCGATTCCCATGCGGTGAGATATTTCTCCACTTCCGCCAGCGAGTGGCACACTTTCCAATCGTCACTCGCTTTGAAACGGAGAGCCGAGAGCGTTTCGAGAATTTCCGAGAGGCGCTTCTTGGGACCGCGTCCGTTCACGAGCATGTAGTAAGCGAAGAAATTGAGGCGGCGCGACGCGGTGACGCGAGTATCGAGCATGCGAACCGAGCCGGCTGCTGCGTTGCGAGGATTGGCAAACACTTTGCCGCCTTGCTCGGCTTGGAGGCGATTCATTTCCTTGAACGCGTCACGGGTCATGATCACTTCGCCGCGCACTTCGAAATCGCCGGGGATGCCGGATTTTTTTAGCAGGACTGGATCGATGCGCAGCGGAATCGAGCGGATTGTCTTTACGTTGGGCGTGACGTCTTCGCCGGTGGTTCCGTCGCCACGCGTGACGCCTCGAACCAGCGAGCCATTTTCGTAAATCAGGGAGAGACTGAGACCGTCAAACTTGTGCTCGGCCACGTAATCGACTTTCTCGCGGCCGGTGGTTTCGTGAACGCGGCGATCAAAGGCAGCAAGCGCTTCGAGGGAGAGAGCGTTATCGAGGCTGACCATCGGCGTTTGATGGCGGACTTTTAGAAAGCCTTCGCGCGGAGCGCCGCCGACGCGTACGGTGGGCGAATCGGCGGTGACGAGATCCGGATACTGGGCCTCAAGTTCCTTGAGGCGATTCATGAGGCGATCGAAAGCCGCGTCAGAGATTTCCGGATCGTCCATCACGTAGTAAGCGTATTCGTGGTGGCGAATCTTTTCGCGCAGGCTTTCGATTTCTTTAGCGTCTTGTTTCTTCGACATGAAACCTCTGAGGGATGAAGCAAAACGAAACCGGCACAATATTATACAATGTGGGTTTGCTTTCGCACTGCGAGACGAGACATTTGACGGCGAGGCCATGCCCGACGGAATCCAAGACGCGCTCCTGATCTACAATCCGACCAGCGGACGGCGGCAGCATCGTCGCTTTGCGGAAATCGAGCAGGCGGTGCGCATTCTGAAGGATGCAGGGATTCGCACCGAGCTTGCGCCGACGACTGCGCCCATGAGTGCGACGGGAATTGCCCGGCAGGCGGTGCAACAAGGCCGCGGGATGGTGATTGCGTGCGGCGGGGATGGAACGAACAACGAAATCGTTAACGGTTTGGCTGGCAGTAGTGTGCCAATGGCGGTGTTGCCGGCTGGAACCGCGAATATTCTGGCTAAGGAACTGGGAATCCCGTGGGACATTCCCCAAGCTGCACGGCTTATATCAGGGGGCACGATCCGGCGAGTGGCGCTGGGGGTTGCGATTCCGGCGGAGGGAAGGCACACGGATCAAGTGCCGGCAGAAGGGCGCTACTTTTTGTGTGTGGCAGGCGCCGGGCCTGATGGAGCGATCGTCAACGGCGTGGATGGTGATTTGAAGAAGAGGGCGGGAATTCTGGCGTATTGGCTGGAGGGAATGCGCCAGGTTTTCAAGTATGGGTTCCCGGAAATGCGCGTGCATTCGAATGGCGAAGAGCGGCGGGCGACGATCGTCGTGGTGGGACGAACTGTGAATTATGGCGGCCCGTTCAAAATCACGACCGGCGCCAATTTATTTGAGGACTCTTTCGAGTTCCTGACCAACTCGGCGAAAAGCCGGGTGCGATATCTCGGCGCTTTGCCGGCCCTCTGGTTGGGAAAGCTTCGCAGCCTTGATGGAATTGACGCTTGGAAATCCACCGAGGCGATTTGTGAACCGAACGGCGACGGGCCTCTTTGGGCGCAGGTGGATGGCGAGCCGATTGGAGATTTACCGATTAAATTTTCGATTGTGCCTAATGCTCTTTCGCTTGTGATTCCTGCACGTAACGGTGGATAGCCGAAGCCGCTTTTACTGATTTAGATCCTAGATCTTCTGTATTCTGCGCGGAGGTGTGGGCTGCGCGGGCGGGTCTGAGACCCGCCCCTACTGCTTCTTGGCACTTGCGTCGCCCTTCGATAAGTCTGTGCGGGCTACTCTGTTAGGATGCGTGCGTGGAGCCGGTCACGCATGCATTGACTTCTTTGGCGCTCGCGCGCGTTGGGCAAAAACGTTTGCCACGATTTGGAACGACGATGCTGGTCGTGGCGGGCGTTGCTCCCGACCTTGATTACGCGAGCTACCTTGGCGGAGCGGGTTCGTTTCTGCGATACGACCGGACATTGTTGCATTCCCTTCTGTCTTCATTTGCGCTGGCGATTGCACTCGCCGCAGCGTTTTATTTCGTTGCACTTCATCGTGACAAGAAGACTTCTGAGTTGGACGATTCGAGGTTACCGAAGCTAACTTTTGGGGCGGCATTCCTGGTGTGCGCGATCGGAATTGCGGCGCATTTGCTGCTCGATCTGGTGAGCGGAGTGGGAGTGCAGCTGCTTTGGCCCATTCGAGTGCGCTGGTTCGCTTTTGATCTGCTGCGGGAGTTCGATATTTGGATACTGCTGTTTCTTGTTGTTGGACTGCTGTTTCCGATGCTGATCGGACTCGTAAGCGAGGAGATTGGCGAACGAAGGAAGCGCACGAGCGGAGGAGGAAGCGCGCTTGCTGTGCTTGTGCTGATTCTTGCGTACGTAGGGGCGCGCGGCGCCCTGCATAGTCGTGCCGTCGATCTGCTTGAATCACACGATTATCATGGCCGCGTTGCGCTTGTGGCGGGTGCATTTCCGGAATCGACTTCCCCGCTCGAGTGGCGCGGAGTAGTGTCTACCGATAACACGGTCGAAGAGCTAGGTGTGCCATTTGAGGTCGGGCGCGAATTTGATCCAGAGCACAGTGCGACGCAATACAAACCTGACGATTCTCCGGCGTTGGAGGCCGGTCAGCAAACGACGGCAGCGCAGCGATTCTTGAAATATGCGCGATTTCCTTTGGCAAGCGTGGTGCGAACTGGAAATGGATATCAATTCGAATTGCGCGATGCGCGTTTCGCTACGGACGACGCCAGCCCTTCGAACATTCTGGTCCGCGCGAGAATCGGCGAAGACATGCGTATTCTGGAGCAGGGCTTTCTGTTTGCTTCGCAAAGATAAATTTACGAGAGCTATCAGCGAGTGGGTCGTGGGTGGCCCAAAGAGAGGCGGCTGATAAGGAAAAGCAGGAGCATCGCAACGACGATAGCTATACCGAATGCCGCGCTGTGCGCGATCATGAATCGAAGAGCGGCGTCGCCGTATCGGACAGCAAGAATTCCTTCCACCAGGTAGCGAAGGCCACGACTCAACAGGATCGAAAGCACGAACGTACGTAACGGAACTTGAAAGACTCCTTGCGCCAACACAAAAATTTTAAATGGGAACGGCGGCGGAAGAATTGCCGGGATGAAGACGCTGAGAAATGCGTGGCTGTCCACCCACTCCTTGATTTTGGCAGCTCGTCCACCGGCGTGGCGATGAAAATATGCTTCGCCGCCCTTTTTTGCGAGCAGATAGAGCCAGATACAGCCCGCAAGTGATCCAATGGATGCCATGGCAACGTAATAGGGCATGCGCGCCGGATTCGTATAGGCGAGTTGGAAGACGAGCGCGTCAGTGACGAACGGAAAGGAGAGAACGGAGGAATCGAGGAAAGCCACGACGAACAGGCCGCCGCCGCCCAATGCGGAGACAATTCGCTGGAGCCACGGGGGTAATTTGATTGGTTTCATGCTGCGACTAGACGACTCACGTAAAGCGACCGATTGTAGCAGAGTCAAGCACAGGCGCCCGTGGCGCAAGGAATATGACGCAAGGAACAGGGCGAAGTGAAATTTTGCCGAGGTGGTGCTCCGGATCGTAAATTGCTGATTCGCCGCCTGTCAGATAGAATTCACGCTTGAGCAATTCTCCTCAGGCAACGTCACTTCTCGATCCATTGAACGAGCGCCAGCGTGAAGCTGTGCTTACGACCGAGGGTCCGCTACTCGTGCTGGCTGGGGCGGGAACCGGCAAGACGCGCGTGATTACGTATCGCGTGGCACATCTGATTGAAAAGGGAGTGCCGGGGCGAGCGATTCTCGCGGTCACATTCACGAATAAAGCAGCAGCTGTGATGAAAGAGCGAATCGGCGATTTGCAGCGCTCAAGCGGCCAGGGTGCTTCGGACGTTTGGGTCTCGACTTTTCATTCTTTCTGCGCGCGCTTGCTGCGGCGCGAAGCCGTGAACGCGGGCCTTCCGCGCGACTTCGCGATCTTCGATGACGACGATCAGACGGCCGCGGTGAAGCGCACGTTGATGCAGCTCGATCTTCCGGCCGACGACTATCCGCCACGAAGCATGCGGGCACAGATCAGCCACGCCAAGAATCACGGAATTACGCCGGATGAAATGGAAGCGAGCGCCGGCATCGCTCGCGATGAAGAGCGCAAGGAAGTGGCGAAAGTATTTCGCGCCTATAACGAGATGCTACGCAAGGCGAGTGCGCTGGATTTCGACGATTTATTGCTACGCGCGGTAGAACTGTTGCAACAAAACGCTTCGGTGCGCTCAGCATGGAGTTCTCGATTTCAGTATTTGATGGTGGACGAATTTCAGGACACAAATGCTGCGCAAGAAGAACTGGTGCGCTTGCTGGCGGGCACGCGAAAGAATGTATGCGTTGTGGGAGATGAAGATCAGTCGATCTACAGCTGGCGCGGAGCTCGCGCGGGCAATCTGAAACGCTTCACCGCAGACTTCGCTGGAGCAAAAATCATTCGACTGGAGGAGAACTACCGCTCGACGCAGAAAATTCTGGATGCCGCGGCGGCGGTGGTCCGGAATAATTCCGACCGGCTCGGGAAAACGCTCCAGGCCACGCTCGGCTCAGGGGACGGGTTGCGATTCTTCGAGGCGCAGGATTCCTATGCTGAGGCGGAGTTTGTTGTTGGCGAGATATCGTCGGTAATCAGAAACGATCCGGATGCGCGCGTCGCGGTTCTGTATCGCACCGGGGCGCAATCACGGTCGTTTGAAGAGGTTCTGCGGCGACTCGGGATTCGCTATCGCGTCGTCGGTGGCTTCAGCTTCTACGAACGGGCGGAAGTTCGAAATGCACTGGCGTATGTCCGGCTGCTATTGCATCCCGACGATGACGTGGCGCTTCTGCGGGTGCTGAACGTGCCGCCCCGAGGGATCGGTGCCGCGACGGTTGCCATGCTCGAAACGAGCGCAAGGGAAACTGGCAAGTCGCTGTGGGAAGTGATTCGCGCCGGCGAATTCGCGACAGGCAAAAAGCTCAGCAACGCCTTGAACTCTTTTCGGGAAATTATCGAGCGTTTGCAGGAAGAATGCGCGGGCTTGCCTCCCGCACAGCTGATCGAACGCGTGCTGGAGCGTTCCGGCTATCTTACCTACGTAGAGCAACAGGACAACCTGGAACACACCGCTCGCGCCGAAAACTTGCGCGAGCTTTCAAACGCAATGGCTGAAGCCACGGAGCAAGGGCAAACGCTCGAGGACGTGCTGGATGCAGCGGCGCTTGTGGCGGACTCCGATGAATACGACCCGACGATTCCCGTTTCGTTGATGACGCTACACAGCGCAAAAGGGCTCGAATTTGACGCGGTGTTTCTGGCAGGCCTCGAGGAAGGACTTTTGCCACATACGCGATCGGGTAGCAACCTATCGGAGATCGAAGAGGAACGGCGGCTGTTTTACGTGGGAATGACTCGAGCAAAGCAGTCGCTCGTGATTTCGAGGGCGATTTACCGCCGGAGCTACGGCGAAGAACGGTTGCGAGCTTCGACACCTTCACGCTTCCTCGCCGAAATCCCTGCGGAACTGATTGAGGCGGCTTCGGGCTCGCTGGCTGAGCCTGGACAGACCCGGCGTTACGAAGCGGATCCGGATTTCTCAGATAGCTATTCATATCGAAGGCCACGCACACCTTACGGAAAAAGCAGCACTACTCGTACGTCTCCTCGGGTTTCGGGGCGACAGACGAGTAATGACCCTCTGATTGGCGCGCGCGTGCGGCACTCCAAGTACGGACTGGGGACCATTATCGAAATCGAAGGCGAAGGCGAAGATCGCAAGCTGACGGTGAGTTTTCAAGACTACGGCGCCAAAAAACTGATCGAGCGATATGCAAATCTTCAACTCGCTTAATGTGGGCACCGGCGGGCGAGGGCATCTGCGCTTGTAGCTGCATAATGGCGAATTCAATCAGTTGTTCTGGCACCGACTGCTGTTAGGATGAGGCGCTTTGGCATTCGACGACGGTTGCGCGGAGTCGCGGCGCGTTATAGAGTTTTTTCGCTTACAAGGGAAGGTGCCGATTGGGTGCACAGATCTTCCGCACCAAAGACATCGACAAGCTGATTTCGGATTCGCAGGAGCCCGACAAACGGCTGAAAAAGTCGCTCGGTGCGGTCAGCTTGACCTCGCTCGGCATCGGTGCGGTGATTGGCTCCGGAATTTTCACCGTGATCGGGACGGCGATCGCGGGCCAGAAAATGCAGTTCAGCTCCATCCTGAACGCTCCCCTGCTGGAATATTTGATCTATCACTCGGCGTCATTCGGACGCCCTGGCGCGGGTCCGGCGATTGCGCTGTCGTTTATCTTGGTTGCGATCGCCTGCGGATTTGCCGCGCTCTGCTATGCGGAACTGGCGGCGATGATTCCGATTGCGGGAAGCGCCTACACTTACACCTACGCGACGATGGGCGAACTTATCGCGTGGATTATCGGCTGGGACCTGATTCTCGAGTATGCCGTGTCGAATATGGCGGTGAGCGTTGGATTTTCGGCGCACGTCGTGAACTTGCTCGATTATTGTGGGATTCACGCGAGCTTGCGTTGGATTTCGCCAGCTTACTTGCCCGCGGGTTTATCGGACCTTCAGAATAATGTGCTGTACGAGCCTGGCTGGCACTTCGGTTTCAACTTGCCCGCTTTCATCATCGTGATGATCCTGACGATGATTCTCGTCCGAGGGATTCGCGAATCGGCGGAAACAAACAACGTGATGGTGATTTTGAAGATTGTCGCCATTCTGGTGTTTATTACGTTTGCTTCGCGGTTGATTCATCCTGCCAACTGGCACCCTTTTGCTCCCAATGGCTGGCCCGGAATTCTCACCGGAGGTTCGATCGTATTCTTCACATACATCGGATTCGATTCCGTTTCGACCGCGGCCGAGGAGTGCAAGAATCCGCAGCGCGATCTACCCATCGGAATTCTGGCCACTCTTATCATTTGCACGGTGCTGTATATCGGCGTGGTTGTGGTGCTTACGGGTCTGGTGCCATGGCAGACGCTTCTGGATGATGCCGCGCCGGTTGTCAACACGATGAAAAAGCTGCATTTTGGCTCGATTCAGCTAATCGTGCTGATTGGCGCGCTGATGGGAATGATTTCGTCATTATTAGTGTTCCAGTTGGGACAGGCGCGGGTTTGGTTCGCGATGTCGCGCGACGGACTTTTGCCGAAGCTGTTCAGCCGCGTTCACGCGCAGTATCGGACTCCCGATTTCTCCACCTGGGTAGCAGGTTTCGTGGTAGGAATTCCTGCCGGGCTACTAGACATCGGAACGCTGACCGATCTTTCTAACATTGGCACTCTGTTTGCGTTCGGCTTGGTTGCAGCCGGTGTGCTGATTCTGCGATACAAGCAGCCCGAGCGCCCTCGCGCATTTCGTGCGCCGGGCGGCTTGACCGCGCCGATTGCGACAATCCTCACGTGCGTGCTGTTGATGGCGGGCCTTCCCATCGTAAGCTGGATTCGATTCTTCCTCTGGCTGACAATCGGGTTATGCCTTTATTATTTTTATGGGCGCCGCCACAGCCAGCTAGCGACTCCAAAACCGGGTGAGCCTCTCACAAGAGGGGAAAAGCTCTAATGCAGTTGCGGTTCTCTCTCGCGCTTGCGCTGATGCTGGCGATTATTGCCTCGAGTCTGCCTTCGTCTTTTGCCTGGAGCGAAAATGCTCAGCGGTTGATTACGAACAAAGCGGTGGAGACGTTGCCGGATGAGATTCGGCCGTTTTTCGAAGCGAACCGCCAATTTCTGCTTCAGCACGTGGCAGATCCAGAGGAAGCCGAGAAAAGAGATCCGACGCTCGAGAATCTCGATTTCATCAAGCTCGACCACTACGGACAATCCCCTTTTTCCAATCTTCCGCGTGCGTACACGGCAGCCGTATCGAAATTTGGCCGGCGATCGGTTTACAACAATGGAGTGCTTCCGTGGCAAGTGGGAACCTACAGCAAAAAGCTAACCGACGCGTTCCATGACCATAACTGGGCCGACGCCAAAATGTCCGCGGCCTATCTGGCTCACTATGTGGCCGAAGCCCACGATCCCTTCAATACAACCATGAACTGGGATGGCAAACTCTCAAATCAATTGGGAGTGAATGAGCGTTTCGGGAAAGGGCTTGTGGACCGCTTTCAATTGTTCTTTTTCGTCAAGCCGAACGAAGCTGCCTTCATTCATGACCCGACCGATCACGCGTTTGAAATGGTGCTTAGCGCGCATTCCTGGCTCGAAAACATTCTGCTTTCCGACGTGCGAGCTCATCAGGGCCTCAGCGGCTACACAGATGAGTATTATGATCGCTTCTACGCCCAAGCCGGCGCAGTGCTGGTTCGCCAGCTCTCCGATGCTTCGACGGATCTGGGCTCCTACTGGATGACCGCGTGGATCAATGCAGGGCGCCCGCAATTACCCGGACAGTAGACGTGGCAACTGAACAAACCCCGCCAACAAGCATTGTGGCATTGCTACCGAAGGCCGAATTGCATCTGCACCTCGAGGGCTCGATACGCCCTGATGCGGCGGTTGAGTTAGCTGCGCGGCATGGAACGAAACTCACACGCGAAGGAGTGTTGGCCCGCTACAACTACTCGAACTTCATGGGTTTCATCGAAACATTCAAGTGGATTACGTCCTTTTTACGAACGCCGGACGATTACGCGCTGATTACTCGTCATCTGGCGGAAGAGCTATTGCGGCAGAATGTTGTGTATGCCGAAATCACGATTTCCGCCGGCGTCATGCTACGACGCATGCAGAACGTTGTTGCGAATTTCGAAGCGATTCGAGAAACGGCGCACAGCGTTCCGTTTCGACGATTGCGAACGGCATATATTTTCGATGTAGCCCGGCAGTTTGGAGCGGAGGCCGCCATGGAGGTCGCGCGGTGGGCTTCAAAGCTACAGGCTTCCGGGGTCGTGGCGTTCGGGATGGGCGGGGATGAGCTAGCGGGGCCGACGACGAGCTTTCGGCCGGCATTCGATTATGCGCGCCAAGATGGGCTCCGAATCGTGTGCCACGCGGGTGAAATTGGAGGCCCTGACTCGGTCCGCGAGGCGGTGGAGATTCTTGGCGCTGAGCGAATTGGGCACGGAATCGCTGTGATGAATGATCCGGCGCTGGCAGAATCGCTCATCACTCGACGCGTCGTTCTCGAGAACTGCCCGTCGAGCAATTTGTGCACTGGAGCGCTGGCGAAGCAGACGGGCAAGGCGGACGCTACGCTCAAAGACCATCCGCTGCCAAAATTTCTCGAGCAGGGCCTGCTGGTTACGCTTTCTACGGATGATCCCGCGCTATTTCACACCGATTTGCTAAGAGAATACGCGCTGGCAGAATCGCTAGGACTCCCCGGAAAAAGAATGCTTGAGCTCGCGGAGAACAGCATTAACGCGGCATTTCTGCCGCCGATGGACAAGCGTGAATTGCTCGAGAATTTTCGTGGAGCTTCAAAAGCGGCAGGATTGGTATAATCGCGGCGATGAAAGCACATGTGTGGGTGATGCTAAAATCCACCGTCCTTGATCCTCAGGGACAAACTATTCAACGCGCCCTGGCCTCCCAGGGATTCGCCAGCGTCCAGGATGTCCGGCAAGGGAAATTCTTTGTTTTGAACCTTGATGGAATGAGCCGTGACGAAGCAAAGAGTCAGGTGGAACGGATAGCCAAAGACGTTCTCACAAACCCAGTGATCGAAGAGTTCCGCTTCGAAATTCTAGAATAGCCGCTGCCCCATCGTTTCTTGAGATTCGCTGAGTTTTAGCAACGAATCGCGGCTGCTCCTTGTCTCATCAAACCTTTGTGCTAACCTGATTAAGTCCCACGATTGAGCTAAGTTCGAACCCCCGGAGCGAACACCGTGTGTGGAATTGTCGGATACATAGGGCCCAAGGCTGTGGTACCCCTGGTCATTGACGGCCTGCGTCGGCTCGAATATCGCGGGTATGATTCGGCCGGAATTGCGGTCGTGGGGCAGAATTGTAAGCTCGAAATCCGTCGCGCATCTGGGAAACTAAAAAACCTTGAAGACCTGCTCGGGAAATCGCCGATTGAGGGCGTTTATGGTCTCGGACATACTCGCTGGGCGACGCATGGCCGCCCCACCGAAGAGAACGCGCATCCGCACCGCGACTGTACTGGCGAGATCGTCGTAGTTCACAACGGAATTATCGAGAATTATCTCGAACTGAAGCACCAACTGATCGCGGAAGGGCACAAGTTTCAGACCGAG
This sequence comes from Candidatus Dormiibacterota bacterium, assembly GCA_035603595.1. Taxonomy (GTDB): domain Bacteria; phylum Acidobacteriota; class Terriglobia; order Acidiferrales; family UBA7541; genus Palsa-295. The sequence goes on from DATNKB010000349.1 coordinate 12,436, forward strand.
ACGGACACGGAAATCATCGCGCATCTCATCGAGAAATATTCGAAGGATGTCCCGCTAGAAGATGCTGTGCACAAGACCGTGAAACTCCTCAGCGGTGCTTATGCTCTTGTGGCGATGTCAACGCGCGACCCGAACAAGATTGTCGCGGCGAGGCTCGGGCCTCCGGTGGTGATCGGTCTGGGCCAGAATGAATTTTTTGTGGCTAGCGATATTCCCGCGATCCTCTCGCACACGCGCGAAGCCTTTTTCATGGGCGACGGAGAAATCGCGATTCTCACGTTGCAAGGTGTCCGCGTCGTTGATTTCGACAATCACCCGGTTACGCCAAAGGTCCAGCACATTACGTGGGACCCGATCATGGCGGAAAAGGGCGGCTACAAGCATTTCATGCAGAAGGAAATCTTCGAGCAACCGCGCGCGGTGCGCGATACCCTGCTCGGGCGGATCTCGCAGGAAACGGGCAAGGTCTTTCTCGATGAAATGGATATCACCGAGGAGGACTTTCGAAATTTCCGCGAAGTTAAAATAGTTGCGTGCGGAACGAGCTGGCATGCAGCCCTCGCGGGGAAATTCATGATCGAGCGGCTCGCTCACATTCCCGTCGAAGTGGATTACGGTAGTGAATTCCGTTATCGGGATCCGATCATCAACAAAAACACGCTGGTGATTGCAATTAGCCAGTCAGGCGAAACCGCTGACACGCTGGCGGCTCAACGCGAAGCGCGACTGAAAGATGCAAGGATTCTGGCCATCTGCAACGTAGTAGGCTCGATGCTTACTCGCGAAGCAAACGGCACGATCTATACGCATGCAGGTCCGGAAATCGGCGTCGCCTCTACAAAAGCCTTCACCGGGCAACTGACGGCCTTGATGCTCACTGCCCTGTATCTTGCACAGGTGCGCGGCAAGCTGACGCCTGCAATCGCCCAAACGCTGATGCAGGAATTAACGCGAATCCCACACAAGATCGAGACCATTCTGCAACATGACTCGGATGTTGAAGAACTCGCGAGGCAGTTTTTCCGTCATAGCGATTTTCTCTATCTGGGGCGCGGAATTCACTATCCGATCGCGCTGGAAGGCGCACTGAAGCTGAAGGAGATTTCATACATCCACGCCGAGGGCTATCCCGCTGGGGAGATGAAGCACGGCCCAAACGCGCTGATCGACGAGAATCTTCCCGTCGTCGTGATCGCCACCCGTGACGAGTCTGACGCGGCCTCGATGACGCGATACGAAAAGACCGTCTCGAACCTGCAAGAGGTGAAGGCGCGCGATGGGATCGTGATCACGGTGGTCTCTGAAGGCGACCGGCTTGCTCGCGGTTCATCGAACCATGCGATCGAGATTCCCGCGGCGCCAGAATTGCTCTCGCCAATTCTTGAAATCATTCCGTTGCAGCTTCTCGCCTACCACATCGCCGTGCGCCGGGGCTGCGACGTCGATCAGCCTCGGAACCTCGCGAAGTCCGTCACTGTGGAATAAGCTTCGCGCGGGGAGCGCATTTCATTAGAATACGCCTATGAAACCCAGCTTAATCGCGAGGAGGGCTTTCGTCCCTTCGCTCGTTTTCGGTCTTCTCTCAATTCTTAGCTACCCGCCGGCTGCGTTAACACAATCCGCGACCCCGCAATCATATCGGCTCGCCACCATGAAATTCGCGGGCCTGAGTCGCTTTAACGAAACGCAAGCGAGTAAAGCGACCGGTCTCCAAACCGGCGATACGGTCACGCAAGCACAACTCGCGGCAGCAGTCGATAAACTCGCCAAGTCTGGAGCATTTGAAAACGTCGCATTTCGCTATTCGACAAACGGAAATTCGCTCAATGTCGAGTTTCAGGTCGTGGAGATCTCGAGGCTTCTTCCCTGCGTTTTCGATAATTTCGTTTGGTTCTCCGATGCGGAATTGGACAAGGCGCTTCGCAGCCGCGTTTCCTTCTACGCAGGGGGTGTCCCTGAATCAGGCGACACTTCGGAAGAGGTTCGAGCCGCCTTGCGTGACATGGTTCGCGCAAACGGAATTACCGGAGACGTCACCGTAATCCCTTCGATCGCCGGAATTGGACAGCAAGTCAGCGCGTTGGTGTACTCCGTGACCGGTGTGGCGATGCCGATTCGAAGCATCCGTTTTGCAGGAAATGCTGCGATAACGGCAAGCAACCTCCAAGATGCTTCCTCGCAGATTATCGGCCGCGATTATTCTCAGAGCTACATCAGCCAGTTCGCGAGAGCTGGCCTCGTGCCGCTGTATCGCAAGCAAGGTTATTTACGCGCGCGATTCGAGAAACCGGATGGAGCGCTGCTTCACTCGAAGGACACGGCAATCGTTCAGCAGATTGAAGTCACCCTATCCGTGGAGGAAGGCCCAGTATTTTACTGGGAGAAGGCCGAGTGGACGGGAAATCGTATCTTCACGTCGGAAGAGCTCGATCGCCTGCTGGGAATGAAACCAAAAGAAGTAGCCAACCAGGAGAAAATCGATGCAGGGCTCACGGCGATCAAGCGCGCCTATGACACCCGAGGGTTCATCGAGGCGGCCGTAAAGCCCAAAGAAATTCTCGACGACACCGCGCGGCTAACGACATACGACGTCGCAGTGGACGAAGGCGCACAATTTCACCTAGGTATGGTCCATTTTGAGGGGCTGCCGGAGGTTGCATCAAAGGAATTGATCAAGAGCTGGCAGCTCAAACCCGGGGATGTCTATGACGCATCCTATCCCGGTATGTTCGTTTCGAAGGTTGCGATCGGCAAACTGAAAGAACTGGGGGTCGAGAAGACCAGCGCAACTGTAAGTCCAAAGCCAGAAAAGCAAAAGGCGAGTGTTGATCTCAACATCGTTTTCCACTAATTTCCGCAGACTCCGATTCGCGATCGCCGCGATACTTGCAATCCTTCCATCCTCTGCGCTCGCAAGCGCATTCGAATCGCCACAATCGGGGAGCGAGCGCCTGGCATCCGTAGCGGCAACTGGATCCCACCGATACAAAAGCCAGGAAATCGCCAAAGCGACCGGCCTGCAAGCAGGAAAATCGATTACGCGGGACGAACTCCAACTTGCGGCTGATCGTCTGGCGCATCTTGGGATTTTTGCAAATGTGCAATACAAGTTCTCGAGCGGTCCGGGTGGCCTGGCCGTCGATTTTGAAGTCGCTGATGCGCCCACGGTTCCGGTGACTTTCGATAATTTCCCGAAATTTTCAGACGAGGAACTGGCCGCAGCAATCAAAAATGCCGTGGTACTTTTCGACGGGACCGCTCCGGAAAATGGCGCGATTTTAGCCACGATGTCGAATGCGGTTGAGGAACTAATCGCTACACGAGGCCTGCACGCAACGGTGGCGCACTCAGTGGTCACAAGCCCAACCGGCCACGTGCAACAGTTCCGAATCGAAGGCGACGTTCTTCGGGTCGCCAATGTCGAATTTTCAGATTCGCTCGCGAAGAACAACCCAGCGATTCAGCAGGGTATTTCCCAGATCATCGGCAAACCGTTCTCACGCAGCGCTATCGAACTATTCGAATTCGATCAGATTCGCCCAATTTACCTGACCCACGCTTTTCTGCGCGTGAAGTTCGCTCCCCCAACAGCGCGTTTTGAAGGTGATCCCACGAAGCCGCTGCCGGACAAGGTCTTCGTGCTCGCACCAATCGAGCCGGGTCCTGCCTACACGTGGGCTGGAGTGGAATGGACGGGAAACTCAGTAATCCCGACCGCCGAACTCGAGAAGTTCGTTGAGCTAAAGCCAGGTGAAGTTGCCGATGGCGTAAGAATGGAAGCCGGCTGGAACCGAGTTACTGACGCGTATTACGCTCAAGGCTATCTCGACGTAAAACTAACTCCCACTCCACACTATGACGACAAAGCAGCGCGCGTCTCTTATGTTGTGTCCATTTCAGAAGGTCCCCAGTACCGGATGGGACAGCTCGTTCTTACCGGGCTTTCACTCGAGGGCGAGCGGAGAATTCGCGCGGCATGGCAAATCCCACAAGGCGCTGTGTTTAATCGAGAGGTTTACGACGACTTCGTTGTTCGCGGTACGAAGGAAGCGTTCAGCGGCCTTCCCTTTCATTACGAAAAAATCGGACGATTCCTTCAAACGGATCCGCAAGCAGGGACGGTCGACGTCATGCTCGATTTTCAGTAGTGACCTCCAACAGTTATACTGATGTTATGGTCGAGCACTTGGTTCCGATCGCAGCGGTGGCCGTTCGCGTTCGCTCGGATGAAGCTGCGGCGCTCGAAAAGCAACGTTCGCTGTTGGCTTCGCTCGGTGCGCTTGATTCCCTCCTGATTGCTCTTTCCGGCGGAGCCGACTCAGCGTATCTCGCGTGGGCAGCGCATTTGGCGCTGGGCGAACGCGCGCTATCGATAACCGCTCTTTCCGCGAGCTTTTCTGAGCACGATCACCAGCAAGTCACCGATTTCGTCCGCTCTCAGGGTCTCCGCCACGAGTTCATCGAAACGCGCGAGTTCGAAAATCCGGCGTACGTGGCAAACAATGCCGACCGCTGCTACCACTGCAAGGACGAGCTATTCGATCGAATGGAATTGCTGGCGCAAGAGCGCGGCTTCCGCGCCATCGCGTATGGAATTAATGCTGACGACACTCGCGATTTTCGCCCCGGCCATCGCGCCGCCCACGAACACAGGATTCTGGCGCCCCTACTCGACTCCGCCCTCAGCAAGCCCGAAATTCGCATCCTGTCGCGGCGTGCCGGACTTCCCACCTGGGACCGGCCAGCGTCGGCGTGCCTTTCGTCGCGCATTCCTTATGGAGTCGCGGTCACGCCCGAACTGCTTGCCAAGATAGAACGCGCCGAAGCAGCTCTTCGTGAACTTGCCTTCCGCCAATTTCGCGTGCGCGCGCACGGTGAACTGGCGCGCATCGAATTGGCGCCGGACGAACTCTCGCGTGGACTCCAGTCTGAAATGGCAGAAAAAATCGCGCGAGGAGTAAAAGCCGCGGGATTCACCTTCGTCACGATGGATCTCGAAGGATATCGCCAGGGATCGCTCAATTCGCTTCTCAAATCGAAAGAGTGACGCTGCCTCACAGCGAAACACAAAGGCTTTTGCTAGAGTCGCTGATCGGCGGAACTTCCTGTTGCGCAGCTTCGTATATATCTGATAGGAAGAGTCGCTCGTCAGTGGCGATACTCTTGCAATCTATGACCGAACGCAGAACAAGAGTTTGTCTCAGCCTTGCAGTGCTCGTAGCGGGCGGACTCGCCGGGTGTATCGTGGATCGTACCCGTGGCCACGATGCGGGCGGATCCGGCCCAAGCGTCGTCGCTGACCGCAAATTCGTCGTCACCGGGCCCACGCGAATCGAATTGGCCAACGGTTCAGGAGTCTCACGCGTAACAGCCGGTCCCCCAGGCGAAGTTCAAATTCATGCCGAATTTCGCGCCAAATCCCGCCTTTTTCACGAGGGAGAACGCCGTCTGAATGAAATGGCCGCCAACCCTCCCATCTTGCAGGAAAGCAATTTTATTCGCATCGGTGGGACCAGCGAACACTCCGGCGGCGTCACCGCGAGTTACACAATCAGTGTCCCACCCGATACGGAAATTCATGCGATGTCTGGCTCCGGAGACATGCAGGTGCGCGGAATTAAAGGACCGGCCAACTTCATCGGCGGCTCGGGCACCATCGCTGCTTCCAACATCGCCGGCGATGTGCACGTTACGGCGGGTAGCGGAGACGTTCAGCTGTCTGAAATTCAAGGGCAGGTGGAGATCACTGCCGGATCCGGCGATATTAAGCTAACTGAAATCCATGGCGACATTCGCGCCCAGACCGGCTCTGGAGAAATCAAAATCATCAAGCCAGCAGACTCTGTCGAAGTGAACGCGGGCAGCGGTAGTGTTTCGCTTAGCGGGATAAGCGCCGATCTTCGGGTACACACGAGTTCGGGCGAAGTCACCGTCGAGGGCAATCCGCAGGCGAATACGTACTGGGAGATACACACCTCGTCAGGCACGGTGACGCTTCGAGTTCCACCCAACGCGAATTTACGTCTTTACGCGCGCACGAGTTCCGGCGACATCGATACGCAAATCCCCATTACCATGGAAGGAACTACCGGAAAGCACGAGCTGCGTGCACGAATCGGCGACGGCAAAGCGCGCGTCGAGATCGAGACAAGCTCAGGCAAAATTCTTCTCCACTGATTACTCCCCCCGTCGTCTAGGACGTCTCTATTTCATGGTTTCCGCGCTAAAATGACTCGTAGATGCGAGCTGTCCATCTCATTGCCTGTGGTTGCGCTTTTTTTGCGGCCACCACTAGCGTTTGTGCGCAGAGCCCGGCATCGAAACCGTCCGCATCGAAATCAGCAGCTAATTCAGACGCGAAACGGGACGCAGACGCCGAAGCGGAGCTGCAAAAAGCTCTCAACTCCGCGGGAAATGACCGCGCCGCGCTCGTACGTAACCTGAAAGATTATTTGCGCCGATTTCCCGAAGCGCCTCGTCGAGCTGCCGTCGATCGCGCTCTTGTCGAGGCTTGCCAGCAGCTTCGCGATGATGATTGCGCCCTCGACTACTCCGAACAGCTCATCGCCGAGCACCCCGACGACTCCGAGATGATGCTGCTTGCGGTCTCGATTCTCCAGCGAAAGCATGACGACCCCAGCCTCATTCGAGCCAGTGGATACGTCTCCCGTGTGCTCGATCGGGTTCAAAAGTCCACGCCCAACGAACGGCCAGAGCGAGTGTCGCTCAAGGAATGGCAGGATCACCGCGATACGATTTTGAGTCAGTTATACGCGCTGCGTGGCCAGATCGGAAGGTCTCAGCGCTTGTATGACGCCGCGATCAAAGATTTGCAGATGAGTTATGCACTCCGGGCGAATGCCGTCGCTGCGGAAACATTAGGCGAAATCGCGGAAATTCAGAAGGATTTGGGACGCGCGGTTCAGGAGTATTCTCTCGCGTTTGTTCTGCCCGAATCAGGACCCGCGGGAAAAGTGAATCGCGGCGAGATCCGGATGAAGCTCGGCAACGTATGGAAACAAACGCACGGAAACGAGCAAGGTCTCGGAGAGCAGATTCTCTCAACCTACGATTACCTGCGGCCGGGCTCTGCCAGTGAGAGTCCCGCCGCCCGAAATTCTAGCGCGCAAGATTTGTACGCGTTTGTACTCCGCCGCCTCGATAACACTCCCCTATTCGTAGCCCCGTACAGAGGAAAGACAATTGTGATGAGCTTCTGGGCCACTTGGTGCACGCCGTGTCATATCCTTGAGCCATTATTTAACCAGCTCGCTAGGAACTATTCCGGGGATCCGAACCTGTTCTTCTTCTCGATCAACACGGATGACGACCAATCGCTCGTAGCCCCTTTTGTAACCCGCGAGAAATGGACCGTTCCAGTCGCTTTCGCGGATGGATTGGACGAATTTCTGAAAGTGGAGACGCTGCCGACCGTGATCATCGTTGACCGAAAAGGAAAGATCGTTTACCGCGTGGGTGGTTTTAATCCAGATACTTTCTCGGAAGAGCTAACAACCGCGATTCAGACCGCCATGAGCGCTCCCACAAAGTAATCCCTGGGAACGCGATTATGGTGAGGGCGATACAGGGCGCACATTATGGCGCTGCGCCGCTTGAATCGCGGCCTTGATCGTGTTCACGTGGATGCTGACGGTGTCGTCCAGCTTCCGCGCATATCCGCCCGCCAGCGTCACGGCTGTTGGAACTTGGTTTCGCTGGGCGTAACCCATCACCAGCGCATCGCGACGCGCCAGGCCTTCCATCGTCAGGGCTAACCCTCCCAGTTGGTCTTCCCCATAAGGATCGGCTCCCGCCACGTAAAACAGCAGCTGCGGCGAAAACTCCTCGAAGGAGCGATGCAAGTATTTTTCGAGAATTGCCAGATAATCCGCATCGCCCATCCCATCAGGCAGATTTACGTCCACCGTTGAAGGCGGTTTGGGATAGGGGTAGTTGTGTTCCTGATGGATCGACATCGTGAAGACCGTCTCGTCGCCTCCGAAAATCGCTGCGGTTCCGTTCCCTTGGTGGACATCAGTATCTACTACCATCGCTCGTTCAATCGCACCGTCGGCTTGCATCTTTCGGATAGCGACTGCCACATCGTGAATCACGCAGAACCCTTCCCCATGATCCGGATACGCATGATGGAATCCGCCGCCGAGATTCGCGGAAAAGCCTTCTTCAAACGCGCGCCGCGCGGATAGAATCGAGCCGCCCGCGGCGAGCCAGCACGCCTCTATCAGTTCTGTAGAATAAGGCACTTCCATGCGCATCACTTCCGCGCGCGTGAGTGATCCAGTCTTAAGTTTGTACAAATAATCCTGCGAATGGACGCGCAGAATGTCCTCGTCCCTCGCCGGCATGGGCTTCAGGAAGTCCTCCTGCGAGGCTATTCCCTCCTGCAGGAGCCTTTCGTAAACGAGACGGTATTTCTGAGAAGGAAATACATGCGCACCCAAATTCAGGTCGTAGCGTTCGTCGTAAATGAGCTTGAGCGGCAGCACGCTGTCAGCCTATCGCTTCGCATTTTGAAACGCAATCCACGCCGAAATAAAATCGTGCTAACCTAGATGCCGATGAAACGCGCCCAAGCCATCCTGCTTGTCTTCACGCTTCTTGCGGCGCCGTTCGCTCTGCTCGCCCGCGCGACGTTCGGCATGGGTGGTGACTGCGGAAATCTTTGCTGCCTGCCACATCGATCGCTTACAGGGCACATGCACGAGGCTCGATCACAGTCAAAAGCGGAGGGCATGGCGTGCCACCATCAGGATGGCAGTGAAGCTGCTTTCTGCGCCATGAAAGCGGGCCATCGCCCGATGGACTTTGGTTTCTTCGCGCCACTTGCTCCCACAACGCCGTCGGCTTCCGCAAGTTTAGCTTTACCGCGCTCGGCCCGATCCGCAATCGCACAGTCCAGTTCTCCCTTCTTTTTGGGCTTCCGTTCTGCTCCGTTTGAACCTCCCCGCAGTTAATCCTGCTTCCACAGCTTTAGTTTCAAATTTCCGCGGAGGTCCGGATGCGCTCCTATGTCCGCAGGTTCGTATTCTTTTTGCTTTCAGTAGCTCTGCTGGTTTTTTCTCCAATGCTGGCGGCGACGATCTTTGGCAATATTCGTGGCATCGTCCACGATCCCCAGCATCGGCCGATTGCAGGCGTGGAAGTGACGCTGAAGTCCAGCACTTCAGCTTGGTCACAAAC
>DATNKB010000350.1:0-23285 GCA_035603595.1 Candidatus Dormiibacterota bacterium
CAGCGAATTCATGCGGCGGAAACAGCAATCTTTTCGCGGTTACAGGGAATGCGAATCAGTTCAATCGATCTCGTAGAGGGACAGGCGATCCAAGATGCTTTGGACTGTTTGGTGCGTCTCACGAAAGGCACACTGGAATTCTCCGCTTCACTAGTCGAAGTGACTCGTGCCGGCGGCAGAGCTTGGACTTAGGTTAAACGGACGACCGTACATATCTCGAATTCGACGAGCCGTTTCTTCCTCAAGTTTCTTCGGTGTCCTTACCTTCACCAAATTTCATCCAAATCCGCCTGTTTACTAGCAGCCGGAGCAGTCGTTCCGGTGTCTTGTAATTGCGTAATCTCTGCCTCAAGCTGGCACGCGTCGCGTCATCAGATTTTGTCTTACTTTTCTTATGCGGCATGCTCACATCATGACGGTCGGGGTGACGGCCATACCGTCCCCTTTTGTACACTTGCGAGATATAACCCGCATGCTGGGTACTAGGGTGTCCGGCGGTGTAAAACGCCACCGCAAGCCCAGCAGAAGAACTCCTGCGAGAAGGAGGCTTACACAGCCGGACACTCGGGTTTGACTATTTGAAAACCGAATCCTGCTGACAAATATTCGGGGTGTGATCCACGAGATATAATTGTCTATGCCCCGCAGAATGATATGGCTCAATCAGAGTCAATTCCCGGGTTGGGCTTGCTCTGAATGCGCATGGAAGTTCAATCCGTCAGGTCCTCTTGTTGGCAGTACACTTCAAGAAATGACGCAACGGTATGACGCGGAACGCGACAAGGAGTTTAAGTCGCACGTTTATGTCGCCCATCCAAGAGCGAAAAAACCCGATCCGCCAGGGCCGTTGTTGCTGCTTCCTCGAATGTCAAGTGGAACGAGGACGACCTGCCCTAGTTTCGATCGCATCGCTCTCGAGGAACCGTCAGCTCGAATAGACGGTGAGCGCGATTCGATCCTGGGGATACATTCGGTTGTACAAGTAATAGCCATCCCCGGAGTAGTCGATGTACATATCATCGTTATCGTACCAGTCGTTTGACCAGTACTCAGGCCACGGGTCAACGACGCTAAACGAGAAACCGCCGTATTGGAAGCGGGGATACCCGCCGACCATCACCGCAGGGTAACTGTTCATGCGGAACGTGTGATCCGGACCAAGGTAGCCAGTGTAACGGGCTTCCGGGATGTGGTAGCCGTTGTAGCCGCCGCGTTGCTGCCAGTCGCGGTGTTCGGACTGCCAGTTATGTGCGCGACGCTCCTGCCAGACGTCACGCTCACCTTGCTGGTTATCTTGCTGTTCATACACGCTGATTGCAATTCGATCCCGCGGATACCTCCGGTTGTACATGTAATAGCCGTCGCCGGAGTAGTCGACATACACGTCGTCATTAGCGTACCAGTTGTTTGACCAGTATTCAGGCCACGGGTCAACGACGCTAAACGAGAAACCGCCATACTGGAAGCGGGGATATCCACCAACCACCACTACGGGGTAGCTGTACATGCGGAACGCGTGAGACGGACCGAAATAACCAGTGTAACGATCATGAGGAATTCGATAGCCGTTGTAGCCGCCGCGTTGCTGCCAGTCGCGGTGTTCGGACTGCCAGTTATGTGCGCGACGCTCCTGCCAGACGGGCTGTTGTTCCACTTGCTGCCGGTGCTGCTCCTGTGAGGTTTGCATTCTGACTTGCTGCGGGCGGGGCTGTTGCGCTGACCGCTGTTGCTGCTGTCTGTCGGCCTGAGCTTGCTGCTGCTGGTGTTGCTGCTTCTGTTGCTGATCCTGTTGACCCTTGGCTTGTCGCTGCTCGTGCTGTTGCTGCTGTTTGTCGGCCTGAGCCTGTTGGTCCTGGCGTGCGTTACCCGGAACTGCTAATGCCAACAGCAAGAACAGAGCAGCTGTGCTGATGACTCCAAGTGCTTTCATCAAAATTGCCTCCATCACTGCGAATTTACATAATTGCCTGGCGGCGTTTGTTGCGCGCACAGTAAGACACACCAATCCTTCCAAGGTCCTGCGCTAACCTCTGCGTTCATCCCAAGCTTCTGAGGGCGTGTAAACGAAGTGAGCTGAGGCCGCTATTTCCGGTTCTGTTGGGGCTGAACTCGGCGTTGATTCAGTTTATTTACTCGTCCCCACACACCAAGACTAAGTCTCCTGGGCGGAGATATCTGTCATGTTTTGGACACTTTACTTTTTATCTCGGTTTTACTTCGGCGAGTCCGTTTTCTAGCATCTGGGAGATGCGGCGCAAACCCGCAACCAAAACTCATTGTCGCGTTCCATCTCGTACTGCTCTTTCATTCCTTCGATTGATTCTGCCGACAAGAGGGCCCGAGGAACTGAAGATCGGATCTCCCACAAAAAGACCTCGTTTTCGAAGGAATCTAAACCTAAAGCTAGAAGTTTCACTCATTCGTAAAAATCAATCGGCCACCGTCATTTTTACTGGGGTAGACGGAATGCTTGTCTCGCGGCTCGCATCTGTTGGTTGCCAGCAGGGCCGGGTTCGCAGAACAATCTTCTGGTCCATCATCAGCGAATTTCACCACACTGAGCGGATTCGCGAATGCTGTCGCATTTTTGGGCAGAACCTCTCCTCGCAGATAGGCATCAATATTCTGCTCCATCGTTACAGGAAACCGCGGCGCGGGACCCACTAACTTTTCTTGGTAGACCTTTAGAATAATTTCTCGGAACACTGGGAGCGCGGCCAGAGCGCCGGTCTCCTTCGCGCCCAATGAATGGTTGTCATCAAAGCCGACGCGCACTGCCACAGTAATTCCCGTAGACCCAAATGTGGACCCCACGAATAGAGCGTCTCGGAAATTATTCGTCGTGCCGGTTTTGCCCATCACTGGAATAGGGAAGGCGTACGAATCAAGCGCGTGCGCGGTGCCGGAAGGGATTCGCACGACCCCTCGTAGCCCTTCCTGAATCATGGACAATCCAAAGTCGTCGCCTTTCGCCAGACAGCAAGGTCTCCGATAACTATAGACAACCCCTCCCCGCGTGTGTTCAATTTTGTCAATTGTGTGTGGTTCTCCGGGCATTCCGCCGGCCATCAGTCGGTAGGCGTTCGCGAGTTCGACCAACGTGACTTCGGAGGCTCCAAGAGCCGTCGTGACGTACGGTTGTAACCTGGTTTGGATGCCCAATTCTTGGGCTGCTTTCAGGACGGAATCAATCCCGATCTGTGCGGTGACCCAGATGGTCGCTGCGTTCCTCGACTCGGCCAGCGCTCGGCGTGCCGGTATCATTCCCTCAAATTGGTTGTCGAAATTGGCAATCCATTTGATCTCTCGACCGTTGGCAGTAGACACCGAGATGGGTTCATCGGGCACGGATGTGTCTAGGTCGAGACCTCCTTGGCGAAAGGCTGCCAAGTAAACAAAAGGCTTCATCGCCGACCCTGGCTGGCGCTTCGATTGAGTTGCGCGGTTATAATCGCTGTAGGCGCTGTGACGGCTCTTGTACACCTCCCGACCACCCGTCTCGGCCAGAATGGCGGAATCACTGTTTCGCAAAACGACCACGGAACCTTGAATTAGCCCTCTGCTCTGAGGATGTCGCTTCTCATAAACCTTCAGGCCATTCTCCAGCGCCACGTTCGCAATGTGTTGGATACGGTGGTCAATGGTCGAATAGATTTGGATACGGCCTTCGAGGAGCTGGTCAATTCCGCTCTCGGAGCCGACGTTGGGGCCGAGTCGCTTGAGTTCCTCCAGAGACGTCTCGACCGCAGCGGGCGCATCGACAGGTTCAATGGCATGAGCAGCCAAACGAATTGGCATTATCTTGAAGCGTTGGGCCGCCTCCGCAGAAAGAAAGTGGTTCACAACCATGAGGTTCAGTATCTGATTTCTCCGGCGCGTAGGTTTTTGAAGGTCTTCCACAGTGGGAGCGTATTCGCCAGGCGACTTTGTGATGCCAGCCAGCAGCGCCGCCTTGTCAGCGTCCTCCATCGTGAACGTCTCAATGGGCTTATGAAAGTAATAATCGGAGGCTGCCGCGAAGCCGTATCGGCCATTCCCCAAATATACAAAGCTCGCATAACGCGCGAAGAGCTCTTCCTTGGCCCGGCGTCTAGACCCGTATTCCTTACGCATCTCTCCCTCGATCCACAAGGAGAGACGGATTGTCTCTATTTTCAGCAGAAGCTTGTTTGCGCCAGGTACACCAATGACAAAGGATAGGGCGTGCGGAAGGACGCCCTCATGCTGAAGTGAGTTGCTGTTTTTTGTCCTGGAAAGTTCTTGTAGGAAGTAGCCTCGCACGAGCTGCTGGGTGAGCGTCGAACCGCCTTGCGGAAACACCCGTGGTCGCTTGGAAGCATCTTGTCCATCGAAAGCTGTGAAATGCGCGACCAAGGCTCGAATGTTAGTCTTGGCCAGCAAACGAAGGAAAACGGAATAGTCCACTCCCGAATGTGAGAAAAAGTTTTCATCCTCGGCCGACAGTATGGCTTCACGCACGACATCAGGAATTTCCTCATACCGAATGATCTCCCGGCGTTCCCGCCCTAATTCAATGAGGACGTGACCATTCGCGTCGTAAATGTGGCCCATCGTGGGAGGCTCAAAGCGAATAAATCCGTCTAGATCGGGAACGTTTGTGCGATTGAAGTTGACGTAGATAGATGCGAAAACCGCAAGGACCACCGGAACTAGGGCGATTCCAGCGATCGCCCGGAAGGCAACACGGGCCGTGTGATTGCCCCGCACAGCAACAAATACCTTATGAAATAGTGCAGGGAAGTCTCGAATGAAGTAGTGACTATTTAGCATGAAATCTGCGGCCACAGGGCGCAAGCCCTTCTTCTCGTTGCGCACTTTCCGAATGGCGATCAGGCCGTCATATCCAGACGCTTCCAAAACCGGCCAATCGATCGAACTGGGTAGACGGACATCTGTACCTCCAAGCAAGGCACCGCATATACAACGGCCTGGCTGATTGAAGCGATTCGGTTCGGTTGCTCTTGTTTCGTGATGTTCTGGACGCTCTCTCGAATTCCTTGTGATCAATCAGCTGGACTCATGCGGTGTAGACTGTCGTGGATCGCACCTGTAGATTTCGAGAGTTCCCAGGAGAGGTCCCACATAGACTCAGGGCAAGAGCCACCTTTGGCGCCGTGAAAAGCCGCGGGCAATGCGTGCGGCCGGCGAGCAACCCTGTGTGGCACGTCTACGCTGTCAGCACTCGCAATTTAGAGACCGGTTGTGACCCAAGTCACCGCAGCCCGCCGAGAAAGTAAACGACCACCGCGATGAGCACGACCGTCCCGACGATTCCAAGGCCCCCGCCTGTGCCCCACCTGGAATACCCGTAATAGCCGCCACCAGCGCCGAACAACAGCAGTAGAACAATAATTAGCAGTAACATCAAAAGTCTCCTTTCAGCGCCTGAAGCGCCCTTACCATCTCAATCGCATCGTACGCTAGCGTGTATGGTTATCTGTCCTCTTTAGCACACTTTGAATTCTGTACGACGGAGCCGATGCTTGAAAGTGTATTGGGAGCGCCGGATAGCATCAACAGGACAGATCCTGCGAAACGCAGACTCCTCGAATTTACCGCTGACAGGTGGTCTAGATGGCGTTGCGACAGTCGGATTCGGCGATTTGGGGGTCGGGTGTCCATACCGCAGATGAAATGTTTCCGAGGTTGCGAGAGTCACTTTGCGGGGCGGGGACCCGGTGCGGGACCAGAGGTTATCGCCTTCAATTGTTCTAACTGCTTCTGCACTTCCTGCAAGTCATCCGTGTCTTTCTTGGTTTCGATCGGAGCAGAGGCGTCGGAATAGAATTGCAGAATGTTGCCTCGCAGGTCAGCAGACGTACGGTCAAACTTCCCGTCTGCTAACTTGGCTAGCAACTTGGCGTAGGTGCTGTCTGCCAATGAGTATTCCCCGGCTCCCGTTTCGTTGCCAGTATCGAAATCACGGTTGGGAAGCACGAGTGTATCTGTGCCGACTTCCTCGAGATAGATGCGGTACCGATCTACAGAAGCATTGATGCTTTTGAAATACAGGTCTTCTGTTGCGGGAGTCGGAATTTTAAAATTAAGAGACTTGAAGGGGCCAATCTTAGGCATGAAGCGAAAAATAATTGACCATACGTGCGTTCCGAAATCTGGCTTCGCGTAGTCCTTTCCCCACTCTTTTTCGTACTCGGACATCGAGAGACGATAGAGGAACTTCTTTTTGTTGAAGTCGGGATATTCCTTCACCATGTCTTTCTCGTGAAGTCGAAGAGCCACTTGAGTCATTTGTGGAATCATGCGACTGACCCCAAGGCGGTAGGAGCCGACTGCAAGGTCTTCGTGTGTCAGCACGTCTTTTAGCTCTACCCCGTACACAATCGGAAATGCTCTCTCAAGCAGGGGCTTGGATACTTTGAACCCGATGAAGTCATGGTATTGCTGCGAAGCGTAGCGGTTTTTCGATACCTGCACCATGTCAAATCCAAATTCAGTTTTGATGTGCTCTGTTTTGCCTTCCGCATATCGCACCGAATTGCCGTACTTGGCTCGCAGTTTCGGATATCCAATAGCAACGGACTGGTTCACCGCTGGATGGCCGTCAACATCCGAGGCATAGTGAGCCAGTGCGCCCAACGCGAAGGCGTATTCGTTAGCATCCTGGCTTTGGGTAATCAGCTCGCGAACGAAATCTCCGCTGCGCACGTAGTGCACCAGATCGCTGAATTGGATACTGCCGAACGGGTAGTAGCCCAGATCTTGAATGACGGCGCCGCCGTAAGCATATGCGTGCGCCTCCTTGAGCTGATCTTCCGACAATCCTGGATATCGTTTGAGCAGAAGAGGCTGGATATCGCCCTTCCAGAGGAGGTCAACAATCTCCTCATGCGTTAGCACGGAATACGCGAAACTTCCATCGCCGCAGATCAACACAATAAGTAGAATCGCTAACAAACGAAGGCATCGAAGGCGCCAAAGTCCCCAAGTACTTCTTGGTGATAATTTCGTGATCTGGTTTTGTGAGTTCATTTACAAGTTCCCTCGCTTCTAGGTCCAAGACGATGGAACCTAACGAGCCTGCAGAACGATCGAATGCTGGGTGAAAATCTCGGACTGCGGTCAATTTCTGAATGCCATGCTCGTTAGCGGCGCTTTTATCGATAGAACCTGCACTGACACCAGATTAATCACAGGGAAGAGCGGAGTCTGTCCTGTTGTGAACACCTTCGCCTACTTATTTCACGTTCAATCCCTTCACACGACTAGCCGAAAACGTGGCGCTTCTGTTGCCGCCAAATGGGCCAATCACTCAAACAAAAAAATTTATCGCTGAACACATCTGGCCGGGACCGCGCATCGTTCAACCCAACCCCCTTTTCCCTAAATCGCAGCGGGTATTTGAAATCGACCGACTCATCCGGTTAGAGTTGTATCGAGCATTACGTCCTCGTGAAGAAAGCCAAGCGTATTTCAGGCGGAGTGGCGCAGGCTGTCCACGTGAGAAGCAATACATTGCCCTTTACGTGGAGAAGACGGGTGTGCTGGAGGATTTGCGAGACAATTTCCCTTCGAGCGTCGGCAAGAGGTTGCATTCGTTTTACAAACTCGTACAGATCGTCGGACGGTGTACATGTGGATCCGACGCGGCGAGATCGTAGCTCCTGAACTCATGCGCCTGGGCAAGAGCTTCATCCGACTGTGGACACTGGCTGATATCGAACGGGCCAAAAAATTCAAAGGCACACTGAAGACAGGGCCGAAGCCAAAGAACAAAACGTAATGGCTTTGTTCTGAGCGCAATGTCGCCTTTGAGATAGTTGGTGGGATGAGGATTTTTCAACATTTATCCGCACCAAGCGCCCAACCCGCGTGCCGAATATCCCCCTAGCCGCGCCAAAGCCCTCCTGCAAGCGGTTGGTTATCTGTTAGTTTTGACAATTCCAGTAAGCTGAGGACGGAGTACCTTCTCAAGTCAGTCCTCCCATCACCCGGTAGGGCGTCGCGCGGGATGCAGTGTTCAAAGCTGGGGCCGCCGCTATAAAGCCCGGCGTCCCCACATTCTTTGAACCACGGAGCTTCTATGACTGGTATTACCCTTACGGGCACAGTTTGGAAGCCTGATCGATCGCTCCCTAACGCACGGGACTCAACGGGTCCAAATCGCCCTTGTAGGCGCCGATGTTTCGTATGACGAGATCCGCATTTCCAACACGCAAAACCGGGAAGTGGGCAAGGGAATCGAGGTAATAATCCGTCCAATCTAAATGCGTAGTGCGACAATGAACGCAAAGGAATCAGACCGATACAAAAAGCTGTTGGTTAAAAAGAAGCTGGAAATGTCTGCAAGAAGGCCCGAGGTCGAAAGTCCGCTTCCGTCAAGCGGAGGGTGGCAAGGCGACCCCGTCGATCAGGCGAACGCCTTAGCAGAGGCCAATCTTCAGATTCTCTTACACCAATCGGATGGGCCTTTGCTGCGGGCGATAGACGGCGCGCTCGCTCGAATCCGAGCTGGTACGTTTGGCATTTGTGAGGCCTGCCGAAAGCCAATCTCCCGTGCGCGTTTGGAGGCTGTACCCTGGACTCGCCACTGCCGCGATTGCAAAGAGCGGGAGACCTAGCGCACAGAATCGATCTGTAAATGATCTCCGCGATTGCGTTGTGCCTAAAGCCTGGATACCACAGATTCGATCGCCCGATGTCCGGGACGGTGTTGGGAATTAATTCACCGCCACATTGGCCTGCGGAGAATATGGGCGAGGCCCCATCCAGCTTCGCCAAGGGCGAAGCATGTCACAAATTAAAGAGATATAGTAAGAGTTTAGTAAGGAATAAATCTACGACCAGAACAGCCACGGATGACACCACGAATGCGGCAATCGTGGCGCGGCCTACCCCTGCGGTGCCGCCTTTGACTCGAAATCCTTCGTGACAAGCTACGGTTGCAATGATGAATCCGAAAACAATTGGTTTCGCGAAGCCTGTCACAAGGTCGCCAAAAACCAGCGCATGCACAGCGCGTGTCCAGAATTGCTCTGCACTGAGGTGCAGTGTGATACTTGCGACCAAGAACCCGCCAAGTAGTCCCGCACAATCCCCCACTACCGCGAGCAAAGGGAGCACTAATACCATCGCCACTACACGTGGCGTCATCAGCTTGCGGATAGGGTTAATGCCGAGTCCTCGCATAGCGTCGATCTGCTCGGTGACGACCATTGAGCCCAACTCGGAAGCCATTCCGGTCGCGTTCCGGCCTGCTACCAAGAGAGCCGTGAACACCGGACCGAGTTCGCGGAGGAGAGCGAGCGAAACGGCATCACCCGTCAGAACTGTTTCGCCGAAACGGCTAAATTGTGACGCGGAATTCATTACAACCACCCCGCCGACGCAAAACAGCGCGACGACGACAATCAGCAACGAACCCACTCCAATAAGATCCATCTGTGTGACCAGGTCGGTGAAGTAACGGGTTGTAGTAAAAATGTCCCGGACCGACTGAACGGTGAGTAGCGTGTAATTTTGGAAAGAGAGGGTCCGCATTTTCAATTCATTTCCGATGACTGAGGGAACCAAAGGTGAGTTCACAGTTGCACTCCTGTCACGATGGTTGGCGAAAATTCGAAAACGGGAACGAGCCGAGCCGGTGGAGAAATAGGCATGAGTTTAGGTTTCTGCCAACTGGCAGGGCGCGGGATTCGCTCGAACTAAGCCAAACGGAGACTTTCAAGCGATGCACGAGCTGCACCGCCACTTTTGTCGGGCACAATGATCAATTCAAGTACCGTCACAGCGGAGAGTTCGACTGCGTAGTCCTCTACCTCCCGAACCGACTCTGGTGGGCTGAAATTCCACTGCTGGCGCACGATCTCTCGAAAAGAATGTCCGCTGTCAGGAGACCATCGCAGGACGAACTCTTGCGTGCGAGTATTCTCGCTGTCCTCGAAAACCGACCAGATACGTTTGAGGTTCTGTGGCTCGTCGAAAATTAGCCGGATTGTCTGCGTGCCGGAAGTCGCCGCACGCCAGCCCCGGTTTTCTGCCCCGAGCAGCGCGGATTCAATCGGATAGCCGTTTTCTTCTGATGTAACCTCAACCGAAGCCATGCGCTCGACGTCCAGCCAGGCATGACCAGAAGTTGAAGCGCTCGGTGAAGTCGGCGAAATTTGGCGCTTACGCATCTCAATTCTTACTTTACTCCTAGCTCTCCCTCAGTTGCTCATCGATTTCGCCAAGAACTTCACCTACGACCCTTTCCGCGCAGCGACTCCGATTGGGAAACTGCTAACGCGATCAGTTTTAGTCGGGGCAAGATCCGCAAAAGGAGGGAGCCTCTGCGATGGATACAAACTGGTAGAAGAGGCCGTTTCTCTCTAAGTGTGCTGTACGGAACATCTTTGCGCCTGCGCCAGACCTATAGTCGACGGTACCGTGATTTCAAAATTGCGAATCGCGGTCTGGAGACTACCGATATGCACCTTGCAAATCGTTTCGTGACCGCACTATTCCTAACGGCGGCGCTTGCGACCAGTGGATCAATCGTGGCCGCGGCAACACCGCAAGCGAGCGTTCAGGTGCGAGTCTATGACTCGCACCACCATGACTACCACAATTGGGATGAACGCGAAAACCGCGTCTACCGACGCTACCTAGCAAAACGACACGAGGAGTATCACGAGTACAGCACATGGCACCACAGAGAGCAGCAGAATTACTGGAACTGGCGCCATCACCATCCAGATCACGATTAACGAAGACGTTTGGGACGAGAGCCGATCGTCATAGAGGCGCAACTCTTTCTGTTGTTCGTGTGGAAGATAAAAGCGAAAAAGGATGTAAATGTGTTCACAAAGGTACAGATTTCGACCGTGTCTCTCGCTAATCTGACGTCTACGCAGAATTATGGGAACGGAGGTAGCAAATGAAAACACTCGGAGTCATCAGCACAACGGCGCTGTTCTTGCTTCTCGGAGCGACTGTTCCTGCGTTCGCGCAGGAAGAGCACCACGAGGAAGCGGCCAAGCCAGCAAAGCAAGAAGAACAGGCTAAGCCTGCTGGAAAACAGGAACAAGCCAAGCCAGAGAAACAGGAACAGCAACCAAAACGTGCAAAGCAAGAGGAGCAAGCTAAGCCGGCAAAACAAGAGGAGGTCAAGCCTGAAAAGCAACAAGCGGCTAAGCCACAGAAGCAGGAAGGGCAACAAGCCGGGAGCGAGCAGAAGCAGAGTAAAGAACAGCCTGCGCATGAGCAAAAGCAAGCCGGTCAAGGACAGCAGTCACAAAGCCAGTATGCCAAAAATGGTCAGAAGGATCGGAACGGACACGAATACAACGAAAGTCGTTTTGGTCCTAACCATCACGCCCGCTTTGAGGAAAACGGTGGGCGCTACGCCAACGGACGCCGGGAGTACTCTTACGGCGGCTATTGGTTCTATGCAGGAGCATATCCGGCGTGGTTTTACCAGCAGGACGTGTACTTCATTCTTGGAACGGATGGGCTGTGGTATGCAGTGTCGTACGATAACCCTTCTCTGACTTTCCAAGTCAATATCGGGTAGCGCGAATCAAGCAGCCATTTGTGTGCCGAACTGAACATACATCGCAAAGCTGACGGTGCAAAATGACTCATGGGTATTCTGAATCCAAGAATCGTGTATGCGGTGGAGGCTACAATGTTTGGATACGGACTGATTGGAACCATAGTGCTTATCTGTGTAATCGTTTGGGTCATACGCAGCTTGTAAAAGCGGAACCGCATTCCCAAAGAATCCGACCGCCTCGGAGTCGCTCGACGTCTACTCGGCCCGAGGCAGGGAATGCGTCATCCTTCGGTTACTATCCACTTCCCGAGGCAAGGTAACAAAAAATGATAGTTGAAGCGAAACAGCAATATCGCGGAGTTCTCTGTCTTCATTGCCATCAACCGATTCCGCTTTCGTCCTTTGCAGAAAGCAAAGAATGTGGTTTCAAGCAACAGAAAGCGAGCGGTAGCGATGAGGCTACCGTGCGCTCATTTACCGTGAGCTCTTTTACGCTGCGATGCCGAGTGTGTGAAGGCGAAGGCCTTTACACGGCTTTAAATGTGATCGACTGCAGCGGAACCCCAAGGATGCGGAGTTCGAAGGTACACAAACTCCTACCGATTTACCCGATTTGACGAATCCGCAATCGAACGCAAAGATTTTCGATAAGGATTCCGACCAGTCGGCCCACGTTGAACGTTAAACGCACCCGCGTCGCTGTTTGCCAGTACAGTATCCTCGGGATTTACCTACATCATGGACTGGCGCGAATACCACGAATTGACGAAACACAGTGTCGAATCGCTGCGGCGACCTCAGTACTATCTCGATTGGGCGAACATGCCCAATCCGTTTCGGCACTACGAGGGAGCCCCCATCCTGGATTTGCCGGCCGACCCGCCGGCTCCACAGATTTCAGTTCTCGAGGTCCTTGAGGGCAAAGCAGGGAATACGCTGGCTCGGGACGGTGCCGAATTCCTTTCGCAATTGTTGTTTTATTCCGCCGCGATTAGCGCGTCCAAGCGAGTCTCGTCCACTGGAGCCACCTACGCTCTGCGCGTCAATCCTTCTTCCGGCAATCTCCATCCGACCGAATTTCATTTTTGCGCGCAAGGACTAGCCGGTTGGCCCGATGGCCTCTATCACTATCGTCCCTCATCCCACATGGTGGAACAACGCGCCATCGGAGATTTTGGCGTGAAACTTGTCGGCACCTCCGCACCGCTAATTTTCATTCTGACCAGCATCGCCTGGCGGGAAGCCTGGAAATACCGCGACAGGGCCTATCGTTATTGCTTGCACGACATCGGACATGCCTGGCAGGCCCTCACGCTTGCTGCTCGATCTA
Organism: Candidatus Dormiibacterota bacterium; assembly: GCA_035603595.1. Taxonomy (GTDB): domain Bacteria; phylum Acidobacteriota; class Terriglobia; order Acidiferrales; family UBA7541; genus Palsa-295. The sequence goes on from DATNKB010000350.1 coordinate 12,846, forward strand.
TCGGATGCGAAACCTTTGCGCTTGGCCATTTCTTAGATGACAGAGTTGCGGAAACGTGTCTGCTGCCTGAGGATGAGTGGCCTATGCTGATCGTCGAGCTTCACGGCCCGTCCATTCCAGTGAGGATGCTAGATCCAGTCGAGACGATTTTCTTTAGAGGTGAGCCTAACCGCTTGTCAGAGCAGCAAGAACCTTATCCATTGATTGAACGAATACACGCTGCTACGAAAACCAACACGGAAACCACTATCTCATTTATTGACCAGCCGAAGGCATCAGGGCACGGGGAAATCGGCCTGACATCTAAAGCCTCCGCAACTCTTAGCTTCGGCGACGCGGCTCGTGCCCGGCGTTCCGCTCTTGACTTCAGAGGAGGGGATGAGACGATCTCCCTTTCGCAATTTGCGACTCTCCTCTCTAGTGCAACGGGCCGTCTCTTCGCCGATTTCGCTACTCCTCGTTTCGTCCATCTGTATCTTTACGTACACCGTGTCGAAGGTTTGACGCCGGGTGTTTACCGCTACTGGCCGGAGCACGCAGAGTTGGAAAAAATCAAGGAAGGAGACCAACGCGTTGTAGCAGCAGCTCTCAGTCTGGGACAAGACCTGGCGGGTAACGCTTGTGTAGCATTCTCGATGATCGGCGATTTTGAGAGTGCATCCCGCAGCTACGGCGAACGTGGATATCGCTACGTGCATTTCGAGGCAGGTGCTATTGGTCAGCGAATGTATCTTGCTTCCGAGGCGCTGGGCCTGCGAGCAACGGGCATCGGAGCGTTTTTTGATGAGCGAGTGAACCGATATCTGGACTTGTCCCCTGAGCGAGGACAAGTCGTCTACCATTTTGCGCTTGGCTATCCGGTTCCTGATCCGCGGTTGGAGGCTTGAAAACGAATGGTCGGCATCTTGGTCCATGGAAACAACCACTTCATCCTATCCGGGCCGGCGCCTGACGAAGCTATCGCGTTGGCGTTAGCGTGGCACTGGTCCATCATTCAAATCGGCGAGACAAAATCTCCCTCTTTCGGCCAGTGGGAGATTCGGTCAAAAGAATTTCGAGAGAATCTGGAGTGGGCGGTAGTTGTCCCGGGTGACCGAGAACCTTCTCCCGGGGTGGTGCAATTGCTTGGAGAGCTTTCCGCTCGTGGTGTGACCATCCGGAGATTGTGCATTGGCTGCTGGTAACACAGAGACTGAAGAAGGGCACAGTTACGTCAACGGACGAATGGCCACGCTGAGTCCGACCAAGCCTGCAGTGCCTTGGATTAAAGGCTTCTGACACTTCTGACATTTTTCCGTCATCGCTACGACTGTATTTGATGCTGCTGTTTGGTCAGGATTTGCTACTCGCAGAATTATCGTCTGAACGCTCAAGTCACGACAAACAGGACATGGGAAGCGCACTATGCACTCGAACATATACCGTACGCCTTCTGTCATCGTTTCTCCTAGAACCGTGCGACCAACGTAACCGGTTCAGAGGTAATCAACGACATCATATCGAGACAGGGCCAACGGAATCTGTTCAAAACAGCACACCATGCATCCAAGTAGTTGGCGGGTTAGATGAGTTATCGCTTCAAGAGTCAGCATCTCGCGAGCTAAAGTGCGACGGTCTTCTGGATTGGGGAAGGCGAATTCCGCCGTGACCAGAGTCCGAGGCGAAGTTCGCCCGGTGGCGCAGGGCAACTGACGTGGTTTTCTGCAACCGGTATGACCCTAGATTGGAACTAGGGGCGAAAAGTCTTTTGGTTTAATTGTCGCGCCACTTCCAGTTCGCCGGCTTCTTTTTTCGGGCGCCCGATTTCCACTTGCGGAGCCTCGCGCTTCTCGAACTTCTCAAATTCGAAAATGACAGCCTCCGCCTGTGCATCCAGTCGTTTTGAAGCTAGCGCCAGCCGGAAAGAATTCAGGTTGCTGGAACGAAGAAGGCTTACCGCGTTCTGAGAATCTTCCCATCGAGCAATTACCCGGTCTGCCGAGACATAGGGATCACTTGTTAAGGAGAAAGGGATGACCTTGTCCGTTGAGCCGTCGAGGTAATTCGTTGGGAAGAGGCTGCTCTCCGGATATAGGCTCGTTGCGGTTCCGTAGCGGGCGGAGACGGCTTGTACCATGTCATCGTCAGTCAGGCCTTCTGTGTCGTCCCGATCGTAAGTTACCACGATTCTGTAGAGCTCTCCATTGTAGAAGCTGAACAGAATCTGCGAAACCGGGTACACTCCCACTCGAGGGCGAGAAGAGTTCAGCGTCCAAAACGTCAACTCTTGAATGGCTGATGGGCGAGGGTGAATTAGAGTCGTATAGTGCGAGTATGGACCCACCTGCTTCGAGAGTTCAGCTAAACTCGTTTCGAGCGAGAATGTTCGATACTTCGAAAGATCCTGCCCAAAAATCAAGGGCGCTGAAAGCAGGATCAGGGAAAGAGCAACGATTATGTTGCGCGTCATTTTCATTTGAATATTCCCTTCAATCAATCAACGATTCAAGATCGGTGCCACGTTGGCATGTTTCGTTGTTTCTGGCAGCAGCGCTTTGCTGCCTACGGGCCCCATGCTTTGGTCCAGGCGGCAGTCAGTCTTGCTCGGTCCCGGCCCCTGAGGGTCCTTGGTAGAGAAGAGAATCACGCTCTCCTGGATATGCCGTGAGTGAGCGGAGACACTCACATAGTGAACTAGAGGGAAACGTTCCGAATCCAGCGAGGTTACTCGCGTGATTTCCAAGGCATTGAATTGCCCTGACCTCGGGTCGTCCAGGATTCGCTCGATTGCCCTGCGTACCATCTTTTCTCCGTCAATACCGAAGACAGTCGTCCTGATTTCGTTAGCGAGGAAAAAGAAGGTCCATCCTGCTTCGTGGATCTCTCGATCCAATGCGTGCCCATCGAGACCTGTGACTAACCTCCAGCCCGGCACACAGGACTCACTTTCGAACTGCAAGGCTTCCGGCAAGAGTGCGCCCTCTTTTGTCAGGACGGTCCCCGCTTTGATTGTCTCTGCCATTTGGGTTCTCTTCGTGGTCGATCCATTGTTTTCGTCGAAGCGAGTATCGCAACAGCCGCAGAAACGGGCCTAGGAATGACTCGTACAGTAGCGTTTCCGGTAAAAAAACGAGGCTGCCCAGTACTGCCTTCGTCCAATTCTGGGTATCTCGTGGCGTCGGACAGGAGTGCACGGGGGAAGACTGAACTCGGGGACGATATCCGTGTTCTTGATGCCCAGTGCCTCCTCGAGGTCTTGCCGTTGATCAGCTCGGTGGGAAGGGAAGAGCTGACAGGTGCCGGGCCGCAGCCGACCGACTTGCATTCCTCTTCCTCGACGACATGCGCCTCGGAATTGCCTTTGCTCGCGTAAGGGCTTTGTTTTCCGGACGCCTTCCGCGATTCTCGAATGACTTCACCAGCCATGTAGAAACGGGTCCAAGGCTCGCTTTCGAATCGCAAGAATTCCGCCGTAAAGGCGTTTTCCTCGATCAGAACGGTTCCTGAGTCGATTGTGTTAGACATTGGTGTCTCGTTTTGCGTTGACGGTGGCGCTAAAGGCCGCCACGCTCACGGCCTAAAGTAACTCGCCGCTTGGCCGCGTAGTGAATCTCGATTCTGTCTGATAAAGACTAAAGCCAGAATCATGGCGGCACCCGCACAAACCACAAAATGCAGCGGTGTTTGGTAATTTACAAAGGGGCGCCATACCACCGCCGGGAGCAATGCCGTAATGTGAACCCACCGCATGATTTTCCTAATCATTGGCAATCTGATTTCTCGTTTATTCTGTCCCTTGCTTTCGCGCGGCGTTAATTAAATTGGCCCGGGTGCGCAGCCTTCGCTTTTGCAGGTTTGATTTCGGGTTCGGCCCCTAGCTCTTGTTCGGCTCTGATCCAGTCCTCGACATCCTTACCTGGCTCGCAGCCGCGTTGTGTGTAGAGCTCGTAAGCCCGGTGCGCAATATCTTCTCTTGAGAATTCTTTGCGTTCGATCATGGCAACCTCCTTGGTTGTAAGCACGAGGGGCACGAACTGCCCCTCGCGCTTGACTCTGATCTACGATCTACTTGCCGTTTGCAGCGACGCTGACCTTGATCTGCTTCGGCTTGGACTCCTCACGCTTAGCCATATGCAGTGTCAACACTCCATTGCGATAGTCGGCTCGAATGTTCTCGGGGCTGACCGTATTCGGAAGGGAGAAGCTCCGCATGAACGAACCATAGGCGCGTTCGATCCGGAGGTAGTTGTCTTCTTTGACGTCCTTTTCGAACTTCCGCTCTCCACGGATCGTCAGCGTATTGTTTGTGATGCGGACATCAATGTCCTTGTCTTGAAAGTCCGGCAGCTCGGCCTTTACAACCAATTCATTCTCGGTTTCGTAGATATCTACGGGTGGCGCCCACGTTGCTAGGTCGGCATGACCCGAGCGCTCGCGAGTAAAGTTGTCTTCAAATAGACGATTGACTTCGTTCTGAAGCGTTAAAACATGAGACTGGTCCCTGCGGGTAATTGTATTCATGGATCTCCTTAAAGAGTCTGGCGAGGGGTAGATCAGGCAACTTCCGTGTGTTCAGGTGAACTGAAGAATCCCAGGTCGTAATGACACTGGGCGCATGCTGCCACATTGTCAAGGACATTACGACCCTGTAATGCAAATAGTCTATCAATGGGGCGCAGGCGCATCCAAGCCGCACTCTAGAGGCCTTAGAGCTCATCTGCGCGTTCTACTTCACGATAAACGAGGCGTTACCATTATCCCGATGGATAGCCGGTGGGAAGAAGACTTCTCGACAGAAATCCTGCTTCGGAATGTCTTCGCCGAATCATCGCGGTGATATGATCCGGCTGCGACGGTGGTTGCTTATGAGCATCCGGAGCAACCGGGGATGTGCGCGCTGCCAGACTACTACGCAATTCCGCTTTTCGTATTTGGTGCCTATCTTATTTCCTCGCTCACTTGGCTCGGCGGAGAGTACTTCCACGGGAGCTTTCACATCGAAATCATGGGCTGGGTACTCGATGTTCCGCAGCGTGCCGTACCGCTCCTCCTAGGCAACATCGGTCCGGGTATTGCGGCAACCGCAGTCGTAGGATTGACTCAAGGGCAGCCGGGTGTCCGTGCGCCTTGGAGCGGCCTTAAACGAAGGGGAGTAAGCACGCGATGACTTCTGTTTGTAGTTGTGCTTTTCCCATCGCTAGTAGCGATCGCTTTTTTCGGGTACTGGCTTCTAGGTGGGAAGGTCACTAGCACCGGCAACCCAGCGCGCTGGTTTCTTCTGATATTGGTGAATCTCCCGTTTGCTCCGCTCTGGGAAGAAATCGGATGGAGAGCATTTCTATTACTGAGGCTGGAATCTAAATATCGTGGATTGCTCGCAAGCGTGATACTTGCAAGCATCTGGGCCGGATGAAAGTCACTCGAAACACGTTGTCCGAGGTCGCCCCAACGCTGGCAAAGCAAACTCCCCGATTTGTTGGAAACGTTAGTAGTTAAGCTGGGCTCAGGACTCACTGGGCCGAAACCACGTTGGCGTGGCGCGCGATCGCACACCAAGTATTCCCATCCTTCCTCCAGATATTCGTGAACCGTCGTTGGACCGTCTTTCAGGCCAGGGGGGCATCGCCGATCGGTTGGACGGTCTCCGCGCCCATGATGACGGCGAAATTGCCGTCGATGCGGATGAATTCGATCTTCCGCTCGAACGAGGAGTAAACGGCTGATTTCTGAACCCTGGCTAAGACATCTTGCCGACCGATCACCACGTTGTTCGCTGGCGAATTGACCGTCAGCTGTTCACACCACAGGTGTTCGAGCGGGGCGTAGTTCCGGTCCAGAACTGCTTTTCGCTCCTGGTCGTCGAGCGATCGGACAGTTTCCTCGTCGGCGGGGGCTCCGCCTAAGGCTGAAGTTGCTCTATCGGAGCCGATAGGACCAAGGAACAGCAGTAGCAATACGAAGGTCGCTCCTTTTTTCATTTCAAACCTCCTCCGAGGGCACCTCTCTTGATTTGAGAATGTCTCTACTGATCCGACGGTCGTCACAACGGCATTTGCCCGCGTATGTACTTGTTGTGCCACTTACATCGCTGATTCGGTGATGCGAGACGATTAGTCGAGGATTTCTAGCGTGAAGCGCTTACGCAGTTTCATCCCCACCGCGCTCAGGACTGTGCGTATGGCTCGGGCTATGCGTCCTTGACGGCCGATTACTTTCCCAAGGTCACTAGGGTGGACGCGCAACTCAAAGACGGTAACCTGCTCGCCTTCAATCGCGCGGACTTGAACCGCGTCGGGGTTATCCACGAGGGCCTTCGCGATTGCCTCTACTAGCTCCTTCATGGTGCGCCTAGGCGCGCGCCGGTGTCAGCATGGAGATCGGGCGTGTGCGTGTACTCTGAATCTCGATTCTACTACTCAGTTCGAGACAAAGCCGCGGTCGAAACTAAAAGCTCATCCAGGATGGTGCCGAGGAGTGCGGAACTCGAATTTTTGACAGGCCACAGTCCCATCAGAATTCACAGCGACTTCAAGAACTGGATAATGGCCTCTTGTTCATCTCTCTTCAGTTTGTCAAATTGCTGGCTCACATGGCTTGCCTCACCGTGGTGTCGCAGGATCGCGTCCCGAAGCGTGAGGGATGCTCCGTCGTGCATCAATCGCGGACGCAGGCGGACTCCCCATAAGGGTGCGGTTCGTATTTTGTTCCGGCTGCTTTCGAAATCCTGCTTCGACAGATACCCGGACATCATTTGAAAGACCTTGTTCCCGTAGTGCTCCCGTGTCGCCTGCAGGATTCCGTCGCCCGTACCGACGTCATGCATCAAGAAGTCCCCATACGGATGAAAAGCTATTGACCCGAGCGCGGTCGGAATCGTAAAAGTTCCCCCGTTGATTTTCGTTCCGGCGGGAGCGGTGGTTAATGTTTCAGTATGACAAGTCCCACAACCGATCTTGTCAAATAGACCGTTGCCCTTTTTTGCAGCCGTGCTGTTGGCGAGCTCGGAATCCCTTGCAGGCGCTTTCGTCGCTCGAATAAACCGGGCGAAGTGATCGATGTCGGAGAGGCCGTCCGGTCCCGGCGTATCATTCGGCTCTGAAGCAGTGTTGCAAAGCTTGGTTACCTCATCTGGTTGAAGGCGGTTCGTGATGCCCATCTCGTTGAGGTAAGCGTCGGCGGCGAATGATAGCAGGCTCGCGTGCTGGTCTTTCCATCCGAACCTGCCGACGCTCATTTGTCCCGGCGCTTCCACGATAGGAACCTGAAGGATCTGGCCGCAGATTTTTCGATGTGAAGACTTGCATTGTTGCTGGGCGAGGTCGATAAGAGTCTGATCGGAAACCGCCTCGACGAAACCATCGCCCAACAGATTCAGAGAAAGTCGAAACGTCCGGATTGTCTCGGTCTCGGGGACTCGTTCTTGAATCTCGCTGTTGGGAAACGCCGCGTTCGGGCAAATCGCGCGATCATTCACGAGCGAGCGGCCCGCGATTACTTCGGTCCCATGAGCTATCGGGATTTCTGGATTGCGGAAGCGTCCGTCCGGTCCCTGGTGGCCGACGCGTAATTCCGTGACTTGGGAGGCAGCACCTGAAACCGGACTCTGATGGCATTCACGGCAGGACTGCGCGTTATAGAGCGGTCCAAGACCGTCGCTTAGTTGCTCGACCTCATCGAATTTCGTTTGATCGGCCTGATGGGTAGTATCGTCGGCGACGCCGTTGCTCTTGTTGTCAAAACCGGTGGGTGCTTCCGTTGACTGGGGGACAGGATTGACGAGAAAGAAACCGAGAAGAGCCAAATAGATCAGGAGTCGCATGGCTTATTCCTTTCCATAGGACGACCTCGCGATAGAGACTCTTGCAGAGAGGACTTGTTTTCTGGTGCTGACGTGTGAGTCCGTTAGGTCTTCAGCTCTACCAGTACCAATTCGATAGATTGATCGCCAAGATTCTCCGGAAGGTGGGTTCCCTCCGGTAGCCACTTCACCTCGCCGGCTTTGAAATGGTTTTCTGTTGATCGGCCATTCGTAAAAGCGAATCGGGAGTGTTGAGAGGTGAGAAACAGCCCAATCCCATCTGGGTGTGAGTGCATGACCGATCTTTCGCGGGGTCCGTAGTTGACTCGAAGCACACGCACGCGGTCATTCTCGAACTCCACTTTGTAGTGGTCCGGGTCCAATTTGACGGGGTCGAGAGCACTCGGCTGGCGTTGCGGGGACGTAGACATGATCGCCTCCTTTGAACAGGACACTTGAGGGTCTTAGCTGGAGATGTGCATCATAATCCTGTGGTCTGATGCTGGCAAGCATACAGAAATTTGGTGGTGGGAAGAGGAGTGGCTGTTGAAAAAGTCGGTTTTCCCGAAAAAAGTCAAAAATCCGGTGATACAAAATGTCTAAGAGACTCGGAAAAATCGTTTACAGGGCTTCCTGACGCGAAGCAGTTTTTTGTGAAATCGCAGTGAGCGAGTTTTTCAACAGCCACAGGATTCCCAACATCTATCCGCGCTGGAACGTCTGGGCGATGTTGACTGGCTTCTCGGCTGGTTGTGACGCTGGATAGCTGCAAACTTTCGGGGGAGGTCAGCCCGCATCGAGCTGGCGCGAACTGGATAAATGTTGGTGCAGGGATTATCGCTTAAAAGATTCGTCGTTCGGTACTACTGCTTGGTAAATCGAGTGAGCTGTGAAACTACACACCGCCATTGCCCATTTTGCCTCACAAAAACGTCGGTCGCGCGTTCCTGGGTGGTGAATTCTTGCCCCATGAATTTACCTTTGGTGCTGGTCAGCGCCGTCACAGCGGCCGCATCTCCATAGATACGAACTCTAACGTCATTCGAGTCCATCACTTCATGACTCAAAGCACCTGATCTGATCACGCCAAGGAAACGCGATTTGTCAATTATGCCTCCATCGGCGTCAATGATAATCCAATCGTCAGCTAGAAATCGGTTGATTGCGTTCGGATCATTCTTGATGATCGCCTGCTCGAAGTCTTTTTCCAATTTCAGTATTTCTTCTTCCATCTCACTGCTCCTCACTTCACCGAGAAAGGCACTCCCACCGACGAGCTATGCCTCAAAATATAGACTCTCCCCTGCAGACACGCAATATTGCGACGGATAAGTGTTGGTAACAGGGATTATCACTAGCTATCTTATGTCGAGATTGATGGTGGAAGAAGACCCCGAACATGTCTTTCGAGTGCGGCCTTCGCTTCCTGGAGAATCCTTTCCCTATTTCTTTCAGTTTCTGCCGTGCACATACTCCCCAGTGCTATTCAGCCGAGACCGGGCCCGCATATTCCCCGATTAGAGCTTCGGCTCTTTCCAATAGCGATTGAAGCTCGTTGAAGGCCGGCGCGGGTAAGTCGCGGAGGCCCGGAGCGATGGCGCGCAGTGTTTTCAAGCGACTCGCAAAAATGGGTATCAAGGAAGTTCGGAAATCCATTGAATGACTCTGATTCAGCTCCCTTCGCGCTACGGTCGCCGGATCGCGGTCCTGCGCATGCTCTGGTCGAAGCAAGTTCATGGAGCCTCCATAAAAAAATAGAATAGGACTTTCCTCTTGTTGGAATCGTGACCCCTGGATTTTGTGCCTGAACTAAGAAGGGCTCGGGTTACATGCGAAGAATGGAGTGAAGAATGAAAAGTTCCAAGAGGGGCAACGCTGCTTTTTCGAACGGATTCAAATGCGAAAAACGTGAGGCGGGCGCAGAAATGTTGACGTCTATATCAGGCATTCGAACATGCCGGCTTGCGTCTGGGAATGCACGTAAGACGACGATATTTGATTTGCTAACTGTAAAGTCGTTCGCAGTGTTGTCAGTGAGGGATAGAAACTCGGGGAATTCCGCTGCAACCACTCCACACAATAGCAGGCATATTAAAACTGACGCGACAGTCTTGCCGACGCCGATTCGCTTGCTTACCATTGCGTGACCACCAGTGGGCCAGTTCATACACCCGCCCCGAATCAATAGCGAGTCACAAATGGGACGATAGACCGAAGACCGACGCTTGAGGCATTCGAAGAAAGCTGGATACGCCGGCGCATCTCCTGATAGTTGTCGAGAACAGCGATTGTCACTAGCTATCTTAGCCCTCAACGATTCCCGTATTGGTGGTGATAAGTGGATTTGTCAAAATTGAATCCTTTGGGACCAAGTTCGTGTCGCCAACCGATGATGTCTTTACGGTTCCGAAAAACGCCTCGCGAGCTGTATCGAACATATCTTTCGCCGTTGGATTTGCCTGTGTCATTTCAGCCTTCCATCGCTTTTTTCTGCTGACTGATTTGTTGTGTTTCACTCCACCACTCGGGACCTGTTCGCGGAGCACCGATATTCTAGAAGATGTTATGGCCGGGCAACTGTTCCATTTGGAACAGTTCTAGCTATCTCAGAACGAGGCGATCCATACCAGACTTGGCCTTCCCAGGAGATCGCAAATCACTCG
>DATNKB010000351.1:0-4478 GCA_035603595.1 Candidatus Dormiibacterota bacterium
AATATTGCAAGCTCCACGCTTTGCTTTGCGCTCTTGAGAGCCGAAAGAAGCGACGATGGTCCGTCATCGGGCTGGACAATCACTTTCACGTTGGGATCTCCGCCTTCAGCACTGTGATTGGGTTCGCGAAGTAGTTTCCGATTTTGATTGAGTGTGGCGACACGAGCACGGCTAGATCATACGTTTGCTTACGATCGTGACGCCGCAGAGGTTCAACAGCGCAGTTCGTGTTTCAACTTCCCGAAAGTGGGCTCCGGCGTCTTTCGGGAGATTAACCCGTAGCACGGCATGGAAGAACAACGTCATTTTGCGGCAGTCTGCTCGGTCAATTTCCCTTCTCCGTCGGAGGTCTGAATTTTGTACAGCTCCGCATATAGTCCACCAGCGGCCAGCAATTGGTCGTGCGTGCCTTTTTCCACCAATTCGGACTCTTTCACCACGAAGATGACATCCGCATGCCGGATCGTACTGAGATGGTGGGCGACCACGATGCATGTCTTTCCTTTCATAAGCCGTTCCAACGCTTCGATGACAGCTTGTTCCGAGGAAGAATCAAGACCGGTGGTCGGTTCGTCGAGAACTAGAATCGGAGTGTTGCGGACGATTGCGCGGGCAATCGCGATGCGCTGGCGCTGCCCGCCGGAAAGCGTGACGCCACGTTCGCCCACCATTGTTCCGTAACCTTCGGACAACTGCACGATAAACTCGTGAGCATTCGCCTGTTTAGCAGCACGTATAATCTGGTCGGGCGAGGCATCAGGCTTGCCGTAAGCGATGTTTTCCCAGACCGAGGTATGGAACAGCAGCGTTTCTTGCAAGACGAAGCTTATTTGTTCACGAAGGGACTTCAGTTTGTAGCGACGAATATCCACACCGTCAATTCTGATTGTCCCTGACTGCGGGTCGTAAAGGCGCGGGATGAGACTGATGATTGTACTCTTGCCAACGCCGGACGGCCCGACGATCGCTGCCACCTGGCCGGCCTCGGTTTCGAAGCTCAAGTCTTTTAGAACCGGTATTTTGTCGTCGTAAGCAAAATTGACGTGGTCAAATTCAATCTTTCCTTTGAATCGTGGCGCCTTTCGCGCCCCCGGCAAATCTCGCACGCGCGCTTCGATGTCAAGGACTTCCTCAATACGCTCATAGCCAACAACCGCCTTCGAAACCGTGTCAGTGCTTTTCGAAAGGTCACGCATGGGCTTGTACATTTTCCCGAGATACAAAAGGAAAACGACCAGAACACCCGCGCTAATCTGTCCGCTCAGGGCCAAGCGCGCACCGTAGGCAAGTACAAGACAAGTCCCAGCGGCCACCATCACATCAACAATGGGCGAAAGTTTCGCCTTAATGCTGCGGGCCTCCAAAGCCGTCTCGACGTTCTCTAAGCTTTGTGATTCGAATCTTGTTACCTCGAAATCTTCGCGTGCGAAAGCCTTTACCACCCGCACAGACGTGAGCACTTCCTGCACGACGGACACGAGTTCACTCTCTTTTTTCCGTACTTCGCGCGAAGCTTTTTTGATGCGACGGGTGAGGTAGTAGACCACCGCAAAAAGCGCAGGTGCAATCGAAAGTGCGATGAGGGTAAAACGCCAGTTGATGTAGAACATGACGCCGGCCATACCGACCAGCGTCAAGATGTTGACAACGATGCCAAGAAGAGCCGAGTTGATGAAGTCCTGTACGGCATTGATGTCACTCGTCACGCGACTAATTAGGTCGCCTGTCTGGGTCTTATCGTATTCGGCCAGCGAGAGCCTCTGAATATGGTTGTACAGGGTTCGTCGGAGATCGTGTGTCACCCATTGGCTGACGCTGGTGGTGAGGTACTTTTCGACATAGGAACTGATAGCGCCGACCACTGCGATTCCCGCGACGGCTGCCACGGCGAAATTCAAGACTGCCAGTTTGTTCTGGCCAAAAGCTCCCGACACAAAACCGGCTAACCAGCCGGGGAGCTTCTTTGATTGCAGGATGTTGTCGATGACGATTTTGATCGGCCAAGGTTCAAGAACGTCGCTGAAGGTTTCGCCGAGCACGGCGACGAAGGCAAGAGCGAGCTGCTTCCAGTACGGCCGGATGAGGCGAACGACACTTAGTTTTACCGATTGACTGGACAACCAAAGCTTCTTAGGACTCTTGGGCATGATCGTTTTGAATGGTGAGATAAGTCCTCATTCTTGCAAACGAGCGGAACTTAAGAGATCAATATTCTCCTTTTTTGACGCAAAGACCTAATGGTGGTGAAATGCGCCGCGAATGTCCGGCCAGAATTCTTCGAAGATGTGCCAGCCGACGCTCGACAACAGAGCGGTTGAACCCCGCTCAAGCGCGTGACCCGCATCGTTCTGGCTCCGAGGCTCCCAGGCGTTGGCGATAAACCCAGCTCCATAAGCACCGGCAAAGCGCGAAAAAGCCGGCATCGACCCTCCGCTGGGTGTTTGCGACACAAAAGTTCCGGCGATGGCGTGGCGAGTGCGCCGCCACACTCCAGTTTCGTTTGAGGGGAAGAACCGCGTATCTTCATGATCAGCTGAAGCAAAGCCAAATTCAATTGTGCGACTTATGATGCTCCGCCCAAATCCAGACGCAAATCGTACCCCATAGGCATCTGCTCCCTGTCCCCATTCTGGCGGCGTGTCTCGCCACTGACCAATGCCGGCCCCGAGTGCAGGCCCGATTACACTCTCAGGCCGGATAAAGGATCGTTCGTAAATTTTGAGACGTTCGCCAAATGTCAACGGCTGAGCGGGGATAACAGGCGCGTCAATGGAGGCGCCGCTTATGGATGAATCGGACGTTGAACTGTCCTGTTGCATGTTGACCGTCGTCGGTTCCGGTTTTGAAGGTAGGTCCACGCTTTGCTGAGCGCGTAATGGGCGTCCCACAGCAAGGATAAGTCCACACAACAAAATAACGCATACAGGTATGGCTTTATTCGCGCCGAGATTTCTATTTATGCTGTTCGCTGGCATTGCTTTTGAATCCTCAACGTGGATTGGAGGCTGGAACTTAATTGCATTACCTTGATGCATGTTTAGGGCCGATTCTAGAATGTATGCAACGAATTGAGAGGTCACAACTTGGGGCGAAAGACGAAAAATAAAAGAGGAAATAGTCCGCAAAATAGTAGGTCAAAAACAACTCCGTGGGGCCAAGTTTACACGACCTAGTACGGCCGGTTCGATGCCGTTGGCTGGATGCCGTTCTATGCACAACGTGGATGAACAACACCCGTAGGCTGTGAAATAGAAAATCACGATAGAATTGATTTGGAGCGAAATTGAATGACTGAAGCAGTTCAAACCACTCCCGAAGCAGACAACCCCCAGGGAGCCACAGAAGCACGTTTTGCAAGGCGTCCGAGCGCTCTACTGAGTTCAATTGTATTGGTAATTGCCATTTTGTTCGGCTGCATAGCGATGGAAGTGGCCCTTCGCGTGATTTTTGCTCACAGTCTGGATTTTTCGATGGAAATGTGGAAATACGCTGTGAAACTGAAGCGCCCAGTTGCGAACGCAGACTTAAGTTTCGCTCATGCGCCGAATCGTTCTGCATTTCTTATGGGCGTTCCGGTTTCGATCAATTCCGAAGGTTTGAGGGATCGTGAGTTCTCGCTTGAGAAGCCGCCAGGTGTCTATCGCGTGATGATGCTTGGCGATTCGACCACTCTTGGATGGGGCGTTCGACAGGAAGACACTGCAGCAAAGTTGCTGGAACGGAAGCTGAACGAAGTATTACCTGCGGGGTTTAACCACGTCGAGGTGATAAATACTGGTGTCGGGAACTACGATACCGTTCAGGAAGTCACTTACTACGAAACGATCGGCTGGAAATATCATCCGGATTTAGTTGTACTGGTGTTCTTCATCAACGATCCGGAGCCCGTTCCGGTGGAGAAAAAAGGATTTCTGATCGATCGCTCTTACCTCATCGCTTTTGCAACCAATCGTATCGACGGTGTTATGCGACACGCAGGCGTGCGGCCGGACTGGAAAACGTACTACGCGTCGCTCTACGACGATAATCGACCTGGATTTCAAGCCTGTAAGAAAGCTCTCGTGAGCTTGGCGGCTTCCACCCGAAGCCACAACGCGAAGCTTCTTGTCGCGCTTCTACCGGAACTTCATCAAATCAACGGTGACAGTTACCCATTTAGACCCGCGCATCAGAAAATTAAGGACGTGATGGCAGAAGAGAATGTGTCAGTACTCGAATTAATCGATGGCCTCAAAGACCACGGCCCGGAAGAAACTCTCTGGGTTACAGCTCTCGACGACCATCCAAACGCAAAGGCAAATAACTTAATTTCTGATCAACTGGAGCAATGGATTCTCGAGAACACCGGGAAACATTGAGTGATTCATTCCGCCGGGGCCCAAAGACGGGGCCAGATAGGGCGGATGGAGAAAACGGAACGATTCCCCGCGACGGCGAAACCAAGGTCGAAGCTGTTACTGCTGCATCCGGCGCCGCGG
>DATNKB010000352.1:0-8956 GCA_035603595.1 Candidatus Dormiibacterota bacterium
AAACCTATGACCCTACACTCACGTCCGTTACTTCCCATGCGAAACTCGTTTCTGGCCATAGTTCTTATAACAGCGATGGGCCTTCTAAGCGCCTGCGGCGGCGGCTCGGGTTCTGGTAATGCTGCAGATCCTCCCCCCGCGACGCTCACAATTTCAACTTCTTCGCTGCCGGCCGGGCAGACGGGTGTGGCTTATAGCGCGGTCTTGGCGGCCACCGGGGGCACTCCGCCGTACACGTGGTCGCTCACCAGCGGTACGTTTCCGGCAGGTCTGATGTTGAACGCCTCAACCGGCGCAATCGCTGGAACGCCCACACAGACCGTTACAAACGCACCCCTCACATTCCAAGTGGCTGATTCCAGTGCACCTCCGGGTAGCAGATCAGCGAAGCTGATGTTGACGATTTCTTCCAGCTCAGCGGGTATTGCGATTTCACCCAAGCGCGCGGGCCTCACGGTAACGCAAACGCTTTCGGTCTCGGGGACGGTGGCGAATGATACCTCCCAGAAGGCGGTTTCATGGTCGGCGACCGGGGGCAGCTTTTCATCCAATGCCAGCGCCTCGGGAGCCAGCGTCACCTATACGGCCCCGTCCACTCCTGGCATTTACACCATCACAGCAACCCAGACGAGCGATGTGACGCAAAGAGCTGTCGCCACAATTGGTGTTACCGATCTGCACGGCGTCTACACCTACCACAATGATGTGTCTCGCGATGGCGCCAATACGTCCGAATACGCGCTGACGACGGCAAACGTTAATAGCTCCACGTTCGGCAAACTGTTCTCCTGCCAGGCTGATGCTGCCATTTACACACAGCCACTTTGGGTATCGAACATCACCATTGGCGGGGCGAAACACAACATTGTGGTTGTCGCCACCATGCACGACACAGTTTACGTATTCGACGCGGACGCGAGCCCTTGCGTCACGTATTGGCATACGCAATTCATTCCGTCGGGCGAAACTTTCTACGCCGCCGCCGACGTTTCCACTAACAGCATTTTCCCTGACATCGGCATCCTCGGCACACCGGTGATTGATAGCACCTCCAACATCATCTATCTCGTGACGAAGACAAAAAATATCAACGATCCCGGCCCTGTAGTACACCAACGCCTGCACGCCCTTAACCTGGCCGACGGTACGGAGATTGCCAACAGCCCGGTTGAACTTGATAGCTCGATCACCGTCCCCGGCAACTGCGAAGGCGGTTCCACAATAGCCTTTAATGTTGCGAGGGAAAATCAGCGACCGGGCCTGGCCTTAGTGAATGGTGTCGTCTACATTGCCTGGGCATCACACGGAGACGTGGATCCCTATCACGGATGGATCGTGGGTTTTAATGCGTCCACTCTTAGCCGCGTTTCTGCCTTCAATACTTCGCCCAACGCCGCGGAGGGACTGGGGTACTGTCGAGCAGGTATCTGGATGTCGGGCGGTGCGCCTGCAGCTGACGCCGCGGGCAATCTGTACGTCATCACTGGCAACGGCATATTCGATGGCACCTCAGCGTTTGGTGACAGCTTTCTTAAGCTGAGCGCCACCTCCGGCCTTGCCTTGGCCGATTGGTTCACTCCGATGAACCAGCTCTCCCTGGATGCGTTTGATCAAGATCTCGGGGCGGGAGGCGCCGCCGTTCTCGTCGATCAACCTTCCGGCCCTCATCCGCACGTCATAATCGGCGGCGGCAAAGTCGCAGGTTCTGTACATTCTGGATCGAACGAACATGGGGCACTTCACGAGCGGAGGACCCGATAAAGTGGTTCAAACTCTGAACGTCGCAGAGGTGTCTTTCTCCACGCCCGCCTTTTGGCAGAACACTCTTTACTTTTTTGGATTTAACGGACCCGGATTAGCCTACACGTTCCTTCCAGCCACCGACACATTCAATCCGTCAGTGGCGTCTTCTACCGTAGCTTCGTTTTCGTTCCCAGGTTCTAGTCCGTCGGTCTCTTCCAACGGGAGCGCGAACGGAATTGTGTGGATGATTGACGCGAAGTCTTCTGGAACAGGCGATAACGGACCAGCGAGCGCCGGGCCTGCTGTAGTGCACGCATTCGATGCTACGAATCTAGGCACCGAACTCTGGAACAGCTCCCAAGTTCCCGCCGATGTTGCCGGCAACGCCGTAAAATTCACAGTTCCGACCGTGGCGAATGGAAAAGTTTACGTCGGTACTGGCGGCAATGACACAACCCTGGGCGCCGGCACAGTCTTCGGTGAAGTCGACGTGTACGGCCTCAAACCCAACTAACCGTATTCAGTGGTGCGCAAAGCTTCCATTCGATGACGATCGAATGTCGAATACTGTGTGCGCGTCATTGCTTGTTCGCCGAAACCTCGCAGCAGGCTGGCTTTTATGCTCGTGGAGTACAGGTTCGAACTTTTTCCAGGACAACAGGGTCGGCCGCCGGCGTCGCTCCGCGTTGGGACGCAACCCATGCGCCCATTTGGTTGGCAGCTTCGTTCATCGTTTCGAGAGAAGAACCGCGAAGGTAGTGATGAACGAGGGCAGCCGTAAAAGCGTCGCCGGCTCCCACTGTGTCAACGACCTTGGTCTGGTAGCCGGGATGGGAATGAGTGAGCGAAGGGCTAAAGAGAACGCTTCCGCGCTCGCCGCGCGTCACGCAGAGCAGCTTTAAACGATAAGTTTGCAAGAGCCACTGCGCGGAAGCGTGCAAATCTTCGCCGGGGGAACTAAGCAGCCTGGCGACAATGAAAATCTCCTCCTGGTTGCACTTCATGATGTCCGCTGATCTGGCTGAATGATCCAGGATCTCGCGGGTAAAAAATTGCTGCCGAAGGTTGACGTCGAAAACCCGCAGAGCCTCAGGCCGAAGGTGACGCAAGAAATCCAAGATCGTTTCGCGCGAGACCGGCGAGCGCTGGGCCAGCGAGCCGAAACAAACCGCGTCGGCCTGCCGCGCCAGGTTCGTCCAGGCATCGATTCGCTGAAGGAAATCCCAAGCTACGCCTTCTGTAATTTGGTACATCGGCTGACCGCCGGAATTGACAGAAACGATGACGGTGCCGGTGGGATGGAGATCGTCCTCCTGAAGGTGAGAAACATCCAGATGAAGCGATTTGAGTGCCTGAATTGCTTCCGCCCCGAGCGCATCGCGTCCGACGCGACTCGCAATTTTTGCGTCGTCCCCGAGAAGACTCGTCATATAGGCGAAATTCGCCGGGGCGCCACCTAGCTGTTTCTTGCCGAAGAACAGATCCCAAAGAATCTCACCCAGGCCGACGATCGTATACGTTTTGGTTCCCATGAGGTGAAATGCAGAATAGTTCTGGATTCGAACAAATGCGAATGGTTCTGTAATTTATCATGGCATCTACCATGCACGTTGAAAAATGCGGAGCAGGACGGGTGTAGCGCCACGCCCGACCTGCTCCTTTGCAACGTTGAGGCACCACCTGCGATGCGACATGCATCGCTCCTAGTTTTCGATACCCGCTGCGAACCACGGGTGCGCTCCGGCTGCAGTGCGGATGAGCAGCACCGGTGTCTCGCAAGGAGTCACTGGCAACGGCGACAGGATGTCATCGATTGTGAAGTCGCCATCGGAATCAAGTGCTACGCCGGTTTGATCTGTGCTGGAAGCGCTAGCGCTAGCCGCGGGCCCGCAGAATAGAGTGGCGAATACGCTCTGTCCACCGTTCGTTCCGATGCCATTGCCGCCACCCAAAAGCAGACCGCGGCCGCGAACACGGATGCGTCCGTCACTGGTAATGCGCGCGTCGAGATCGGCGATCCGCCAGATCTGACCCGATGGTGAAATACCCCGCACAACGTTGGGGCTTACCGTGACCGTGGTTCCGTTGACGACGACATTGGAAACTGCGTCGACGCCGATTGCACCGGAAAAATTGAGTGAGTTCCCGCGCTTGCCGCCGCCGAAGGCTGAGAGAGTAACAAAAGCACCGAGCAAGAGCGCTAGACTAAAGATTTTCTTCACGACATTTCTCCTTGTAGGGGACGTTAGTGTTCAACGCTGCATTCCTGCGAGCGTTGTGTGAATCCCCTTCGGCCAACCTCAGATGCCTCGCTCACAATTTGGTTGCCGTGTTTCTTCTTCTGATGAGTTGACTGTGCCGAATTGTAAATCTCAAAAACAAGAATCTCCTGCTATGCAGAATTGAGCTAACAACGTAAAAGCCCGATTAGCAGCGTGTCGGAGAAGACTTGGATTCGGTTCTTGGGTTAAGATGTGGCAACAGACTCCGTTGCGGCGGCGACAGCTTTCTCACTGACGACAACCTGGCGAGAGCACCACTCCAATAGGCGGCCAAGATGCCGAGTTCTCAATCGAGCGTGAAGGGCCTCGCAATCGCAGAGCGTTACCGCACGCTGCTTGAAATCAACAATGCCATCATCACGAACCTGACCCAACAGGCTCTCCTACACGCTATTTCCGAGGCCCTGCATCGCGTCATCTCCTTCGACCGGTGCGCCATTACCCTTTATCAGCCCGGTAAGGATACGTTTCGTTTTCTCGCCGTGGAAGGCGACCGGCTTTCTGACTATTTCGCGACAGGGCTGGAGGTCGAGCGGAGCGAAACTTGCATCAGTTGGGTGTTCGATCATCAGCAGCCTCTCCTGCGCCGCAATCTGGAAGAAGAGCGACAGTATGCCAACGAGCATCGCCTCGCCTCAGAAGGTATGCAGTCCTTGTGCGTCTTGCCTCTAGCCTTCCAGGGAAAGTGTGTCGGCACGCTCAGTTTCGTAAGCCAGGAAAGGGATCGCTATTCGAATGAGGATGCGGCGTTTTTACAGGAAGTGGCGAATCAGGTGGCGCTAGCCGTTTCCAACATGACTTCTTACGAAGAGATAGCCGCGCTCAACACCAGAGTGGAACTCACGGCTGCGCGCTATCGCACGCTCCTGGAGGTTAACAATGCGATTGTTAGCCATCTCACTCAGGAGGATCTCCTACACTCCATTTCAGCAATCCTGCGGCGTTTCCTCCCGTTAGACGGCGCGTCAATCACGCTCTACAATCAAAAGAACGATACCTTCCACTACTTCTCTATGGAGAACACTAATCTCTCGGATCATCTCCGGCACGGCGCGCAGTTCAGTCGCGAAAATAGCGTCTCGGCCTGGGTTTTCGATCATCAGCGCCCCGTGGTGCGCCGCGACCTCGCCAAGGAGCAGCATTATTCAAATGATCGCCGCCTGGTCGAGATTGGCATCGCCTCCGACTGTGTTGTTCCGATGATTGTCGCCGGTAAAAGTATCGGCACTCTCAACGTGGGAAGTAAGAAGAAAGACCAATACTCGGAAGCCGAGACAGCACTCTTGCAGGAGGTGGCCAACCAGGTCGCGCTAGCGGTTACCAACATGATTTCCTATGAGGAGATCGCTGCGCTCAGCGCCAGAGTCGAACACACGGCGGAACGGTATCGGAAAGTTCTCGAAGTCAACAACGCCATCGTGACCCACCTGAATCGCGGCGACTTGATGCATTCCATCGCAGAAATCCTGCACCGCTTTCTTCCCTTTGACGGCGCGGTGATCACTTTTTACGTGCCGGAAAGCGACGTCTTCCGCTCCTTCGCGCTGGAGACCATGATTTCCACGGACTATCTCCGCGCCGGAATGGAAATACCGCGCAAGGAATCAATGGTCACTGAAGTCTTCGAGAATCAGCGTGGCCGGATACGCCGCGACCTGGAGAAGGAGCAGCGATTCGCGAACGACCACCGTCTTCTGGAGCTCGGCATCGTTTCAGATTGTATTGTTCCCCTGATCGTCGGAGGCAAGAGCATCGGCACAATCGGCATCGGCAGCCGGCAGAAGAGCCAATACTCCGAAGCCGACATGGAGCTTTTGCAGGAAGTGGCCAATCAAGTGGCGCTGGCCGTTGCCAACATGGTGACCTACGAGGAAATCGAGCGACTGAAGGCGCGCCTGGAAAAAGAGAACGTCTATCTCCAGGAAGAGATTCGCACAGATCACAACTTCGAAGAAATCACCGGCAACAGTCCTGCCTTGTTAGCAGTATTGCGCAAGGTCGAACAGGTGGCTCCCACGGATTCCACGGTGCTAATCCACGGCGAAACCGGTACAGGAAAAGAACTCATCGCGCGCGCCATTCATGACCGCAGTGACCGCAAGAGCCGCCCCTTGGTGAAGGTCAACTGCAGCGCTATCTCGGCTGGTCTTGTGGAGAGCGAGCTCTTCGGGCATGTCAAGGGAGCTTTCACGGGCGCTCTCGAACGGCACATCGGGCGTTTCGAGCTTGCCGACGGCGGCACGATTTTTCTCGATGAAATCGGTGAGTTGCCTTTGGCGACCCAGGTCAAACTATTGCGAGTTCTTCAGGAGCGGGAATTTGAACCGGTGGGAAGCAACAAACCCGTGCTTGTGGATGTGCGCGTAATTGCCGCCACGAACCGAAACCTACAGGAGTCGATTCAGACAGGCACATTCCGGTCTGATTTGTTTTACCGGCTGAACGTCTTTCCGATCGAAGTGCCCCCCTTGAGCGAGCGTCGTTCAGACATTCCCCAACTCGCCATGTTCTTTCTTGCGCGGTTCGCCAAGAAGTTCGGAAAAAACATCCGAAGCATTCCGCGAGAGACGATCGACCGGCTCTCGAGCTACTCGTGGCCGGGCAACATAAGAGAACTGCAAAACGTTATCGAGCGGGCCGCGATTCTGTCGCATAGTTCCGTCCTCGAACTGGAACCCGACTTGATTCCCGAGCTTGCGCCTTCAGAGCCCTCCAGCGTCACTGAGAAATCTGCGGAAGCTTTGCAGGATGAGAACCTCGATCCGGCCACGCCTGCCACTCTCGAGGAGATGGAGCGGGCGCATATTGTTGCCATATTGAATCAAACTGGAGGCGTCGTGGAGGGGCCGCGCGGGGCGGCGAGAATCTTAGGGCTCCATCCCAATACACTTCGTCACCGAATACAGAAGCTGGGTCTCAAACGCGCTTCCTACCACCCATCGTAGTTCCCACAGATCTTCGCAACGGTCGCCACCGCCTGCGGTGGGCCAGTTGAGCCCCTCAAATCTGGAGTTTTCGCAACTAGCTTACATTTCAGTGGATTAAAGAAATCGATTCCTCCCTTCCGAATGGCACACCGCCTGCAATTGACTGCCCCGGGAACCCGAGTGCTGAAAATCACGATCACCGAGGCGACTGACGAAGTTATTGCTCTGCATCTCGAGGGAAAAGTGAGCGGCAAATGGGTGGAGTGTTTGGAAAACACGTGTGCGGCCGAACTGAAGAACGCAGCGCGGGCGGTGATAGACCTGAGCGGCGTTTCGTTTTTGGATCGAGCCGGAATCATCCTGCTGAAAAATCTGTCCGAGTGCGGAGTGGAGATTGTCAATGCACTGCCATTCATCACCGAGCAGATCAGGAATACAGGTCCACTCTGAACCGCCCAGTTTCCGATCGAGAGTCGCGAAGGGCGCAGACGTGGTTGCTTGGCGGCGTGATTGTTGCACT
The DNA here is from genome assembly GCA_035603595.1 of Candidatus Dormiibacterota bacterium. Taxonomy (GTDB): domain Bacteria; phylum Acidobacteriota; class Terriglobia; order Acidiferrales; family UBA7541; genus Palsa-295. Next base: position 7,473 of record DATNKB010000352.1, read on the forward strand.
CGGGTTCTTTGAAATCGCAGTTTGCTGATGTCGTGGACGAATTGCTCAACGTGGAGGATACGGTGGTGAGCCAGGAAAATCAGTCAACGTCAGCCTCGTTCAGCGACGCCGAATTGATAGCGCGCGCACAGAGAGGCGATGAGTCAGCATTCGAAGCTCTCTATCACGCACATAAACGACGCGTCTATCACTTGTGCCTTCGCATGATCGGGAACACGGCGGAGGCTGAGGAGTTAACTCAGGAAGCGTTCTTGCGGCTGTTCCGGAAAATTCACATGTTCAGGGGCGACTCCGCCTTCTCAACCTGGCTGCATCGCGTGTCGGTGAACGTGGTTCTGATGCGCCTTCGCAAAAAGCGCGTAAAGGAGATCAGTTTCGAAAGCAGCGATGATAGTCAAGAATCCGAGCGGCCGCCACGTGACTTCGGCGCTCCTGACTTGAGCTTGAACGGCGTAGTCGACCGCTTGACGCTCAAGCACGCCGTGGCGAAGCTGCCGCCAGGCTGCCGCCAGGTGTTCGTCCTCCATGACGTCCTCGGCTGCGAGCATCACGAGATTGCGGCGAAGTTAGGCTATTCCATCGGGAATTCCAAATCACAGTTGCACAAGGCTCGCATGCGGCTGCGAAAGCTTCTGGGAGCCAGTTTGCGCCGACCAGAAATTCAAACGAAATGTGCTGAGGGCACAGCTGTATGAGAAGGGCCCTCATGCTGTGTGCGTGCAGACTGCGATTTTTCGTCCCGATCGCCGTGCTTTTGCTTATTGGCGCTGCTCCGGCGCACGCACAGCGCAACGAATTCCAATTCAATGATGCGCATTTTCACCTGACCAACAACGTTCAAGAAGGTCCCAACATTCGCGATTTTCTGAATATGATGGGCAGCAAGGCCGGCCGCTTGGCGCTATTCGGAGTTCCGCTCCAGCAAGAGTGGTCTTACCGGATCGACGGTAACCGGAGGCCGACGTACTACCTGCATACAGACGCTCCGTTGTACTACTACTCGTTCACGGACGCGTGGATTGCGATGGCGTACAAGTCCTTGACGAGGGAGCAGCAAGCCCGCCTGGATCCCATGATCACGGGTTTCAATCCCACGGACATGTATGCGGCAGACCACATTCGCAGGGTTCTTGAGACTTTCCCCGGGGTGTTTACCGGCATCGGCGAATTCACGATTCACAAAGAATTCGTGTCGGCTAAAATTTCGGGCCAAGTTGCAAGTCTCGAGGATCCGGCGCTCGATCGCATACTCGATTTCGCAGCGGAAGTCGGCTTGGTTGTGTTGATACACAACGATATCGATGTACCTTTTGCAAAAGAAGAAAGCGAACCTGCTTATCTCCATCAGATAAAGGGCCTCTTCGCTCGACATCCCAACGTCACCATTATTTGGGCTCACATGGGCCTGGGACGGCTGGTCCGGCCAAGCAAAAGTCACTTTGCAGATATTGAAGCGATCCTGCGCGATCCCAACTTCAATCACG
>DATNKB010000353.1:0-100582 GCA_035603595.1 Candidatus Dormiibacterota bacterium
TGGAATCCTTCTGGATGGATCTGCGCTACGGGCTGCGAACGCTGCAAAAGAATCGCGGATTTGCGGCAGTCGCAATCCTGACGCTCGCGCTGGGCATCGGCGCCAATACTGCGATATTCAGCGCCGTGAACGCTGTGCTCCTCCGTCCCCTTCCTTTCAAACAGCCGGATCGCCTCGTGCAGCTTTGGGAGTCTGAAATCGAAGTGCCGCAAGCGCCGTTCGCCGCGCCCGATTTTGTCGACTGGCGCGCGCAGAATCAGACATTTGAAGACATGACGCTCTACACCTGGCCCACCAGCCTGAACATGAGCGGCACGGGCGAGCCCGAGCACGTGTACGGAATTCTTGCGCAGGCCAATTTCTTCTCCGTGCTCGGATCAACGCCGCTGCTGGGCCGCACTTTTGTCACCGGGGAGGACCTGGCGGGACACAATCACGTCGCCGTGCTCAGTTACGGACTATGGCAGCGGCGTTTCGGCGGAACGCGCGACGTGCTCGGCAAAGATATCGAGCTGGGTGGCGAGAAATACCAGATTGTCGGCGTCATGCCCGAGGATTTCCGCATTGGTCTGCGCTCGGACCTGTGGATTCCGATCGACATGGATCTGAAGAAACTGCCGGGCCGGGGCGAGCACAACTATCCCGCGATTGGCCGTCTGAAGCCCGGCGTCAACGCGCAGCAAGCAAAAGCCAACCTGAATGCAATTGCCAAAAGGCTCGAAGAACAATATCCGGATTCGAACCGGAAGATTGGTGCGGACGTGGTCGAAATGCGCGAGCAGCTTACGGGGAACGTGCGTCCCGCTCTGCTCGTCTTGCTCGGCGCTGTGGCTCTGGTGCTGCTGATTGCTTGCGTGAACGTGGCCAATTTGCTGCTCGCGCGCGCTTCCAGCAGGCAACGAGAGATCGCCCTGCGCAGCGCGCTTGGCGCCGCTCGTTCGCGGATCATTCGGCAGCTGCTAACGGAAAGTGTGTTGCTCTCGTTTCTTGCGGCGATTCCTGGAATTCTCCTTGCCTATTGGGGTGTGGCGCTGCTGAAGGCGCTGCCGAGCGTTCCTGGCCGCGCATTTGAGCAAATCAGCGTAGACGGAGTTGTGCTGTGCTTCGCGCTGGGCATCGCCGTGTTCACTGGGCTCGTCTTCGGTTTAGCGCCCGCGTTGCAGGTTGGCGCGCGGGATCTGCATGACGATTTGAAATCGGGCGGCAAAGGCGCGGGCACGGCTGCGTCGTCGAGCAAGTGGTTGCGCAATAGCCTTGTGGTCGGCGAGATTGCGCTTTCGCTCTGCCTTTTGATCGCGGCGGGCCTCCTGCTGCGAACTTTTGAGCGCCTGCGCGCCGTCGAAATTGGCGTTCGTCCAGACAAAGTGCTGACGGCGAAAGTCGCGTTGCCGGATACGCAGTATAAGGACGATGCGCAGTTCCGCGTCTATCGCGAGATGGCGGAAAGGCTGGAACAGGCTCCCGGCGTCGATGCTGCGGCCGTGTCGAGCGAGATTCCGCTCGACGGCGGAACGAACACGTATGCCAAGAAGCCGGGCGCACCTGCGGAAGAGCTTGGCTCGCTGATGGAATGGAACGAAGTCACGCCGGGCTATTTCAAGACGTTCGGAATCCCATTTCGCGCCGGCCGGAATTTCACCGGAGCGGATTATGAACTCGTCGCGAAAGTCACCGAGGCTTCGAAGAAATCCCCGTCGAAATACGACGGACCGATGATGGTGGGCATCATCAATCAGAAAATGGCAACGGAGTTTTGGCCCAACGAAGATGCAGTCGGAAAAGTGTTTGAGCTCGATACGCTTCCCGTGCAGGTAGTCGGCGTCGTTGCCGATACGAAGATATTTAACTCCCCGCGGCAAAAGACGATCGACGAAGCCTACTTTCCGCTTGGCTGGGGTTCGCGCACAGAAATGGCGGTGACCGTCCACGGTGCGGGCGCCGCAGCGTCGTTGCCGGAGACGGTGCGCCGCACGATCGCGGGCGTGGATTCGAAGGTGCCGGTCTTCAACGTGCGCGAGATGGACCAGGTGATCGTGGAAGCGAATTCCGACGCGCGCATCGAAGCGCAGCTTCTTGGAATCTTTGCGGGGCTTGCGTTGCTGCTCGCCGCGGTAGGAATTTATGGCGTGATGTCCTATCTCGTCGCTCAACGGACGCAAGAACTCGGGATTCGCATGGCGCTCGGCGCGCAGCCGCTCGACGTGCTGCGATTGGTGCTCGAGCGTGGCGTCATGCTGACCGTTGCAGGACTTGCGATCGGGCTTGTGGCAGCGTTCGCGATTACGAGGTTGCTAAGTAAGCTGCTATTTGGAGTGAGCGCGACCGATCCGTTGACGTTTTTTGGAGTCGCGATGCTGCTGGGACTTGTTGCGCTGGCTGCGTGTTGGATTCCAGCGCGGCGCGCGATGCGTGTTGACCCGATGACCGCGCTTCGTTACGAATGAAGAGTTACGAACGAAGCGCTAAAAATAATACGTCGACAATAATTCGCAGCACACGATGCGCGACGAACAATTGGCGCTCTGCGAGCGCGCGTTTATTTTGCGTCTGGAATGCGCAGCGTGATCTTGGTGGGTTTCTTCGAGTGGATCATGATGCGTTTCTGCCAGTCGGAGAAGACGCCGTTTGAATAGGCGCGCAGGTCATATTGCCCCGTTTCCCAGCGCGCGAATTGGAAATGACCTTCCGCGTCGGTGCGCGTGGCGTGCGGCTGCAGGCCGTCGGACGTTTGTATGGTGACGCTGGCATTGGCGACGGGTTTGTCATGCGCGTCGACTACAATTCCTTCGAGCGTTCCTATAGGCACCGCCATTTTCTGCTGCGCGGCTGTAGAGAGCGCGGCGATCGCGAGCATTCCCAGGATTGCGATTATCGGTTTCCGCATGTTTGCATCACCTCGTCGAAACTTTTGTCACTCTAGCTACTTTGTAGCTTGGGACGGCAGCTGCAGCTTCACGTCCGTTTGCTTCCCGATTTTCACTTCGACGTTGTGCTTCCAGGTGGTCCATGCACCGCCGTGATACGCGCGCACGTCGTAGTAGCCGTTCTCGAGCTGCGGAAAGAAGAAGCGGCCGTCGCTGTTCGTGAGTGTCGACTTCGGCATCGTGCCGTCTGCTCCCTGTGACGTGACGCGCGCGCCCGCTATGGGCTTCCCGCTAGGTCCGATCACCGTGCCCGCCAGCGTTCCGATGCCTTTCGTATCGGCGGCAACTGCAAACGCCAGCGCCGCGACAAGAAGAAAAATCACAACCGATCGCTTCATCGCACACTCCCCGGGAAACGTTGTAACAATTTTAGGCGCTTGGGAGCGGCCGGAGTGGAAGTCAAGCCCGCGTTGTTCTCGAAGAGAGACTCCTGTTCGCGAGGACAGGCGAAAGCGCGCCTAATATTTCTCGCGCTAATATTTGTAGTGGCGGCTGGCGGCGGCGTGTGCGGGTTGGTCCTGGCGGCCGGTGTCGGGATTCAGGCCGCGTTCGAGGGCGATGAAATAATTGAGGAGTTGCAGCGGGACGAGGTGCGTGAAGGCGGCGAGCCACTCGCCGGTATCGGGGCTTGCTTCCGGGACGACGAGAGTGTGCTCCGCGGAAATATCGTGATTTGCTGATGGCGTGACAATTGCGACGCGCAGCGTTTTCAGTTCGCCCGCGGCGCGCAGGATTTGGCGGGCGCGGTCGTCGCTCGGTCTTCCAGTGAGAAGGCCTATCAGGGCGGCGCGCGAATCGGTCTCTGAAAATGGGCCGTGCAGAACTTCCTCGGTTTCGAATCCTTCGGCGGCGATGTAACAGCTCTCTTTGATTTTCAAGGCGCCTTCGCGCGCGGTGGGCCAGCTGGCGCCGGCTCCGAAAAGGACGATGCGTGAGAGCGGTGCTATTTCCCTGGCGAGATCGCGGATTTGCGGCTCGAGAGTGAGTGCTTGCCGGATTAGTTCAGGGATGCGCTCGATGGCGCGCGCGTCGATTCCCGACGCTAGAAGTTTCTTGCGCTCGGCGATGCGCCGAATCATGAGGGCGAGAGCGGCGAGCGCCGTGGTGTAACTTTTCGTGTAGGCAAAGGAAACTTCCTGGTCGCAGGTTTCGATGTGAAAATCGGCGTCACGAATTTCCGTGCCGACTGTTGGGCTGGCTGGCTCGCCGGTGATCGCGACGGTGAGCGCACCCGCTGCATGGGCGGCGCGCAGGGCTGCGACCGAAGCTGTTGTGGTTCCGGTGTGCGTAATGATGACGACTGCGTCGCGCGAACCAAAGGCGATCGGATGGTTTACCAGCTCGAAGGATTGCTCGAAGTGCGGCCAGATGCGTCCGGCGGTGAATTCGCGCATCCAAAGTTCTGCGATTTGGGCGGCGTGGAGTGAAGTGCCGATGCCAACGAAAGTGATGCGCTCTTTTTCGGCCATTGCATCGGCCGCATGCTCGATGGCGTCGCGTCGAGCGAGAACTTTCTCGATCAGCGCCGTCTGCGCGTGGATTGCGTCGTAGAGATAGTAGGGATGTGCTGCGCGGGGTTCGGGCATTTGCTTTTTCTCCCGGCACAGTGTATCCGATGAGATTCGATTCGCGCCGGTTTTGATTCGTGCTGACACGAATAGCGCTGATTTGATTCGTGGCACGAATCGTACTACTTGGTTCGAGCCGGTTCGATAGCGCTGTTTCGAATTGCGCGCCGGTAAATTATTTTGCGAGGAGATCCAATGGCTCGTTACATCTCGCAGCACACGCTTGCTTGCCTGACGCGGCAGGGCGCGGAGGAATTGGGGAAGCGCATCGCGGCGGCGACTGCCGTGACGGCGAAACGCGTGATGGTGAATATGCAGGAAGGCAAGATGATGGCGGAGTTCGAAGCGGCGTCGCGGGAAGAGCTCGAGGAATGGTTTGCGGCGGAGAAATTTCATTTCGACTGGATTTTGCGTGTGGAGTTCGAGTTTGCTGAGGGCGCGCTGCGTCCGCTGGGCTGAAACCGGCTGGATTTTGTGGTTAGTTAGCCCCCCTTTAACCGCCGATTAGAATTTCGCAAGTCGCTGAAAACCGGAAGGTTGGCGTAAATTTTAATCGCGGAACCGTGTATTAGAAGCCCTGTCATCCTTTGCTGGATGCATTCATCATCAGGGCGGGCTAATGGTGCGTGCCCACGAGACTGGAGGCGCGGGTGCGCTCCACGCGGCGGCGCGGCCTGCGAAGACGACGGTGATTCTGCGTGCACCGCCCATCCGATTCGAATTTTCGTGTCTGCTGCCATTGCGCCAGATTTCACAGTAGCATGGCCATTTTGGAATGCGAGCTGTACGAAAGTACAGTTTTGGAACTGAGTGATTTTTGGATCGAGGTGCCGACGAGAGAGGCGGGCGTCAAGGACGCGCGGTCTTGGTTTACTTTGACTGTGATTCTGCGGCGAGAGCGTGGACAATCCACGGAATTATGACTTCGCGAAATATCAGCGGGTCCGGCCAGACTCCCTTTTGCCGGCTGCTTGCTGTTTGCACTCCTACTCAGGCTAGAAGAGCAGTTTCAAGCCCAGCTGAATTGAACGGCTGCCACCGGAAGGCGGCTACGATCTTTTCACGATCGTATGGTTACGTGCATGCATACAGGGATGATAAATGCTCTGCTGTGAAGCTCAGCACGACTCCCGAGGATTTGCGCGATCCGACAACTCCGTAATGTCAATATTTGCGCGTCAGAAATCCTGCGCACCATAGCGTTCCGCAAAAAACAGAGCAAGCACCATCATGGTCAGACAAGCGGGACCCACTTTTTCTGGCGACATCAGTTTGGAAGGAAACTCGTCAACCAGCAGCAGTCTAACGGCAACAGGCTCTCGTCCAGAACCCTATACAAAAATCGTGCTTATTATAGTTACTATTATTAACGCAGAATTTATTTGACCAAACCTATACTTAGGGGTGAAGATCGCTGCGGTTTGAACGTGCTCGTGATGGAGGCCGCCTATGCCCAGCCCTTCGCACTCATTAGGCTCCAGTAAGAAACTTTTCGCTCATGATTTTCGTTCTCTCGGAATCAAGGACCTGCTCGATGCCCGTGATCAGTTCCATGTGCATCTTGCTCACAAACCAAATGTCTTCGCGACGGCTGTGGGACTCTATCTGATACGAGGCTCCGACCCCGATTCAAGCCACGATGCCCCACTGGATCGTGCGGGGCACCGCCATCCCGATGCGCCTGCGCGAACGCTGCTGAATTCCACGGTGAAAGATTGGTCGTGGCCGTGCATTCTGGTGTTCGTTACTCAATGGCAGACTCTCAAGGAGCTGCGTACTGACCCCGATCATGTTGTTCCTCCATTCGTTTACATGCCTGACGGACGAATGGTTCCGATCTGCGTCGTCCTCGCTGAGTCATCCGATTTGCCGCCTCGTAGTCTTCCGCCCTCTGCTGTTGACGCTACTACGTTTGGAATAGGCTGCCCCATGTACGTAGATGCGCAGGGAATGCGTCGCATGGGGACCGCGGCGTGTATGGTTTCCGACGGCAGCGATTTCTACGTATTGACGAATACCCATCTGGCGGGCCAGTCCGGACGACCGGTGCGAGCTTTCTTGCAAGGCGTTCCCCGGCTTATCGGCACGACAACAGGTACCCGAAACCTTACGGAGAAGACTTTTTCCGAGATCTATCCGGGACTGCCGGGTAGAGAATCGGTGGTCAATATTGATGCGGCTGTCGTGCGCATGGAGGACGCAACGGCGTGGGCCCCAAACGCTCTCAAGACTCCTCTAGGGGCTGTAGCCGATTTCAGCGCGGACACTGCTTCGCTCTCCTGGATTGGACGCCCGGTGGTGAGCCATGGGGCCGCGAGTGGCAAGATGACTGGGGCAATCAAGGCTCTCTTTTACCGCTACAAATCGGTCGGCGGCCGGGATTACGTCGCAGACTTTCTCATCGGAACGCGGGCGGGGGATCCAGAACCTTTAATGACCCGCCCGGGAGACTCCGGCTCCCTGTGGTGCCTCGATTCAGTATTGGAAACCAACACGCTTTCACCTTTTGCGATGGAATGGGGCGGCCAGCGGATTTCGACCGGTCAGTCGAATGACCAATTTCTCCAATTGTCCCTAGCTACATCAATGTCAGTTACTCTGCGCGAGTTGAATCTCGATGTGATCCAAGACCCCGTCGCCGAGCGCACACAATACTGGGGGCCGGTGGGTCACTTCAAGATCGGACAACAGGCCTGTTTTCTGATCGCAGATAAGGCCTTGCAACAATTTTTTATCGCCAATGTCAACAATCTGAGCTTCAGCAGCGACCAACAGATCAAGTTGGCCACCCATCTTCAGGCCTCAGATTTCGTTCCCCTCAGCGATGTGCCCGACGTAGTTTGGAAAACGAACATCAACAGAGTTAAGCCCTCTGTCACCCGCCCACAAGAGAACTGGAATCACTATGCCGACATCGACTTGCCCGGATTGGATGGTAAGACCCTACTTCAGAATTACCTTAGTGACAGCAAATCGCTCGACCACGGCGCGTGGATGAGCTTTTACAAAACTGCACCTCCTCCTTCGAGCGCAAAAAGCAAGGCACTGGCGTACGGAGCCCTTCCGTTCCGCGTCTGGCAGATCTTCGCCCAGCTTGTCCAGTACGCGAAAGGAACTGACGGTGCCAAGTTTCTTACGGCTGCGGGGTGCCTTGCACATTATGTGGGAGATTCATGTCAGCCGCTGCACTCGTCGCAGCATTCCGACGGGCTGGACGGAGCAGCCACGGGTGTTCACTCTACCTACGAAGACAATATGGTCGACGCATATGCCGACCAGATAGCAGCTGGAATTGAGGACGCGATCGGCAAATTGACCTTCAAGCCGCGCAAGATCGGCAGCGCGCGCGACGCGGCGATGGTGGTCATGGATCTAATGAACTTTTGCCATGAGACACTTCCGCCGACGACCATATGCCAGGTTTACAATGCTGCGCGCACAGGTTCGAGCAAGAGTGCCACTAAAAACGCCGCCGTTCTCAAAGATCTGTGGGACAACTGTGGACAGGCAACCATCGAAGTCATCGCAGCAGGTGCCGTTACCCTCGCGGCGATTTGGCAGGCCGCCTGGGCCTTATCTGGGGCATCGGCCAGCACTGCTTGGCTTGCTAGAAGTTACGCCGGGAAGATGAATCTGATGCCCATCTACGAAGACAAAGGCTTTCTGCCCTCTCTGCACCTAGAATATCTCGGACAGGATGACCTCCCGGGGTCCGATGCCCCTAAGAACCCTCCACAGCCGCCAACTGCCAAAGCAACAAAAACGAAGAAGACGAGCGCGCCCCAAAAGGGCCGCAACAAGCGCAAAAAAAAGTGATCTATGCTGCGCCAAAACTGAATATTCTCCAGCTGTCGATCGTACCGTCTTCGACGCCGAGAAGGTTCCGCGACTATAGTCTCCACCGATCCAAGCATTTATTTCCGGAAAGGCGATTATGCAAAAGCGCAAACTTTCGGCGCTTTCGAGTTACGTGGCTCCGCATGCAGCGAAACCCCGGAAGACGTAATTCGCTTCTGGCTAGGCCACGCCAACAAGACCTTCACGGATGCGTATTCGTTGCTCAGAGAAGACAGACTGTTCCGCAGAAAAATTGCGATTTGCACCCAAACAACATCGTTATCAACGTTGCAGTAGCGGTCTGAAACTAAAGAGGAAGGATGGCTCCCCGGGCTAGATTCGAACTAGCAACCCTTCGGTTAACAGCCACTTGAGTAACTTAATCGCGATTTGCCGGAGCGGGAGTTTTTCGAAGGGAATCAGCAAGTTGCGATGAAACCCGATGAGTCAACTTCTCTTCTTTATTCACTTTTTATCCGCACTTCCTCAGCATTTGCCGCGACTGCCGTTACATTTGCGTGACAGCCGAGCATTCGGATAACGACCGAATGCTCGGCTCATCTGCTCAATTTGCCGTGCATCATGAAACTGTCTCACTTTAACGATTCACTGTAACGATTCCAGTAGCACGCGTGGAATTCGCATCACGAAAGGTCCGTCCATCGAGCTCACAAAAGGTTCGGTAGCCATTAAACCTTTTCTACCAACACACTCGCTCAGGTTACGCAACATCGCGATCAGCCCACAGTGTTTCAATCGTGCAAACTTTGCTTGACAGTGCTTTCAGGTCGGATGTACATAGCTAACTAGCGTAAGCCGTTGCAGTACATCTGCCCCCAAGGGCGTCCGCGGAACGATTTCTCGTGGAATGCTGGACGTCGTTGTTCGTGTGACTTCCATCTCGTTTCCCGACGGTCGTTCTTTACATTCACCTTGGCATTGTCATCGTGACTTGCCCCAGCACTGGAAATCGTGCTGACCCGAAGAGTAGGAATGCTGCGAGCATGATTGTCCCGACGAATTACTGAAACGCTTTTCCAAGTACCGTCACAATTCACTGAGACAGTTGAGGAAGTTGATACCTTTCAAAGACCTTGACCGAATATGTGCAATCAAGAGGTGCGTAAGGTCGTCTTATGGCGACCCCGTGTGTGCATACAGTTGGAATTGGTTGCGAGATCGTCGCTCGGAAGCGGAACCGAAGAGCTCGCAATCATGGCCTTCGTGGTCACGAAAAAGCCTGCGTCGGGACTTCCGGCGAACTTGGCCCAATACGGACCTAGCCTGGCGCAACTTGCCAGACTGAATTACACGCAGGCGCTCGATGTCTTGTCAAATACGCAAATGGATTAATGGTGACCGGACAGGTTGGCACGGTCGAGACGGTCGGCCGACGAATCTGGCTAATTATTTCCGGCAGGCGTTCAACATCAAACCGACGCCCAACGGGGGATAAGCGTGGCGCCGCAGGACGACAACGCGGATCATCAGGCACATTCGCCGTTGATCGGTGGAAGCATGGTGACAACGTTCATAAAGGGCAGCGATGGAACATACGGCGTGGGCACACTAGGATTCTTCGCCTCGATCAACAATGTGCCGAAATACAAGAACATCGTGCTGGTGAGTAACGTGCATGTGCTGGGCGACCACGGAGGCGCTGCCGGCGACGCCGTCTATCAGCCGTCGTGGACGCAGGCAGATGGCAACTGGATGGAGAATTTTGAATCGAATCCCGTTGGGGTGTTACGTGATCTACCGGCGGAGCAGAATCACACCTATCAATACCCGGAGGACGCACCGAACACGGCTCTGCCGTACTGGGTGGATTGTGCGACGGCGTTGCTGGACATCTGCGTTTCGCCGACGTGCCACACGAATTGCGGGGTGAAATTTTCGGACGTGCAACGCGGACTGGATCTTGTGGGGGGCATTTCGAAAGTCACGGGAGTAGGAAGGATGATCGCAGCCGACGAAGGAAGGCTTGTGTACATTGTGGGGGCGGTGAGCGGGGTAATCGAAGGGGCGCTTAAACACGCGTTGATAGATGTTGGCCCCCGGAAGAACGTGATGGAGATTACCAGCATTGACCCAATTGAGCCTGGGGATTCGGGAAGCGCGGTAGTGGATAAAAACGGACTGCTAGTGGGATTGATTCACCGGGCGACGGAATTGACAACCCTGTCGCACGCGAGCCACATCGGGCCCGTGCTGGACATACTGGGAGTGACGCCGATCACGGCTGCGAACGAGCCGGACAACCCAGCGTTTTCCGGAACTGCGGCGGCGCAGGCCATGGCACCGGCAACTTCACCGACTCCGGGAGGAATGCTGCGGCAGCGCTTGAGCGAAACGGAAAACGGACGGCGCATTGCGGCGTTGATCCAAGAACATCAGAGCGAAGTGGTGCATTTGGTGAATCACGAGCGGGCGGTGACCGTAGCGTGGCATCGAAACAAAGGGCCGCAATTCTTGAATGAGGCGGTGGCGAACGCCGTGAATCCTGAACACCTGGTGCCACGGGAGATCGAGGGAATTTCGCGGGAAGCGCTGATTCGCAATATGGCGAAGGCGTTGTACGCGCATGGCAGCGCGGAAATGCGGGCGCTGTGCGCGCATCTGGAGGAACTGACGCTCTACGTGAACGCCACCGACAGCGTACACGATTTGATGGACATCGTGGGCGGAGCACGACCGGCATGAAAATCTGACCCGGAAAGCGCTAAGCGCGGAGGAAGGATTGCACGAAGGCTGGCGGTGAATCGGCAAGCACTCGCCCGGCTGCACCGCTGAGAGATACCGATTAGGAACCTCTGTGTTAGGAGGCGTTGTGCCCAATTTTAGCGAGGTGCGAGAAGTCAAAGCACGTGTTCAAGGAAGGCTTTTTGGTATCCAAGGCGTGCACGCGGTCGGTGTCGGGCACAAGCTCGTGAAAGGCCAGCCCACGGACGACATCGCTATCATGGTTTACGTACTCAAGAAGAAGCCCGCGTCCGAGCTTCCGGCCGAAGAAGTCATCCCCGCCGTGATCGAAGGCGTAAAAACCGACGTTTATGAATCCGATGTACCTCGCCCTTTCACCGACGGCAGTAGGTATGACACGCTCGTTGGGGGGATTCAGATCGAGCCCGCGGGCCTTGATAGCGGTTTTGCCGGGACGCTCGGCTTCATTGCCCGTTCGAAAGATCCGGTACCGAAAATCTTTGCGGTTACTTGCCGTCATGTCGTCGGAATGGCACCCAGCGCCCTACCGACAAACCTGAAGCTTACATCTAATGCAACCTCCATCGAATTCGCTGGCGGCAATACGCCTGGTAGTTTAGTGACGATAACGATCTGGGTCCCCGCTTCGAGTAACTTCGAGCCACGTAGATTTTACGTTCTATATGTCACCAGCGACACGGATACGCTCGACAGCATCGCCGCGAATGTAGTTAGCAGGATCAACGCCACAGCTGTTCCCGGTGTCGTCGCCTCCGTGGGCGGCGAACCAGAGAGCGGCGGGGTTGTCATAACACTTACCCTTGACGAAAATGTTAAGTTCAAGGCTGACGGAGCATTTGGCGCCCATCAAATTGATGCTTCAGCCCCTCTGCAAGCTTCCGTCAAAGGCAATAAAATCAACATGGCGGGAGCCGGTAGCGTCACCGGAGGCGCATATATAGCTGTAAATGTCGGTGGGGAGCAGGCGTCCTTCAGCGCCTTCGCATCTCTAGCAAAAGGCAATCTTCCACCGGCTAACGCGCAGGCTGTGGCTGACGCGGTAAACAAATTCGTTCAAGACTCCCAGATTCAGAACCTCACGGCTATCCCCACCAACGCGCAGGTCAGCATCACCGGTGCGCAAGAGATCGAATGCGATGTCAGCACCGATGTGCGTGTGGGCCAACCGACGAACTGCTTTTGTTCGTCCTGTTCTCCCTGTTGCAGCCGACGAATTGGCCTAGTTTTCGATGTGCTGATGGACCCCGACGCAGCTCTCATTCAACTCGATGCAGGTATCAAGTACAAAGCTGAGATAGAAGGCGTTGGCCCCATTACTGGCACTCGGCCGGTCACGGTTACTCAGGTTGGGGTGAGAAAGCGAGGAAGCGCGAGCGAACCGGCTCTTACTCATGGGAAGATCATTTCCTTGGACTTGGATGGCGTAAGTATCGAAAAAGATGAAGATCATTCGCCGCCCGAGTGGCATCTGTTTGTAGGATTCTATACGGGCGCTTTCTCCATCGGTCCCGGCTTTTCCGTCGAGGGTGATTCCGGTTCTGCTATCGTGAGCGAGGACGCCAACGAAATCATGGGCCTCCTAACTGCGGGAAGTGACACGGTGACGCTGGCCAGTCCCATCGATGGGATCCTCAAGGCGTTTAACATCGTTGTCGAGACTGCAACAACCGCGGAGGAGGATGTAGAAAGGACGGTTCCTGCATCCGCTAAGGCGCCCATCGCTGATTCCGCCACCACACCTGTTTTCGCAACAGGCCTGGAGAGTCGGCTGCGCGACGCCCAGCGCGCGATCGCAGCTACCCAAGCAGGGACTGAACTGATTGCCGTAGTGGAGCGTCATGCGGATGAAGCGCGGCGCTTGGTTAACACGAACCGCCGCGTCGCCACAGTTTGGCACCGCAACTGCGGTCCGCAAATCATCCAAGCCGGTTTGGGCGCGCTGACAAAGCCGGAATACCCTCTGTCGTCAGAAATCGAAGGCAAGCCGGTAACCGAATGCCTCCTCAAGATACAAGAAATCTTTTCACGCTATGCCAGCCCGGCATTCGCCGCCGACTTGAACAGGATGGGGCCGCGCATCATCGAACTCAGCGGCCGCTCCTACAACCAAGCGCTCGCCGTCCTGCGAGAAATGCAAAGCTCGGAGTAAATCATTATGTCTTCTCAGGCAGGAACACTTGAGACGCTGGCGCAGCAGATTGGGATCGCTTTGCAGCCCTTGCAGGCGCAGCTCACGCCGGCGAATATTATTCCGTTCCTTTCTCAATTGGGTCTGACCTTTCCCCCACAGCTCACAGCCCAATCGGCATTCATGAGCGCGGTGAACGCCGGCGCCACCGCAGCGGGCGCTCTGCCGAATCTGCTGAGCCAATTGGCTTCGGACATCGCCAGCGACAATGATGCGAACATTCTGCAGGACGGAATCCAGCTGATCGAGCAGATTTCGACTGTCATTTCGTCCCTGGAACAGATCGGCCTGCAGCTGGGCATTGTAGCCAACGTACCTGGAAACCTTCCAGGCATGAACGCTGCGGAAGTCGCGTCGTTTGCGGAAACGCTGGCTTCCAATCTCCTCAGCTATCTCCTCATCTCATACGTCGCGCAGATCCAACCCGCGGTGGTGGGAGTTTTGAACTTGCTCGGCGTGGTGGATTACATCACGAACCCTGGGGTGACGGGAGATCCGACTCATCCGCCATACGTTGAGCGGCGACTGGAGCTTTCGAGACTTAGCGGATTGCTGACGAACCCGGCCTCTTCGCTCGAAACCCTTTATGCGTGGGGCAGCCCGACGTTTGACGGGACACAGATGATCCCGCGCTTGAATGATTCATTGAACCTTCTGGGCCTGCCTTCCAAAATTCGCACGCCGGGACCGCCGGCGGCGCTCGACTCCTTTATGTTTTCGTTCCAGGCGAATCCAGCAACGAATCCACCCGGATTGACGGTAGGTGTGAACGAGAGTCTTCCTACCGGAATCGATTTGACGATTCCACTCAGCACGACCTGGTCAGTTCGGGTGCACGTGCAGGGGACATTCTCGGCCGGACTGACGGCCACAATCGTTCCGCCGGCCACTGTGAGTCTGCAGCCGCTGACGGGATCGTTGACCGGCTTGTTGGAAATGGATTTGACCGCGACTGCACCGGTTGCCAATCAACCGATAATCTTGATTGGCCAGACGGGCGGGAGCGCGGTGCAAACGAATTCTTTCTCCTTTGGCGCGGGCCTGAACATAACGTGGAACACGACTGCGGCAACGGCCGATCCCTCGGTGACGTTTGCTGTTAAAGGCGGGAAAGTCATCATTGACACCACCGACGCTGACGGGTTTCTGGCTGATGTCTTGTCCGGAGTGAACGTCCAAGCGGGATTTGATTTCGCGGCGACTTGGCGTCCCGACACGGGGCTGCATATTACCGGCGGCGCGCAGCTGGAAATTGATTTGCCGATGCACCTGGATTTGGGGCCGGTGACGCTGCCGATTCTGTATCTGATCGGCGGGATTGCGAACGACGCAATTACCCTGGAAGTTTCCGTGGCGCTGGGCGTGACGCTGGGGCCGTTTGAGATTTCTGTGGACCGCGTGGGAATGCTGGGGATTGTGACGTTTCCGCAGCAAGGCGGCAACCTCGGCCCTGCGAACCTTCAGCTGGGCTTCAAACCACCAAATGGATTGGGCATTGCCGTTGACGTCGGCCTGGTGACGGGCGGCGGATACATTTCTTTTGATCCGAGCAAGGGGCAGTACGCGGGAGTGCTGCAACTTTCGCTAGTGGATACCATCGGCATCACTGTGATCGGCGTACTCGATACCATCATGCCCGACGGTTCGAGCGGATATTCGTTTGTACTGGTCATTACCTTCACGCTGCCACCGATCCAGCTCGGATTCGGATTCACTTTGAACGGCGTCGGCGGGCTCGGCGGCGTGAATCGGACGATGAACACCGACGCGCTGCAAGCAGGGTTTCGCGCGCACACGCTGGGCGCGATCATGTTTCCCGCCGATCCGATTGACAACGCTCCGCAGATCATCAGCGACATCCGCAATTTTTTCCCAATTGCCGAAGGACGATATCTTTTCGGTCCACTGCTGGAACTAGGTTGGGGCACGCCCACTCTGATCAGTCTCACGGTTGGCATACTACTCGAAGTTCCAGACCCAATCCGCATCGCCATCCTGGGACTGATTGATGCAGGGCTGCCGACGGAAGACGACGCGCTGCTTGTGCTGCACATCGAAGTTCTCGGCATCATTGATTTCGGCGCCAAGACGCTTTCAATTGACGGCACGCTGTTCGATTCCAGCGTCCTGGTCTACGCGCTGGCCGGCGACCTGGCGCTGCGCGTCTCTTGGGGTAGCAATCCGAATTTCCTTTTCTCGCTGGGCGGATTTAATCCTAACTTCAACACCGATGGCCTGGATGTCCCCAAGCTAGCGCGGCTTTCAGTAAGTCTGGGCAGCGGAAGCAATCCGCGGATCAGCGCCGACAGCTACTTCGCAGTGACGTCGAATACCGTGCAGTTTGGCGCAAACGTGCAAGCGTACGCAGCGGCAGGCGGATTCAGTATCCAGGGCTACCTGGGTTACGACGTTCTCATAGTTATTTCTCCCTTCTCTTTCGAGTTCGATTTCTCGGCTTCGTTCGATGTGGCCTACGATGGCCACACGCTTCTGGGCCTGAACGTGAACGGAACTTTCCAAGGTCCCACGCCCTGGCACTTTCATGGCGAAGCGTCCATCAGCTTGCTGTTCTTCAGCGTCAGTGCTTCGGTGGATTTGACGTGGGGCAGCAGCACGCAAGCAACGATTCCTGCTCAGCCCGTACTGCCGGATCTCTTCAACGCATTTAAGAATCCGCAGAGTTGGAGCGCGGCGCTGCCGCCGGCCACAACCGTTGCTGTTTCACTAGCGACGCAGAAGCCCACGGACCAGACGCTTTGCGTGCATCCGATGGGAACACTGCAGGTGAAGGAAAGGGTGGTGCCGCTCGATTTGCCGATCACCAAGTACGGCAACGCCACGCCATCCGACGGTACCGAGTTTTCGATCCAAAGCGTGCAGATCAACGCGCAGACGGAAACGATTCAGACCATTCAGGATTATTTCGCGCCGGGACAGTTCCTGAACCTGAGCGACGCGGACAAACTCAGCAAACCGAGTTTCGAGGAAATGGACGCGGGAGTGAATATTGGCTCCAGCGCGATTCTGAATGGGCAGGATTCGCCGCGCACCGTGGTGTACCAGGAATTTTACATCTACGATCCCGCGAACTTTTCAATTCCCACGGGCCCGTATCGGATGCCGGCGAATATTCATCTGGCGCTCAGCGCGCAAGGTGCCGGATTTGCTTCGCAAGTGAAAAATACCGGGTTGCAGAAATATAGCGTTGGGCCGACGCCCCCCGCGATCGTTGTGGATGAGCCGCAATATGTGGTCACGAGCGTGCTGGACCTGAGTGTTCGTGCGGATATTCTGGCCGGCACGGGCAGCACCTATTTCCAGGCGCAGGCGGCACTGAGTTCTTATTTGGCCGCGAATCCGTCAGAAGCCGACGATCTGCAAATCATGCCGATGCATGAGGTGGCGGCGTGAGCAGCGCTCCTACTCTCGGACGCTATCACTTTCAAGCGTGGGCGCGCCGCGGCATCGCCGCGAGCCTGAATAATCTGGACGGTGGGTCTTTACCAAGCCGCGCGAATTTGAGCGTTCAGTTATTTCTGGACGTGCAAGGCGGCGCCGCGCCGAATCCGGTGCAGCCACCGGCAACGCCCGTGTCATTGTTCGGGCCCGGTGATGTCGTCGGCGTTGATCCGCGCATGGTCATCCGAACTGAGCCGCGGCAGTTCACCGTTAATTTCGAACCGAATTATCTGAGCGGCATTGAATTCGATACGCCGGATTTTCCATGGCTCTTCACGCCGGCGGCGCCGAATGGCGATCGTTTGCGGCCTTGGGTCGCGCTGATTGTTTTGAAGTCGAGCGAATTTACTGCGCCGTCCGTCGCTCCGAATCCTCTACCGACGATCGTGGTGCAAACGATGTCGGCTCTGCAGGATCTTTCCGGCTCGTGGAATTGGGCGCACGTGCAGATCAGCGGAGATGCTTCTCTTGCGGATTCGCTCGCCAGCGCGCCGGGAAACTTAATTTCGCGGTTGCTCTGTCCGCGGCGGCTGGATCCGCAGACTTCCTACTCCGCGTTCCTGGTGCCGGCATTTCAAAATGGCGTACAAGCCGGACTGGGCCAGGACGTTTCGTCCGTAACGACATCCGATCCGGCCTGGACGCAAGACACTCAAGCGCCGCTCACGCTGCCGTTTTATTTCCGCTTCGATTTCAACACCAGTGATGGCGGAGATTTCGAATCGCTGGTGCGCCAATTGACGCCCACCGTGCTGCCTGCCACCGTCGGCCAGCGCATGATGGATGTGCAGCATCCCGATCCGGGGATTCCTTCCGCGGGCGGGCCGCTCGGCTTGGACGGCGCGCTGGTAAGTGTCACTCCCAACGAGACCCCGTGGAGCGGCGCGGACAAAGACGCATTCCAAACCGCGTTGCAAGCTTGGATTAACCAAACCGGGCCCGCGACAGACGATCCGGCGAATCCAAATAAGTATCCGACTCCGCCTCCGGGCGATCCGGTGGTAGTGCCGCCGATTTATGGACGATGGCAGGCTGCGGTGTCGAGCGTTGATCGCACCGCGGCCGGATGGTTGAACGATCTGAGTCTCGATCCACGCGATCGCAGCATCGCCGGCATGGGTACGCAAATCGTGCAGGGCGAGCAGACGCAGCTGATGGCTTCGGCGTGGCAGCAAGTGGACGGCGTCTTGCAGGCCAATCAGATGCTGAAGGAAGCGCAGCTCGCGCGTGCGGTGAGCCAGCAGCTCTACCGGCAGCACTTGCAGACCGCGCAGCCTGAAACATTGTTTAACTTCACGGCGCCGTTGCACTCGCGGCTGCTCGCGAGCCCCACAACGATTCTTGCCAAGATTCGCGCCAGCCGTGTCCCGCAGCGAATGTTTTCCGGAGCATTTCGCAAAGCGACGCGACTGCCATGGCGTCTGGGAATGGCGAAGAACGGCGCGCCATCGCTTTTGACGCGAGTCAATAGCGGCAACATCGCGATCGTGCCGCCGATTCAGCCGCCGGCAGGAATGGTGCCCATCGAACAGATCGGCAATCAGTCCGCGCCTTCCTGGGCTGAAACTTTACTGAAATGGTGGAAATGGATTTTGCTCGCGTTGATTGTATTGCTCGTAGCCCTGGTGGTGATCGTTGGTCTGGCGGCAGGGTGGGCCGTAGCTCTCGGTGTAGCTACCGTGGCCGTCGCGGCCGGCGTTGCTATTTGGAATGCGGTGAAAAATTCAATCGCCAGCGCGATGTCCGCAAGCACGCTGCAAGTTTCGAAATTCACGCCGCAAGTTGTTGCGGACGTCCCAGCGCGGTCCAGTTTTAAGATCACCGCGCCGGGAACACCGCAGGCGGCGGCAAGCTCAGGCGGCACCGATTCGGCGCAGGCCGCCGCGTTCCGCAAAGCTACATCGCAAGTATTCGCCGACTATCAATCGCTGCCCGAAAATCCCGCACTGCTCCCGGCACTCGATCTCGCAGACCTGCAGAGCACAATTTTGACGCGCATTGACCCGGTCACGACGATTCCCAAACGGATTCAGGGATTACTCACCATATCAGAGCATCTTCGGTGGCAGCCAGCTGATCCGCTGGAAACAATCATGGCGGCGCCGGCGTTTCCGCAGCCGATGTACGCTCCATTGCGCGATCTGTCGCAAGAATATTTGCTGCCCGGAGTCGAAAATATTCCGGCGAACAGCGTGGGCCTGCTGCAATCGAACCAGGCGTTCATCGAAGCCTACATGGTGGGGCTGAACAGCGAGATGGGCCGCGATCTTCTGTGGTTCGGCTATCCTACGGACCAACGCGGCAGCTATTTCCGCCAGTTCTGGGACGTAAGCGCGTACGTGGCGCAGCCCGGCGACCCGACGGATCCGACCCAGTTGGCGGAATACTTGAAAGATATTCCGCCCATCAATGCTTGGCAGTTGCCCTTACCGTTGGGGCAGCACCCGAACCGAGCGAATATCGTGCCGAATAATCTGGTGCTGCTGGTTCGTGGAGAGCTTTTCAAGCGCTACCCAAACGCGATCGTTTACGCCGGAAAAGCCAAAACTCTCTTGAACGGCACACGAGTCCTCGACGAAACCGCCGAGCTTTATCCGCTTTTCCGCGGGACTTTGTCTCCCGACATCACTTTCCTGGGCTTCAACATTACCGCTGCGGATGCTCGCGGCGGCACCACCAATGCACCGGATGGATACTTTTTTGTTTTCCAGGAGCAGCCCTCCGAACCGCGCTTCGGCCTGGAACCTACGCCCGATATTTCTCCCGTGCCGCACTGGGCTGACTTGGCGTGGACCAATTTTACAGCGGCGGGCGGAACGCCGCCGAAACCTCTGCCCGTGATCTCTGGATCTTCTCCCGCCGCGATCATGGCCACTAGCCCGTGGCGGCTCGCGTCCCAAGTATTTGCAAACGTACTGCAGAGCACGGAGCTGCCGGCTTTTCTGACGCCGACTCTGCAACCAACGGGCACCGCAATCGTCTCCGATAGCGACAACCCGAACGACACCAACAATCAATGGGGAGTGAACAGCGCGCAGACTGCTTACATCTTGCTGCGCCTCCCGTTCCGCATTTTGATGCACGCGGATTTGATGCTGCCGCCAGCATGACCACTCCAACCAAACCGATCGTCACGAAACCGGCGGCCAGCCGGCAGCCCTCGGGCCTCTCCGCGCAGACTCCGCTGCTGCTGCTGCCTGTCAACATCCAGACCCGCTTCATGAATCAGCAGAAGGGCGGCGCCGAATTGTGGGTGAGAATTTATCCGGACCAGGTTGCGGTGGATTCCCACGAGCCGGAGCTGACCAATCAGGAAGTTTCCGACGGGCAGGCATACTGGAACGCTTTGTGGCAGGCAGGAAATCCTCCGCCTGATCCAGATGATGCCAAGGCGCCCTGGCGCACGGTTGCCTCTCTGTATGGTGCGCAGCGCGCCGCGTGGATTTGTTCGCAGCTTACTCCGGCGAATTTGGCGCAGCAACCTGTGGCACCGACGCCCAGCGGCACCACCCCCACACCGGCGCCGGTATTTCCGACGGTAACGATTCGCAATTCATCGTGGGAGAAGCCGGCCGTCGCAGATGCCTTGCCCGACGCATGGACCGTCGTGCTCGTTTCCGGCGGCCAATCTTCGCTGTTCCGCAGCAGTCCGGTCGTGGTTCCGCTCGCGGTAAGCCTGACGCCAAACAGCGGCGCATTTCCCGCAGGAAACGTGGTGGATGCGGACTTGCAGTGGATGGTGGATATTCCGACAGCGGTGCAAGCAGGCATGGCGCTGAAGATTCCGTTGACGGCGGATCTTAGCGCGAAAGGGATCGATCAAATTTTCGTGTACGGCTTGCGCGGCAACGACACGGAAGCCGGCCAAACGTTCGCAGCTCTGCTGAACGCGCATCATTACACCGATGGGCTTGCGCTGGTCCCGCAAGGCTCGCCGACCAACAACACGCCGGACGCGACTTCGGCCTACAGCCGCAAAGACCCCAATTATGAGATCAGCTTTGAGACGGAGCGCGAGGGGCCGCTGACGTCCAATCCCGCGTGCGACGGTGTGACGCTCGCGACCCTGGTCGGAATCCCCACAACTACTTTCGATCATGTGGCCGATGCCGATGGCACGGATTCGGTCGACAGCACGGATATGCTGCGTTCCCTGTGGCCCGCGACGCTGGGATATTTCCTGAACCAGATGATGGCCAATCTTTTTTCCGCGGACATGATCGAGCAAGCGCGCCAGTACGTGCTTGCGAACGCTTGCCCACGCGGCCCGATTCCTGCTTTCCGCGTCGGCCAAACTCCTTACGGCGTGCTGCCGGTCACGTCGTTGCGCAGTTACGCGGTGGATCCGAAACTCGCGGGACCAGTTGAGACGGGTCTGGTCAATTTTGTGCAGAAGTTGTGGCCGACGTGGCTTGCAAGCTCCGCCGGAGCGCCGCAGATGCAACGCGGCGGCGATCCCGATCAAAATCTGATGTCCGTGCTTGGAATGGACGCCAGCTCGATGAATTTTCAGGGCCGTCCCGTGATGGGTAGTCTGTTTCTTTGGAATCTACTCGGATTCCTCGGCGCATCGCAGGCATTCCAAGCCACATGGTGGCAGGACTTCTTGTCGCCCGGACGCGCACTACTGAATAATTATGGATACACGCAATGGAATCCGCGGATTCTCACGCTCGGTTTCGGCCAGAACAGTTTCCCCATCGGATTCTCCACCGTTCAAGATGGGCCCCGCTCGGAGACCGAAACTCTCAACGCGGATGCCACCTTAAGCGGCGGCGTGAAAGGAAATTACATCAACTGGCTGCAAACGGCGTCGGTCGCGGATATTCAGGCGGAAAATTATCCAGGAACGAAACCGACGTCGCTGCTTTACAAGATACTGCGTCAATCGCTGCTGCTAGAGTATGCGAACCTCGCAGGACAGAATGAAGTGAGCGCAGGGAAACTGGGTCTGGCGCAGATTCAAGAAAGCGAAACGGTTAGCGTCCAACCGGGCGCCACGACTCTGACGTCGTGGCAGGTATTGGCGCGGCCTGCGATTCCGAATCCCCACGTTTCCTGGGCCGAGTATTTACTCACGCCGAGCTTTCCGGCCGAATCTCCCTTCGCGCAACTGAATGACATGCGCGCGAGTCTCGGCCGTCTCGCTGCGCTGCACACCGCAGAACTCGATCGCTTGCTCACCGAAACTCTGGACGCGTGCAGCCACCGATTGGATGTGTGGGCGACGGCCATCGCGAACGCGCTGTTGAAACGCACGCGCGCAAAGCAAAACAACTCAGTGTGGCTCGGCTGCTATGGCTGGGTCGAAGATGTGCGCCCCGAGACCGGGCGTGCAACCGTGGCAGGCGCGGCACTACAGCAAGTTCAGACACTCGATGCCGCAAGAGCGCAAAAATCCCGCGCCTCCGTTCAGTCGCCGGTTCAACTTCCAGTTCCCCTTCAGCCTCCCACGGACAACGGCGGATACATTCTTGCGCCTTCTTCCGTACAAGCCGCCGTGGCCGCGGTTCTGCGAAATGGTTACATGACGCACCAAAACACCGCGGAAGAAGGATTGCTCTCGATCGACCTTTCTTCGGAGCGCGTGCAAAAGGCTTTGTCGCTCATCGATGGCATGCAGGAAGGGCAAAGCCTCAACGCGTTGCTCGGCTACCTTTTTGAAGACGCGCTGCACGATCAGAATCTCGATAAGTACGTGCAGCCATTCCGCGACGCTTATCCTCTGGTCGGCAGCAAGCTAACTCCCTCCAGCGCGCCGAGCGAAACAGTTGCCGCGTCCGAAGTTGTTGACGGGCTAGGGCTGCGCACCGCATGGGATACCGGAAAACTCGTGGCCGGCCAAACTTGGGGAACGGGGTTGCCCATGCCGGGCGCGGATCAGAACTCAGTGATCGCGATCCTGAAAGTCGTGGACGATTACGCCGATGCACTCGGAGACGTATCCATATCCGAAGCTGTCTTTCAAATTGTTCGTGGAAATTTCGGCAGCGGCGGCGGACTGATGGATGCGATTTCGCGCGGCTCCAGGCCGCCCGATCCGGACGTGGTGACGACTCCTCGCGGAGGAATTGACCTGACGCATCGCGTGGTGCTGCTTTTTGCAGGCGTTCCCGCGCAGAACGCCGCATGGAGCGCAGTCAGTCAGCATCCTCGCGCCGCCGCTGAACCGTGGCTGAATGCGTGGCTCGGACAAATGCTGCCGGATCCGGCGACGGTACGCTGCCTGGTGCAATACCAGAATGGCGGCGCCAATGAATCGGCCATCGTAACCCTACGCGATTTAAATGTCGGCCCGTTGGATCTGCTGGCACTGTCAGACGCTGGCGAAGTTCCCCAGCGATCCGAACTGGAGAGCCGCATTCTGTACGATGCTGCCGTTCCCGCCGGCGTGCAGAATGTGCAGATTGTTTTCGAGACGACCACGCTGCCGCCCGGCTCGTTCGCGTTTCCCGACGTGCTTTACTTGGCGCAAAAACTCCGCACTCTGTTGGGCTCCTGCCGCGCGCTCGCCCCGCAGGACATGACGACGCCGGAAACAAATGTCGCCGACGCGGGCGGAGCGGTGAACATTGCGGACCTGCAAGCGCGCGCGAAGGCGGCGGTGCAGAATCTGAACACCAGTATAAATTTGCTTACGACAGCCGCTGCCGGATTGCCCGCAGCGCCCGACCACGTTCGCGCGGCGCTGATTCAATGCAGCTTCTACGGAGTGGCGAGCGCGATTCCGAACACGACGAGCGGGACAGATCCAAACTTGGCTACACAGTCAGCAAACGTACTGGCGATTCTGCAGGCGCGATACACGAAAGCTTCAGCAGTCAACATCGCGATGGCGCAGGTTGCGGATCTCGAAGGAATTTTTGAAGACATTTTCGGAAGTGATTTCGTCGTACTTCCACTTTTCACTCCTCCCAATCTCGCTACGCTGCAATCCGCATTCAGCCAATCCGCCGCGCTGGTCTCAACGGACTCACAAGCCCCCGCGCGCTGGTTCCGCCAATTGACGCACGTTCGCCCCGGCATTTCCCGGCTGGATATGGCGCTGAGCGCGGCGCAAGCGTTGAACACCGGTTTTGTGTCCTTTTATCCACCGCCTCTTCTGCTTGGGCAGGTTCCGCCGCCGACCACCGCACCCGATCGCTGGCTCGCTCTGCCCGTCGCCCCGAGGGATATGCCGCAACAAGGACGCGTGGCATTCGCCTGCGTGACACAAGGAAATCCCTCCACCCAGAATTCCTACGCCGGAGTAATCGTGGACGAATGGCCCGAGCGCATTCCGAGCACGCAGCAGTCCGCATCAGTTGCTTTCCATTTCGAAGAGCCCAGCGCGCGCGCCCCCCAGGCATTGCTGCTGGCAGTCTGTCCGGACAACCGCGCCACGTGGGACGACCAGATTCTTGAAGCAGTGCTCGCGGAAACTCTGGAGCTCGCCAAGATTCGCACCGTGGACCTCGCCAGCGTCCGAGGCGTGGGCCAAATTCTGCCAGCGCTTTATTTCGCGCTGAATTTGCAAGGCGCGACTGTCTCAACCCAGTTCGCTGCACCAAAAGAGGAGCCGATCCGTGCCGCTCGAAGCGCTAGCTAAAGCAACGCTGGCAATACCGTCGTTCACCACGTGGACCAGGCTCGAACCTCTGCCCCGCGATGCGTCCATGGAGCGCAGCCTGCAGGCCCAAGTGCGCGATGCCGCTTGGATGCTGGCGCGTCAATGGCAGGTCGGCGAATTCCTCGGCGCCGATGCCGGATCGCCCGTGCAGGCCGCTCTCGCCGGTCAATTGCAAACGATCACCACGTATTGCCCCGGCAGCGATCCCGCCGCAACGATCCCGCTGGACCAAAAGCTTCCGGTGGAAGTGCACGTAGAAAGAGAAGATGTCGAATTGAAATTGCGCGGCTCCGTGCAGCTGGGCTTCTACTTCGAATCGCTCGTGAATCAGACCATCACGCCCCTCGCCAGCGCCACCGCGGTGATCACTGCATTCCGCCAGTCGTTCGCCATCTTCGCAACAGTTCCTGATCCCACGTACGCGCCGGTTGACGCCGTGCGCTTCCGCTCTCTGATGGCGGGCCGAGTCACCGATGGTGAAGCGCTCTATACTTCCGCCGTTGCCGTGGCGGCCGGTCAAACCCCACCGATTCCACTGCCATCCGCTGCGAGTACTTCAGGCATGCCAGGGGTGCTCACGACGTTCATCGCGTATCGCGCCAGCCTATTCAGTGAACCGCCAGCCGGCGGTGCCCCGTGGCAAAGCGAAGAGCTCGATTACGATTTCTCTCTCGGCTCGCCCACGCCCGCGCAGAACCTTCTGCTCGATGCGCCCAGCTTCCCCGGCGGGCGTCTGGATTGGTATTCATTCTCGCTCGCGAATGGTGCAGCGAATCAGGTCGCCACCGCGAACCTCGCGCAAGTGACACCGGTGAATTTCAATTTTTTCCCGAACCACGTGACGTTCCGCGGCGTGCACGATCCGCGATGGTGGGCTTTCGAAGATAGCGTAACGGATTTCGGCCAGTTGGACGCCCAGAACGTGGATCTCGCGAAACTCCTAGTGATGGAATTCGCGCTGGTGTACGGCAACGATTGGTTCTCGGTGCCGATTCCCGCCGCGATTGGGAACCTCGCCAGCATCTCGACTCTGGTGGTGACGGACACTTTCGGAGTCAGAACGATGATCCGTCCCTCGGAACAAACGGTCGTCACTCCCGGCGAGGCTCCTTGGTCCATGTTCAAGCTTTCAGGAAACGGCGCGCGCTCGAACTTCATCATGCTGGCGCCGACACTCGGCCTGGTACAGGATGCCGTCCCGCTCGAGGAAGTCATGTTTCTGCGGGACAACATGGCGGCGATGGCTTGGGCCGTCGAGCAACAACTCCAAGGTGATCTCGACTGTCCCGTAAACGGCCAGGAAGCGTACTTGCAGCGGTTGAAAATAAATCCACCGCCACCGCCACCGCAGGCCACTGCGGGCGGGCCGCAGATTTATTACACGGTGGAGCAGCCCGTCCCCGATAACTGGATTCCCATGCTGCCCGTACAAACCGCGCAGGGTTCGCTCTATTTGCGACGAGGCACGATGGAAATTCCCACGACGCAGGGCCTTCTGTATGTGTTGCCCAGGGCTTTGATCCTCGATCCGGGTGTGCCGTTCTTCCTGGCCGACCGCGTTCTACCGCCCGGTGGTGTTCTTGTGGACCGATATTTCCGCAGAACTCGCGCGGCTGACGGCACCACTTACGTCTGGATGGCGCGAAAGTCCGGCTCCGGCCGCGGACCGGGCTGGTCAGGCCTGCGCTTTGATATCGTCCAGGACATGGCGAAAGGCGCATCGGCGTAGTGCGACGCGCGGGGTGTTGAGCTACCCGAGCCTCCGGCGTGGTCAGGCGCTCGCTTCAAATCTTCTTTTGAGTGTCCAGCAAAAGAGCAACCCATTGACACCGGGCAGGCGAGATGTGATTCGATGGTTGATTGAGACTTGGAGATGGTATTTCGTGGAGGATGGCAGCCGTGTTACTCAGATACTTCCATGAACAAGACTTTCAAAATAATTACAATTGATAATCCAGTGGTTGGCGATTCCAGGGATCGTTCGCCGCGTCTGCGGGTTTCGCGGTTCAAACTCACACTGTTCGCGATTCTCGCGGCGGTACTTGCCTTCGGAGCGCTGACCCTCGCATTGCTGGTAAGTTGGGTCATCGCAGCGGTTCTCGGTTCCATCTTAATCTTGGGGACTCTCGGGTTGTTCCTGAAGGCTGCGTTCCGGAGAAAGTAGAGCGGACCCTTCGAAACGCTGGCAAGCGGCAGCAAACCATTTGGCGGGGAACCGAATGTTCTTGCACAGTTCGATTTGCTGAGAAAAAGGGAGGTTGGCTCCCCGGGCAGGACTTGAACCTGCAGCCTGTAGGTTAACAGCCACTTGAGTAACTTGATCACGATTTGCCGGAGCGGGCGTTTTCCGAGGAGGATCAGCAAGTTGCGATGAAACGAGACGAGCCAACTATAAGCAAAACGGCCTCTCTAGCGCCTCAGAAGTTATCCCCAACGCGGGTTGACGGGTTATGACGGCGGGTTATGATTAAGTAGTTCCAACCAAAGCTCGAAAGTAAAAAACTATAACCAAATGCCTCAAGAACTAGTCATCAAGCTCGGCAACGGAAATCTTCTGTTGATTCACGATGCCGACCTCCAAGCATTTGCTCAGACGTGGTACGAGGAAATTCCTGCAAATGCTTAGAACCCACCTTCTCTACAACGATGTGATCGAAAGCGACGGCCGGATTTCGAAGGAGCCTACTCTGCTCGGCGCAATTCTTATCGGAATTGCGTTCATCGCAGGTTTCGCGCTCCTCGTAGTCCTCGCAGGACAGGCCGGTCTTCTCTAGCTATTCCTTCTTCTTGGAAATCTTGTGCGCGCTCCGGCCGTCATCGGAAAAAGAAACGTCATCATTCTTTCGGGCGTCGCTGATGAGGTTGCGCCCGAAAGAATCCTCGCAGTAAATAAACCTTAATTAATCAAAACAAATGCAGAAGTACTTAGTGTTCGACATTGGTTGTATCGAATGTGGCAAAGAGAGCGCTGTGGTTGGACTTTTCGATACCGAGAAAGAAGCCAATGCCGCAAAGAAGATCTATATCACGGGCGAAACCAAAAACAAACAATTAACGCAACATGGCTAATTACAAGAAGCAGACGTTTGTTGGCGGAAAGTGGGCAAAGGCTTCCGAGATAAAACCCAGAACCAAGGCGAAGATCGTTTCAGAAACGACGCCTCAGCCGTCCACCTTCACCGACAAGAACGGCATGCCGAAAACGCAGGATATCTGCAAAGTGCAGTTTCAGGGGACGAATGAAGCGGTCAATGTGAACCTCAACCGCCCAACCTTGAACGCGCTTGTCGAAGCCTTCGGCGAGGACAGCAAGGACTGGATGACCACGTTCTCACGACGGACACCGAGAAGGTGAAGGTCGGCGGCAAGACCGTCTTCGCGCTTTATCTCATACCCGACGGTTACGAGAAGGTGGACGACGCGAACGGCTATACCGTGATCGTGAAGAAAGGCACTGCGGTCGACACTGACGACGAAGAAGAAATCGACATCGGTCCTTTCTAATCGTCTAATTCGCGGCCGGGACCGCCAACCGGCCGCGAGGTCGAAATTGAAATTTAGGGCGTCGATCGCGCAATCGTTCGGACGGCCCCGGTAGTCAAATTGAAGAGCCGAATCGTTCCATCGCCGCCCTGAAAAATAAGCCCCTCCACTCCTCCTAAGTTGACCGACCCAACACAATTGCCGAAAGACGCCGGGATAGTAGGCGGCGGCGCTTGCGCATGAACCCGGCCTTGTCCGAATTGGAAAGCCGCCACGGATAGCAAGGCCGCCGAAACAAATATCAACAATCGTAGTTTCATAAATCCTCCTAACCACAAAAGCAATGAACCAGAACCTAACCCCAAAACAGATAATTCTCAATCGCCTTCGGCAAGGCACATGGTTCTCCACCGTCGAGTGCGTGCGGGGTTTTCATATTCTGAGGTTAGGGGCGAGGATTTTCGATCTCCGCGCCGAGGGCTATGACATCGAGGAGCGGAAGGTCGAGGGCAAAAGCTTTTCTGAATACCGCCTGCGAGCCCCGGCGCCGACCGTTCGAATATCCACGACGGTATTCTCTCCTTCCCATCTTCAGCAGATCGAATCAGATAAACGAAAACTGTTTTAACCCCATCGCGACACTCTACCTATTCCCCTTGCTCGACCTTTACTCCTAAGATCACTCCGGCAAGGCCCACCAACCACCCTAACCCAAACAAGATGTACATCAGTGTTGTAAAAGCTATATAAAGCCGTTCATTTCTATCTCGCTTCACCTCCGCTTCCTGTACCATCTTAGCGAGTGTCGCGTCGATGTTCCCTTTTAATGACTTTAGGGCGTCGACTGTTCGTTGATACAGCGCAGAATTCGTTAATACATGCTTGATGAGAAGATCTCTGTTTGTATCCGTCGGCGGGACTATTGCATCCCTCTCATGCTTTATGCTTTCGAATCGCTTGTGGAAGTCCGTAAGGCTAGACTGCTCTTCCGCTGTTACCCCAGAATGTCTTGTAAGCCATTTAATTTCTTCGAATACACTTTCCACGTCGGCTGTATCGCTGTCTAAAACGAATTCCGGCGTGTTTTTTACTTCCGGCATTTGACGCCAGTCTATGCGCCTGTAACCTAGCTGATAATTCTGGATATCTTCGACCCCAGCTGCGACTTCATCCACCGCTTGACCTACGGTCTTAACATCGTGAAGAAGAACTCGGTTAAAGGTCCTCTGTTCGTAAGTCGCCTCCGCCGCATCGATTGCGTCAGCGAGTGCTTTAGATCGTTCCCGAAATCCGTCCCTCACTATGAACAGGGCGATTACAAGCGCAGCCGCAAGCAAGGAAAGAACCTTCTGGCGATCTTTTTTCTCGAAACCACGAAACTTTCCAGCGAGAGCCTCGGACAGTTTCCTCATAAGCCCCACCTCGGTTGACTGGATAGTACCGCATCGTACGATTAAGCTAATTCCCTTCACAAGAATTCCACAGATTTTAAAGAAACGTCATCTGGAAGTTTTACCGGCTCGTTGACGAACGAGGAAGCACTCAGCTAAACAAAGTCGCTGCGGCCTTCCGGAGGTCTGACTTAATTTCCTCGACCTTATCTATAAGCACCTGACGTTGACGGACACCTCGAAAATCAGCCAGAGCCTGCCGCCATCGTTCATAAACTCTCAGTTTCGTCACCACATCCTCGATGAAAAGCCGGTCCCTGATCGTGATGAGCACCTCGTTCCCTATCCGCTCAAATTCTCGCTGTTCTTCGGGACTGTGCGCCACAAGCACTGCCGATTCGAGCATCACCGAGTTCAGCGCCCGCGTGAGAATCGAAACCAGTTCGCGATATTCCTGCTTCTTATTATCAGCTACCCACTCCTTTCTTTGATTCCGGTTCGCGATGTATGCGCCGACCAACACGCCCACCAGTGGCCCGACAGCGGCCCAAACCCCCTTCGCATACGTCGCAATCACGGTCCAGTTCACTATCCCGCTCCGCGAATGAGAGAATATTCATCCGCAAGGGACACGGCGACAACTCCCCCGGCGTCAAACGCAACGCTCACCTGGTCACGGCCTCCCTTACTCGTAAGATTGAGCTGAACGTCTTGGACAGTTCCCTTTTGGCCGCTCGTCACCCGTTGAACGTAATCGCCTTTTTGGGGGCTTTCCCCGGTCGCGTAGGGCATCGCTCGTTACCTCCTCTCGACATTTGAAGGAAGCTGTTATTCGGAATTCTTACCGGGTCTCGGATGCTCTTCTCGACAATCTGCGAAATGCTGCACACTCATAGTCACTCGATAACTATCCCTATGACTATTCCCCACCCACACTCTTTATACCCGCTATCTTTGCGACTAAACCAAGACCCCATCCAAACGAATACAAAATATAGCTAGCCACAACCGAGCGCTTGTACCGCCTCTCCGCCTGTTCCTGCCCCTGTGTTGCCTCTTGTACCTTTCTTTTGTTAGTCGATTGCAGCCCTGTCAGATATGCCTCCATTCTACGACCAAGATCGTAATAAGACTCATTGATCGAATCGACCAAGACTTGCTGATCTTTTCTGTTTTTTGCCCGTAGCTCCTCTTTTGAGATTTGTGGTATATGCTTAACTGCGGACAACAGCTCATCAGACCGTTTGGCCATATCTTCAACTTCCTTTTTGTCCTTCGCCGTTTCTGGTACCAAGTCGAAAACCGATGGCAGCGCGTTCTCCCCGTACCGAATAAATGTAGAGCGTGCCAGCAGCGAAGTTCGCACGTCCAAAACATCAGACGCGCGAGCCAAATCAGCTTGAAACTCTTCATCGTCCGTCAATGATTTGTGGGGGTCCGCCTTGCCCGTTTTCACTAACATCTCCCACTCATACATGTCGTCGTCTAGTCTGTTAACTTTTTCGAGTACGTCACCTGACGTGCAGAGCCCGTTCATAAGCGTAGCCGTAAAACCGACATTGTCTAATCGAGCTTGCGCGGTTTTCAGAGATTCCGAAGCCTCTTTCAACTTTTCGCTTATTCCCTCTCGCAAGATGAACGTCCCGAAAACTGTAAACATCCCGACAAATACCAATAGTTGTTCATGTCTCTGCAAGAACCTCCGAAACTTGCTTCTGAACTGGACGTAGTGCCCACCCATTTAGCAATCTCCTTTTTATCTTTCCGCGCGAATTGTATGATTAAGTTAACTTCCCACAAAGGAAAATGAAACGTAGCCCCCTCTCCAAATTCGGCAAATTTCCTTCGACGCAAGCCAAGCGCCGGATTCAAGCGCTTCTAAGAGAGCTGGCGATCCAAAGAGACGGAGGATGCGTTCTGAGGATTTTCCCGGAAGCGGGACCATGCGGCCCGAGACGATCAGATGGTCAGCTCATCCTCCAAGCCGACCACCTCGTCTCACGCGCGCGGAGCGTTTCCTTCGGCGACATGCGGAATATCGTATGTCTCTGCAGAAACCATCACATCTACTTCAAACAGCGACATGGACGACTGTATTGGGATCTGATCCAGAAAGCCATCGGCCCGGAGCGCTGGGAATGGATAAGCCGAGTCGAGCGAGACCAGAAAGCTTATCCAATGTCGTTGGCGGATTGGTTGAAAATCGAAATGGCGCTGAAACAAGAACTCGCGATGCAAAGCCTCCAAGCGGCCGCTTGAGCGCGACGGTACCGTGATCTTGGACTTGGCCGATCTGTCGCCGCCGATGTTGCTGTTGACAGATCGAGCCAATTCAAGCCACGAAATGGTGAAGCAATACGGTTCAGCGATAG
This sequence comes from Candidatus Dormiibacterota bacterium, assembly GCA_035603595.1. Lineage (GTDB taxonomy): Bacteria > Acidobacteriota > Terriglobia > Acidiferrales > UBA7541 > Palsa-295. Next base: position 31,556 of record DATNKB010000353.1, read on the forward strand.
GTTGAGTAAGCTGGCTCACTGTAGTTCCTAACTTGAGCATTTAGAACGACTTAAGGAAGCTCTTTGAGAGCGCAGGGAGAGGTGTGCGGATGCGGTGGCTCAAAAAGTCTGCGGCGATACTGGAAGAGTTGCGGCGGCTGATGGAATCGTTCCATCATCTCCTTGTCAGCATCGTGCCGGTGGTGGTCGAGATATTCGGCTTGCTCGCCCTTTACTACCAGCTTGCTGGCCACCTGCACAAGTAGGCCGACTTCTCCACATGCCTCCACTTCTTATCCACAGCCCCGGCTTGACGGGTTATGGCGGTGTGCTTTGATTAAGGAAAGATGGATTATGAACTTGCGAAAGAATTGAAGGATACGGGCTTTGAGTTTACAAAGTGCCATACGGCAGCCGAGTGGAATGGCCAGCATCTTTTCTCTTTTGATGACAAATCCGGAGCAGAGATATTTCGCACCCACCCTCTCCGAACTCATCGAAGCGTGCGGAGTATATTTCGATTTCCTCGCTAACAATGGAAGGAATTGGCGAGCACGGTCAGTTATGGAGAAAACCGCCGAAGGGGAGGGTTCCAACCCCGAAGAAGCCATTGCCCGATTATGGCTCGCGCTGAATAAGAATTAAAAAGCCCCACAATCGGAATCATTGCGAGGCACAAAATATCTTTGTTTTGCCGAGCCGAGACACTTGGGTACTAGCGGGCAGCGATTGACCCGAAATCATGCAGCCAACCCTCCCAAATCGTTGGCTCGTGTTTTTTTATACCCTTCGCTCGCGATTTTCTTTCAGCTATGTGCAGCTTTTTATTGAATTCCCCCGTCCTTCGTAAAGCTCGCGTCACCATCGAGCTTCTCGCACTTCACGACATGCGTCGGGAATGTCACGATATCGTTTCTAATCGGGTTGGACGGCTTGTCTTCGTGATACGTCACATCCGTCAGATTCGGCAGCTTGTTCAAACGGTCCCAGAGATAGGTAACCGCCGTGATCTCGACCTTATACCCTCCCGTCGGCCTTTCTCCCAGAGCCACGAAAATCACTTCCTCTTTGGAAAAATCAATTTTCACATCAGGCGGGAGGAACGGCAGCGTCACTTTCAAATCCCCGTCGGAATGAATGACGCCGTTTTTTGTTTGGTGCAATCCCTGCGAACTTTGAAAGATCGTTGTGAACTTGATCTCCTTGAAATCCATCTGCTCTCTCAGCGGAAATGGCGCGTCCTTGCCTGCTGTTTGTCGCTTAGTGCCTTCGGACATAGGGCACCTCCTTGGAGCGCGGTCATACCCCCGTAGATATCCGAAAGTCAAATTGATCCTCGAATAACAGAGCGCCGCAGGTCTTTTCCACAAAGACCCTAGATACACTCCGCCGATGACAAAGAAAATCACCGCGTGGACCATCATGGCGTGGGACAAAGAACGGCCTCTCATCGATACCGGATGCCGACATATAGGACCTCGCTACATGACCTTCAGAACGCGATCGGAAGCGAATGAATACTGGAGCCGCGCCGAAGACATCGTCCCCATCACCCTCATCGTCCCCACGCGCCCGTTTAAACCTAAACGAAAGACCCCGAAATAACACGCTATCCACACCCTTACCTTGCGCTTTCCCTCCGATCCCCGAAAATGAATATGCGGGCTCAACACAACGATTTAGCCAAGCTCCCAGCGTCTCCAATGAAAGGCATTGGCTGTGTGTTATTCTCTGTGCTCCTGTTTGTTGAGGCTGGGCATTACTATGTGCCCCGTTGGACCGGCCATCGACGGCTAACACTCGTAGACCAGTTTCCATCTGCATTGTAGAAAGGATGTCGTCGCAGGGGCTACTCGAAATTCCTCTTACAATTGACCAAATGTAATTGTGAGTCTACTAACAACCCGCAAATCAAGTAGAATCGGCGCCATCCCATCGCAACGGAGGCGTTCAGCTCTCGGTCATGACAGAAAAGGAGAATATTCTCGATCAGAAGCGACTGTCCTTTGCAGCGGGTATTACCGTAACACTGATCGTCACAACGTTCTCTCTCTCTCTCCCATTCAATTTCGGAAAGCGCAGCGCTCTCGTTTCTTTACAATTCAAGCGAAGCTTGGAAAGCATATTTGCCTCTGACTTTGAACGGCCTAATGTTGTTGGCCAGTGTCGCGGTCTTTTTCTCCTGTTACTTAATTCTGAATGCGCTTTCCCTATGTTCATCGAACCTAATGTCCACGAGAATAGCGGGGATCCTTAACTTCCTCTGGACCTGAGCATGTTCCTGCTCCTAGTATTTTTTCTTGCGCTGATTCTCTTCGGTTTGCAGTTCGGTGTCAGAACATTTGATAATCGTGTGCTACGGTGGATTTTTTTGCTTTGTTGGCTGCCCCACCAACAGGCGGCCTGTCGTTATTGCTTTCGTTGCTTGCCAAATTGCTGAGCCGCATCAAGCCGGGTAGGGAGATGCCATCGCGTGCCCGCTTTCCATTCTACGTGCTTCTCTACTTCTTCGTGCTCGTCAATGTTTCTTATGCCATACCCACTAACACGAACTTTTGGGCTACGACGGAGTATCAGTTCGTTGGCGGCGCGATTATAATCCTCGTCTTTTGCCCATTGGCGATCATCAGAATGATCGAGCCGATCGAGAGATATCTCAAACTCGATAAATGGACAAATGGCTTGCGTTGGTGGATCCGAGCCCCTCTTATCTTTGGTTTCTTTATCGCTTGTATTTTTGTTCAGAGTTCTACCGGGCCAGAACTCGATACACGTTCGGGGGCCGCCTATTTAACTCCCTACTTCGGCGAGCTGCAGATTCAGGTGGAGTCGCGATCGCCCCACTTGGCGGTTCTCCGAATTTCGTCCAAGAGGAATTCTCGATTTTGGGGTGGAATGCTACGACCGCTCCACAAAGAATCCGGTCCATGATTGTGGTGAAAAGAGAAAGTACTATGACAGCTCTAGTGTGCTGTGCTTTACGGAGATAGCTATAGGTTTATCCACTTCGGAAGAGTTGCCGCATCCGACTGCTGAATCCCCATACTATTCGGAGATACCTTGTATTGGCTCGCGATCATTGGAACGACGCGGCGGATTTGCGGGTGTTATTGCGCCGTGGATTCTAAAAGAAGAGTCGGCGTCGGGGCGGTTCATAATCAGCAACGATAGCTTCGAAGAGGAGTTTCAGTGGTGGTTTGATCCAACTCTTTGGGCCCCGAAGAACCAACCTAACTGGGTGTGGCAAATTGACGTAACGGTTGATTCCATTAAGCGAACAACCTACTTTCCGATTGTACCCGCGCGGGAACTATCGGGCAGTTAATGCATTAAAATTTTACGAATTGTGATTGAACACGCCGAAGACCGAGCGCTCTGGTAAGAGCTCTGGAACATAAGGAACGGCGAACAGCGGGTTGAAGGCTCAAGTCCTCCCCGGCACCTCACTTTAGTCTAAGTCTGCTAAACCAATCAGTTGGCCTAGCCTTCTTCCGCACTGTTATCCAGGTTGAGAACAACCTCGGACTTGAAGACCCATGACGGTTGGTTACGCCCCACAAGCGGACCTGAGGAGTTAAAGGGACTTGTCCCGTAAGCGCTGCGGGAGCGAATCTAAGCAGCCAAGAAAGATTCTAGCGTAGCTCCAGGTTAAGCGTCCTTGATGGTTGAGGTTGAGGAACTATTTGTGTCATGCCTTTGGCCTCAACCGTAGCCGGTCCAGTTAGGTGTCCAAAAAAAACGTATTCACCTTTTGCATTTGTGAAAGTCCGATGCTTGACGCCGTTCTCGGTCAAAACCACCTCGGTTTTCGCCGAAGGAGCCCCGTCGGTTGCTTTCAAAGTACCCTGGACAGCAACTTCGAGACGACTAGGGGGGACTAGTACAAAAGCAAATGTGTTGAACAACGTATCTGTATACACGGCGACCTCTGTTACTCCCGTATAACCATAGGCGGGCCCGCCAATCGTCAGCGACGCAGTTTGCGTCGCCCCCGAAGAAGTTGAGGTGCTCGATGTATTTGTCCATTCCCAACTGAGTGTATCTTTAACCGTCAGCTTGGCCATATCGAGAAAGCCAGCGTCACCGGAGAGCGACATTCCAACTTTGTACGTATTCTGTGTTGCTGACCCAGTGGTAGACGTTGAACTATTAGAAATCGTGGTATTTATCGATATTACCGGATCGTTCTGCGTTGCAGGCGGCTCATACGGGAACATCGTGTTTGCGGGGCGGAATCGCGCGGGATCAGCAGTTGGTGTGCCACCGTTCGCTAATGGATCGTTTGCCAGAATAATTGGGTCGTCTGACGCTGTTATGCCCGCAGCGTTCAACTGTTGTTGAACTCCGGGACGCCAAGGGAAACTCCCGTTTAGTTCTCCCACGAATACGTATTGGATCGGCGATTGCCGGTTATCTCCGAATGTCCATGCCGCTGCGGAGGACGATAGCGAAAGGTTTATTGTGGGTTTTAGCAACAGATATATCGCATCCTGATTGTGATCTATTCCATCTTGTGAGGGTCCTGGTCGAGTGATGGTTGATGTCGTCGATTGCTTTATCTCTAGTGACTGAGTGTCCGTGGTTTTGTTTGTGAAATCGAAGCTTAGTGAACCTTCACCTCCGGGTCCAAGGAAGCCCGCCTTGGCTGTTACGGATCTTCCGATTGAGGTTTGGAAGGACTGACTCGCCGAGGTCGTTGTTCCAATCGTTACTCCGCTTCCGTAGCTAACGGAACTTGCTCCCTTCCCGCCGTTAGCGCCCGGGGGAGCATAGATCACCGTAAGGATCAAGTATTTTGCTACCGTCGAACCCTTAAATAGCGAGTCGCCAACTGCAACCCAAGTGCCCGAAATTGGTAAATTCACGGGGAAGGGGAATGGCCCAACTTGAACAGGGGCAGTGTTCCCCTGCTGAGTAACAGGTGTGAATCCTTGTGCTGTAACGTTAGTCGGCTGAGCCGACCCCGTCACGATCACGTTTGGAATTCCACCGAACGACTGTGGAAAAGTAACGGTGGGGCAGGCAAAACCAGGCGGAGTACCCGAGGGTATGATGCAGCTCCACGTTCCTACCTGAGTGAATGTACTTTGTGCTTGAGCACCGGCAGGCACCAAGACCACGGTTACCAAGCAAGTGATCAGGCCAACAAAGTGACGCGCTTTCATCTCGGAACGCTCCGGTAAGTCGGACTTCCGTTTTGGACCACATCGGGGGTATCTCATGCCTTATACCACGAGATTGCCTTTCTCGATGCTATTGGTTTAATTACTGGCATCGTTCGGTCCGCCCCCGGGTCGTTGGGCCACAGTTCCGGCAATCTAGCTTTTTTTCTGAGCTTGATTCTTGATTAGGGACGTTGAGTTCATTCCGCCCGCTCGGGTCACGAGACAACTGACCGCTGCGGCTCAGAAACGGGGTTCGGGGTCTTGCAGCCGTCCTCGCCACGTTGAAAGCGTTTGCGTTCGAGAAAAAGCGTTTCTTCTCGGCCTCTCACTGTGCCAAATACTTGGAAGTCGACGCAGCGAAACTCCCTGACATCTCCGTCCTGGAAGAATCTTTGGTCTGCTGGCAATCGATGATATTGGCCCGTGACGCATCGAAGCAGTTTTACGACTATGTGAAAGACACTTCGTAATGCGCGATCACGACTAAGTCGTTGAGTTGTCCTGCTGCCAAAGCGGCATTCGCCTTGGGATTGGTGATCGTCCAGGTGCCGCTGTCTTTCTTGCTGGTGGAGTAATCCAGAATCAGACGAAGCATCGATTCGTAATAGTTGTCCTTCGTGAAGTTCAGCGTTGCCGGAGTCAAAGGCGCCGGAGCCGCCTGGATCGCATTGATCGAAGCTAGGCTTGTATCCGCTATCAGTTCGATCTGCTTGATTTTCAATCCCGGTAGTACCGATGCGAAATACGGGAACCGATCGCGGGTTAGGTTAAGCGTTAAGACTTGGTCCGAACCTGCAGCAGCATTCAGGAACGCGAACCATTCGGTGGGGAATTCGTGTCTCGCGCTGAAGAGCCGCATCAGGCCGGTGTCCTTCAGAGACACCAAAATCGAGTTGATTCTTGCCTGCAAGCTGGTTGTCGCATCGGAACGAAGCTGCTCCCCACCCTCTCGAGACGTGTATTTCAAGTGGAGGATGACGTCGGTGATCGTGCGGTAGTCGAGCGCGGTGACGCCGGCAGGCAATTGCAGATGCCACTGGCTGATGGCTCCCGCCCCTTCAAACGGTAGATAACGTTCATCGCGGAAGTTCAGTTCAAAGAGTCCGTCGTCATTTTGAGCGTTGCTAGTGGCAATGGATTGGATCGCACCTACTGAATCCCGAAAACGCGGATCGTCTGCGGGAACTCCACCGGTCATTTTTCTAGGATAAGTGGAACCACTACTGTTGTCGGTGCGAACGGAATTTTTAGTCAACGTCAACGTGCAGCTAACGGTCGTATAGGGCCCAGCCACGCACGGTATGGTTATCCCTATTGTTTTGACGCGGCGCATATAGTGGCCGGGATAGTCCATGTCGAAAAGCTCTTCGGGCAGGTTGATCCAGCACTCGCGGTTGGTTTTCAGCAACTGAAGTGCCGACGCGTCGAGTTGGGACAGGCAGATGTGCTTGGTCAGCTCAAATTCACGATTGTTCTGGTCGTGGTAGGCCTTCTCCATGTTGCGTACGTCGTAGGCTAGCTGCTCTCCTGCCAGCAGCCCCTTCTTCAGGCTGTTCCAGTACCCGAAGTTGATGTAGCTGGAGTCGGCTAGACCTAATTCATACCGAAAGGTTTGTTCGGTCTGCTTGGCCATGGCATAGGCGAGCTGGTAGCTCTGAAAGTACGTCGTAGAGAGCTGTCCGACCATGTACGAATACAGATCAGTATTCGTGAACTTGCTGTGCATGAAGTCGTCTTCGGCTTGTGCGTTGTCGATCTGGAGTTGCTGATTCGTGACTTCCTGTGTCGCGATCGCCTGACGAACGGTGGCCGCGAGAATTTGCTTCGCCACTTGCTGCAATTCTGAGTTGGCGAGATTGAGCTGGAACTGCCATTCCTGGAGCCGGCGCTGATAGGTGGCTTGGGTTGAGGCAACGCCTGCCTGGGAGTGCGCGATGCCGGCCGTCCCCCGGATTGCCGAGGCCATGGCTCGCGTGGCGCCGCCGAGTTGGGTTCCTCCAAACTTTACCGTGGCGACAGGGCTACCGCCGAAGCCTTCCGCCCCGACGTCGAAGTCGGGGATCAGTCCGAGTACATTTCCGAGGTACTCGATGGCCACGGCGGCAGTCTCGCCAACGATCGCGGTTTGCGTGAGCCCTAGAGAACTGGTCTCCCAACTGTTCAAGCCGCTGTTGATAAGCCCTTGGTAGTAATCGATCTTCGTTTGCACCAACGCTTGCTGCTGCTGAAGTGCTTCTAGATTGTGCTTCGCATCATCGACTTGCTGCTGCTTGACCAAGAGCATCGCTTTAAACACGGCGATACCGTTTTGGGAGCGGAGCAGGGCCATGTCCTCGGCGTCCTTCTTCTCCATGGCTTGCAGCAGCGCCGATCCGAGGGATTTGACTTCGTTGCACATTTCGATGGTCTTCTGGACCATTACGCTGAATCGGTAGTTCGGAAGCGGACTGTTCATGTCACTCAAAATGCTGCCGATGTCGAGACCAGCCGCAGCGGCCCGAACCAGGAGACCCGGATCGATGGGAGGCGCAAAGAGAGCCGGCGGCGCAAATTGCCCTTGCAGATTGAGGCAGTGCCGGATGTTGTAAAGCCGCTTGGCAACGGTGTCCCAATACGCCATGAGTTTGTCGTTGGGGGGCACACAGAAGTAAAGCGTTTGCAACTCCGGCAGCCCTTGCGAGCCGCCGGGATCAAAGCCGGTGATCTGCTGAAGCGGTAGAAGGTTTTCGATGTCGACGAGTGCATTTGAGAATGCATCGAGCTTCTGTTCGAGCTGGCCAAAGTTGTCTACCGGTGTTTCGAAGGCCGGAGGAATAATCAGCGGTTTGGGTCCGAGAATTTGGTCCGCGAGCACATAAAGCTGCTCAGCTTCCATGACTGTCTCCATTGTGTCCTGTTGGAAGAGGTTATCGGCCCAGGCGATAAGATGATCGAGATACTTCATCACCGTGGTCTTTTGGTAGGCGACGGTTCGATATTGCGCAATGTAGTGTGGCTGGAAGGGATTTGCGCGCCACGCTGCGACGTCTTTCACCAGCGGCGAGCTGTTCGCGTTGATGCCTAGCATGATGTTGTTAATGTTCTGGGCGGTGTATTTGTCGTTGACATTGATGAAGAACGGCTTGGTGACCCAAAATTTGTCGGGTGACGGATAAGTTGAACCGTCAGTGGGATTGAAAATGTATTTGAACCAGTGGTCGGCTTGCTCGAATTGCAGATTCTGGCTTAGCCGCTCCGCAATCATCAACGGGGCATGGAAAAAGAGCTCCCAGTTGTAGCAGCTGTAGCCGCCTTTCGGGTCGAAATCCACATCGCCCTTTGGATATCCGGGATGAGCATCGGTGACGGGGCCCGTTGGTCCGGTGTAGGTGACGGGCGTGCCTGCGTAAATCAGCGCCGTGGGCTGATACACCTGCGCGAAATCGAACTTGTTCGGATTCGAGTCGAAGACTACGTCCCCTTGCAGCTGCGTCGGCCGTGACATCAGAGCGTCGATCCCCTTGTCAAAGAGGATACGTATGAACGAGCAAAGCAGCGGATGGTAGAAGTTGTAGTAATGGATGAGAAGGAACAGCGCTTTGCCTTGCGGGAATGTCCCCAGGATGTCGTGGGCCGTCTTGGTATCACCCTCGAGCAGGGCTAGAAAGAGGTCTTCGAGATCCTGATAGGTGAATTCGAAGTCGCCACCATCGCTAAATTCCGGTTGAGCAAAATACGTGCGCGACTGATCTTGATAAAAATAAGGCATGAATGTACCGACCGTCACGGGAATCCGCTGTTCGAGCTCCCGTACCTCTCCAGGGCGAAAGTACAAGCCATAGAGGATGTGGTAGATGATGTTGAGCAAACGGTCCAAAAATCCCATCTGCAGCGAGACCAAATTGGCGAAAGAGCCCGGGGTTTTCGCCTGGAAGGAAACTGAATTGACAGCGAGTGAATCGGTTGATGAGCTGGGCTGTTCGGTATCGAGCATGTTCACCAGCAAACTGCGGTCGAAAAGGTTGGTGACCAGAAGGTCAGGATTCCTGGTGACGACTGGATAGCCTTTGCATGGATCCAAATCAAATGTGTTTATGTAGTCGTAGGAGTTGGCACCGGTTTGTTTGTAACAATTGATTTGCAGGTCGCCGTTATCGGAGAGCGAGCCCTCGAGTCCTTTCAGAAGTCCGGTCAGAAACGCGCCGGGATCTTTGGGTCTTCCACCCTTGAGGAGGCCATCCAGGAAGCCGAGATTCGGAAGATCCAGGGGCGTAAAGACAAAGTCCGTCTTAAAAGGCAAGTAGGCTCCTGAAGTGTCTTTTGTCAAAGGGTCTGTCTGGCCGGGGGTCCAGGATTGGTCGACAATAAGCGACCCGGTTGCGTCTCCCGGTGAGACCTTTTTAGGAGTCCATTTGCCATTCTTGTATTCGCTAAATGCCAGTTGTATCTGCCAATACTTCAGTGGATGGTCGATGTCCGTATGGCTGCTCGCGCTTCCCGGAAGCGGTGGCACCGTGACCGAGCTCACCTCGAGGGATTTCTCACTGAACACGGCCCAGAAGAGATATATCCGGTGGTTGAATACGGTCAGCACGATGTGATCGCTAGCGATGTCCTGGTCAATCTTGGCCCAAGCCGTCCACAAGCGCGTGACTTGATCGAATTTTCGGTAGTAGTAGGTTCTGGGGTCCCCCCCGTAAGTTCGTGCCACGACGTGCAACGATTTCTTCGCGTCCTCGTACCACATGGCTTTTACTTCGAGGCGCGAAACCCCTTCAACCTTGTCCAGGTAGCTTAAAAATGCGGTCTCGACGTTGTCTTGAGTGACATCATTCTGAAGAAGGTCATTCTCGAGCTCTTGAAAGAAAGGCGACTTCATCTCGACGGGGAGGAGTTCAGGTTCGATCCAATTTTCCGGGTATAGAAAGACCTTCCGGTTCGCTTGCCAGAGCCGAAAATACTTCATCCATTGCCACTGCGACCAATCTGGGTCGAGGTCAAGATTGACGGTGATGTCTTTCTCAAGGTTCAAAAAGCAGCGTTGCACGAACATTTGGACGGAATTCGTAGCCTGCACGATTCGCGAGGTGGGCTGGCAAGCCATCATCTCGACGTCAATCAGAAAGTGATTGTAAAGATCGTCGGGTGTCTGCCAGTTCTCTCCTGCCGGAGGATTTGCCAGAAGGTGGGCTAGCAGCGCGTCGCGTTTCGCGTGACGCAGCTTGTTTTGCAGCGGCTGGGTCACACCGACCCATTGATCGGAAGGGAAACGGGCTTTGAGGGCCTGCTTGATACGGACCGCGTCATCGGATGACAGAGCGGGCTTGATCCAGGCAACGCAATCGGCTGGGACCACTCCTAGCGTGGTCATGACCATAAAGATTTGGCGCAATCGCAAAAGGATGCGGATGTCCTTTAGATCGGACGGAGCAGCGAGGTTCAGGTTCAAAGAATTGGTGGGGGCATTGATGAGCTGGTCGAGTTGACTCTGATCCCATCCCGTAAGGCTGGCCAGATCGCTTTCGATCGCCGCCAGGGGAATGCCGTCGATCACTTCCTGCAACACGCTATACACCGAGACAGTCTTGGTGGTCGCCGCTGTCACTTGCGAGACGGCAGGGAAAAGCTGGGCGAACTTTAGTATGTTCACCATCACTTCGAAAGCGGCGAAGGTTGGACCGGGCCCAACCACCGGCCCGACGGCCGGAACGATGGGCAGGCTCCACAGACCGAGGCTGTTAACGTCTCCGGAGTGGGCAATGAACCAGACGAGATCCTCGGCGGCAAGCTTCAATTTGGTGACGACAAAGCATACCTTCGCGATCTTCTGATACCAGTTGAACTGGTTCGGAAAATTAGCCGCGGTAATCGTCTTAGTTTTGGCGATGAAGTTCGCGTCGGTAAGGTCCGTGAAGATGCCGGCTTGCGACGTTTCGATCACCGAAGCGATGCTTTTATTGATTTTGAACCAAGTACAGAGTTCGTTTTGGACCGCGTTTTGTTGAAGAATGGTGTTATAGACCGGCGATATCGCCGTCAAAAAGAATTGGTAACGTCCCGGAATGGGAGGGGGCGGAGCTACTAAGGCTCGGAGTTTCGTGTTGATGTCACCCACGGTTGCGAAGAACACATTGGACCCCGCGTTGCTCGTCTTCTGGGACGCCTGAAAAAGTTGCGACACAGCAGTCAGATAGTCAGGGTTGGCTCCCGCGAGGCCATTCAAGAGCGTTTGGTCCGCGGCGCTAATGATCCCAATGAGCTGCAGTTTGTGGTTTGCCGAGTCAAAAGACACTTGAGCGGAGAGGGAATCCGGAATCGTAACCGGCAAAGCCGAAAGGTCCGCGGTGAGGACCTGATCGCTGTACTGAACGCGGAGATTCAGTAAGAACGTCTGATTGTTATCGACCTTGTTCTGAAATTCGGTGTCGTCTTGAGTCCCAAGAATATCCAACAACTTTGCGACGAGAGCTGGATTCCAGTCGAGCAACGGATCGGTCAGCCACTTCTTGAGTAGCTGGCCTGACGGGTCGGGCAGTACGGCTGTCGAAGCCTGTAGTTGAAGGATTTTCGTCTGGAGGTCCGTAAGTGCTGCAGCAACCAGATCGTCCGAGGGGACAAGAGAGCTGCTGACGTCATTCTGATGCCTTAGAACATAATTCAGGTCATCAGCGGAAAACCGGCTCGAGACGACGGTCCGCCACTTCAAATAGAACGCGTTTGTGGTGACGGGATCTTGAAAAGGCGAAATATTGATGAGGTCGATTAAAATCAGCAGGTCGCTGATGGAAACCGAAAGAGCCTGGGCCAATTGCGCGACACGATAAAAGAAGGAAATGTTGCCGAGCGATAGCAGGCTGTCGGTTTTGGCGATGAGTGCGTCGAGGTCGGTTGGGGCGAAGCCGAGGGCGCCAATCAGCAGGCCTTTGCTTACAGCGTTGATGGGCACCGCTGCACTCTTGACCGTAGAAACGGCGAAATCTGAATTCAAAGGATTGGTGACGGCTCGATTCTGAAACAGAGTGTTGTATAGGCTGTCGGTTCCAATGGTGTCGATATCCGCGAAAAAAGCGAGGTATTGCAGTGGCGATAACGACCAGAGTTTCTGGAGCTTGAGGAAATACTGCAGTTTCCATGCAAGGTCGTCGGTGATGTTCTTGTTGCCGATTGCGGATGCCTGAACGATGGCGTCTAATTCTTCGAGGGTAAGAGAAGTCTTTCTCCACAGGCGCAAAAAGCGGTGAATGATGTCGAACTTCCCAGACGTCAGATTGTTAATGTGTTTCTTGTTGGTGTCGCAGGAAAGATCGTCGCTGACGATGACGCTGTCGTTTGCAGGGTTAATGGTCTTGAGAGTGAGAAGGCTGAGCACTTGGTCGTAGGTTAGCCCGCTAGCTTTCATAAACAGATCGAGCTCTGCTGAAGTTCCGGCGGCGAGGGCTCCCCAGTAGAGGTTTTGATTGGGGACGTCGGATTGGAAAATTAGCTTGCGTTCACTGATTGCAGCGGGTAAGGGGGACGGGCTGTTGTTGATGTTGAGATAGGCAAAGGCCATCTCGAGGTCGGATTGAGCGGCGGCGGACGGCGGTACGGCGGGTTCATGCTCCTGACGGAAGGCATCGATCAAGTCGGGTTTCGCCGTCCCCAGCTTCGTTAAGTAGATTTCGGCTTCGGTTTCAAAGAGGTCGAAGGGCAGAGTAAACGGCCGCACGTCCGATCTAAGGTCATTGGCGTAAACAGGAAGGTTGACGTATTCCGGATTGGCGTTGATGTCATCGGCAGACAAAAGCGTTTGGTGTAGCGGTTGTATTGCGATGGACCCGCCCTGATCAGTAGCTTTCAACGCGAGAAACTGGTCCCGAATGATCCAATGATTCTCAGTGACGCAGGTATTGTCCGCTTGCAGTCGATCCATGGAATAGACGTCCGAGACGACGGCGTTTGAGGTCAGCAAAGGCACAACGTTGGTCTGCTTCGCAGTACTGAATCCGGAAACAATCGCGGCCAGGAGGCCGGCATCGATGGGACCGACGACGAATTTAGGCAGAAACGAATTGTTGATGGTCACGGCCGGAGGGCGAATGAAATCCTCCATGATCTCGTTGGCGATATCAATGTAGGGAAATGCGGTGTTGGTGTTGTCGCAATTGAGGTCGATGTCGACGAGATCGGGCCTTCTGCGCAGCAATACTTCCGTCAGAGAGGCCGTTTCACCCGGCGCACAGTTAATGGAACTGAGCCGATTCTCGAGATAATGCAGAATGTCGGTCAGGTACGCCGCCGCGCCGTATACGGATCGGCATTCCTCGCACTCGCAGAAGTCGGCGTGCCCAAACAGAGTATCCAGATCAGGTACTTCTTTTTCCATCGCATCGGAAATGGTCGTGGTGTAGTCAGGAAATACATTTAAATGGGAGGCATCGGAAAGGGACTTCAGGTTGCCGGCTAGAGCTATGGCCAGCGAATGAGCTTGCGTCGCTTTCTGATAGGTGCGCAGCGCTTCACTTTCGCCGATTGTCGCCCCGTACTTGGCTACGAAATTGTTTTGCCCCATCCGGTAGATCTTGTCGGCCGAGTCGATACCGTCGCCCAGAAGCACGTTGGCCGAGGCATAGCTTGGAGAAAGCTTGAAGACGCGTTGCGTTTTCTTCAAAGAATCGACGAGTTTCTGAGTGTTGATTCCGGAGCTCTTTGCAGCTGGGCTTGACTGCTGCTGGGCGAGGTAGGCGCCCACTCGAGTTGTCAGCAAATCGAAATTGGAGTTTGCATTCAGGAAAGAAGAGATCGGACTGGCGTTGGGGATACGGCTCTGCTTGTCGGCACGAATGCGGGCGGAAAAAGCGGCACTCGGAAACGCAGCGCTGAAACTCTGTTCCAATTCAGTAGCGTAGTTCTTGGCCTGATCCGCTGGCGTGTCGCCAGGCGTGCCGGATGGGGGACTGATCTTCTGCCTTTGCAGAATGACCAGCCAGTCCGCCGACGTGTTGGCAGCGAGTGCAGCGAGGTCCGCGGGCGTGCGAATGTTCTGGGTCTTGATAAGTTCATCGGTCAGTGTCACCTGCTCTCCGGTAAGTTTGGAGAGCGTGAACACCGATTGCAGAAGCGAAACTTTTTGCGCTTGGAACGCCGGGTCTTGCGCCAGCGTCTTCCAAAAGTCCTGCGGTGTTCCGCCGGACGAGAACAGGTTCTTGAAGGCTTCGACCTGGTTTCCCTCAAGCCCCGCGATTTCAAGCTTCATCGTCAAGTTTGACGGAGACGCTGGTGCCGCGGTTGTTTTGAGAAATTGAAGCTGTGCGGTCGTGAGCTGCTTGCGTATGGAGTCGAGGTTCTGGCTGAGATTATAGGGAACGATGTTTTGGTCGATCGCGCTCTGCAGGGAAGACATCAGTGCGTCGATGCTCTGACGCATAAGCGTCGCAAAAGTTGTGCTGGCCTTCAAATCGAAAGGAACTCCAGAAGAGGCCATAGTGGGCTGCGCCAGCGTCGTTGCCGAAGGATTGCGAAGAATCAGTCCATAAAAAACAGACGGCTCGATCAACGTGTTTTTTCCGAAGCGGTATGCCATTGCAAACGCTTCGACACGGTTCAAAGGAAGTCCGGTCTTGTTGACCAGAAAGCTGATGTCTTGGACTTTTTCGTCCTCGGTAAGTTGTGCGGGAGGAAGACTGCCGACAAAAGGAGTGATGGTATCGACGGTCTGGTCGAATTCGCTCGGTCCCGAGAAAGCAATGCCGGAGAGGTCGACGTCGACGCGCAGCTCCTGCGGAGCGTTATAGAACGTTTCCGATTGCCAGAGTTGTTTTTCATCCTTTCCAAAAACCCTGACAACTACGTCGGCGGCGAGCAGGTCAGTGCTGGCGAAATCCTTGACTGTGTAATTGACCTGGAAGCTTCCCGAGGCGTCGGTCACCGCGGGAGTGCCTAGAGGTTGTTCCGTGCGGATGTCCTTATCTACGGCCTTTACCGTCACTCCGGCCAACGGCTTCTGGGAGTGGTCGCGGACGGTGCCATACACTCGATAGCTCTGGCCAGCCGATGCCGGTGGACGTTCAACCGTGCCCCGGTCCACAACGATTTCGACGGTATTGAAACCCTGCGATGGAACATTCACAAACTGCGACGCGGGTTTAAAGACGTCGGAGGGCGTGACCGTGACTTGGTAGAGCCCTTGCGACCCGCGCTGAAGTCCGCGCACATCGACGTCCCGCGTCGTGGAGACGTCTTTCAGCGTCGTGGACTCACTTGTACCTGGCCGTTTGAATTCGACGTTTACAGTGCCGCCGAGCGGCTGGCGCTGCGGATTAAGGACTCGCAAACGAATGCAGATGTCTTCGCTCATACTCCCTCCGGCAACCGAGATGTCTCTCTAGCCAAAACTTCTAGAAGCCGTAAGCCTTCTTCACGCTTTCCCAGACGGGGCTCCACTTTCGCGCCAAACTCGCAGCAGCCACGTCTCTTGGATCTGACAAGAGCGTCGATTGGATAATAGGAATCCAGCCGCTGAAGTTGTTCGGGCCCTTATAGCCGAGAGTTTCGATTAGAAATTGATTCATTCCGCCGCGGTGTGATCCCCAATCTCCAAACGTAATTCCTGGTTCTGCCGTTGCGGTGTCGTTGGGATATCGCGTCCTCGCTGTTTCATTGGTTTGGTCGACAAAGTTGCCCGGTACGGGAACTCCCGCTTTGTTTGCCGCGAGCGCGCCTTCGGTGCTCAAAAAGTCGGCCACCTGTTGATTGGAGAGCTTGGAATCGTACTCCGAGATTCCCGGCTTTGGGTCCACGGTGATGCTGGCCGCGCCCTTGGTCGCTGCTTTGGCCTGACTGACCGGACTGTGGCTGTGTATCGAAAGCGAAAGAGCTGGATGCAACTTTTCGACCAAGGAGATCAAAATGACATTTTCAGGCAGAATTCTACGGTTTTGGGTGTCTCGGGGAACTCCTTGGCGGTTCACGTGAGAAGTGATGGGCTGATCGGGCGCGGGGAAATTGCGATTGGTCGGTATTCCTTCGATATCGGCATGGTCGCCCGCATACTCTCTACCGTGAAAAAGATCCGGAACAAATACAATGTTATAGAGCGGTTTTTCTTTCTGCGCCTGAAGAGTGGTTAGCAACTCGTGCGACAGCTTTAGAGCGTTCTTCTCGTCTTGGTGTACACCTCCCACGATCAGAATGGTCTTGTCGCTCGTGCCAGGAATGAAAAAGACGTCCACTGACCTCCCGCCCCAGGTTATGGTTTGCTGCGACGGTTGATCCTTTTTGAAATCAGCGATCGTCGGCGGGGTGAAGGGAACGGGAGCATCTTCTTGTTTTTTTGGCTCTTTGGGATCCGTGCCGTTCGGGTCGTGCAAAACGATGGGACTATTGCCCGCATAGGTATAAAGGTTAATTCCACCCTTCACACCGATAGGGTCGACGGAAAGCCATCTAGCGAGCCAGGGCGCGTAGTAGCGTGCTCCGTGGTAGTAGAAACCACTTTCTTCATCTCTTTCTTTTCCTGTGTAGCGGTATCGCTTGGCGGGAACTTCCCGAGTTTGATCGGTTCCTTGGTATGACGTGCTTCCAAACGCGTAGTACTCCTCGTACGAAATGATCTGGGCACTGTCGTCCAGCTCAAGACAGGCGGTTTCCAGGTGATTTGAATACTGGTAGCGAATCAGTTGCGTTTCGCGGCTGCCTGAAGCCTTGACGGTCGGTGTGTCCACCATAGCCATGCGGCGTTTATCGTCAGTGACATGCAGCGTCTCTCGCTCAAGATCGAGAGTGCCGCTGCGTCGCCGCTGGAAGATCTCGATACTGCCAAAGTAGAAGCGTTCTTCGGTTATATTTCCCTTTGCGACGACCTTGCGGATGCGTTGTCCTGCCGCGTCATACACATACCAGGACTCCTGACTGACTGAACCGGATGCCGAAACCGCGGTGTGGCGGAGCCGGTCTCTGAAATCCCAATCGAGCGTCGTCAGATGAGGCATGGACGTGGTGTTGCCGTGCGCATCGTAGGGATAGCTGAAAGGAGTGCCGGATGCGCCGCCCGGCACGGACGTCAGCATCTGGTTGTTGGTTGGCCTGTAGGTGAGGCCCATGCTCCAACTTCCGACACTCCTCATCCGGAGCATATTCCCGGCAAAATCGAAGTCGTACTGCAGCGTATAGGTCTGCAACTGATTGCCATCGCCGGGCTGTGGATTTCTCATTCGTGGATCGTCGAACGGTCCCGGCGTGCTTCCGCCATTGATTTGCTCGCGACCGAGCGACTGCACTAGCCAATACACGGCGTCGTAGGTGTAGTCCGAACTCGGCTCAACGCGTCGGTTGTTGTAAAAGACCGGTTGCTGAGCCTCGTCCTTTATGTACGTAATGTTGCCAATGGGATCGAATGTGTAGGTGAGATATTGCAGAACCTTGCCGACAAACGCTGGCTGATTGATTTTGCTTTTGTCATTCCAAAAGAGCTCTGGGTCCGCATTACGAGCGGTTACCAGAGCGATCATTCGAAACGTCTCGGGATCATATTTGTAGACGGTACTTGCACCATTGGCGTAGTCGATGCGGGCCCGTTGCAACTTCTCGTTGTAGTCGACGTTCGTAACGAACGGAGTGGTGTGGACGGAGCCACGGATTTGTGCCGATACCTTTTGCAATAGGCCAGTTTCGTTGTATTCGGGCAGCAGCACATTCGCGTTCGCAGTATTGCTGTTTGGAGTCACCAGGCGAATCAGGCGGTTAAATGCATCGAACTCGGATTGTGTTGTGAACACATCAGGCTGCAGCGGTGGGGGAACATTCCAATCGATATCGTTTTTATAATCGACAGTCAATGCACGCTTCGATTGAGTCAAATTTCCTTTGAAATCGAACGATTCATTGGTCAGGACTCCAGCTTGATCACGATGCTCGAAAATTCGCGCTCGAAGGTTCAGAGTTTGGTCACTGACCTGGCCTTCCCCATAAGTGATCCGGTCAAATACGATCGGCGTGGCCGCACCCTTGGCGACGGTCGCCTCAATTGGCCGGCGAGCGGCATCGTAAACGGTGTGGAAGGTTTGGTTTTTGCTGTCGAAGCTATACAGCGGCTGCCCTGAGACGTCGTTGAATATCCGCCTTTCACCGGCATCCATACTGACGATGTGATCCTGATTGCCGAGCATGTCGTAGTCATAGCTGACGACCGCATTGCCGCGCGGATCGACAATTGCTCTCGTTTTGCCCTCTACGTCGAGTTGGGAGTACGTTTCGTAAAACAATTCCGTAAGCGCAAGCGTCGAATGATCGACGAACTTGTTATGCGCGACGGAATAAAACGGACGACCGAGACAATCGGAGTGCTTCACTGCGGGCGTGTTGTTGTGTAAGGCGGTCTTCTGGGCGGCTTGATTTTCCTGGAAATTTGCCGCGAGAGGCCCGGTGGTGCGCCGTGCATACCAGTCGCTATCGGCAACGGTGTCGTTTCGGTCGTATGTCGTCGTTACCCATCCCTGAATATCCGTTTTCGAAAATGTGCCATCCGGGTATTCCGTGCGCACGTTTCTGCCCGGAGGATCGTAGAAAAGCACAGGCGTGACACCGATTTCGACCAGCTGCGGATCGTCTTCGTAGTCGTAAGTTGCGCTGAAATAAGGTTCATATTGTTTGACCGGATTGCCCTTGTTGTTGAGCACCGTTCTGCCGTTCCCAATCCAGCGGAGCTTTGGCGTGGTATCAATCTGAATCAGGTTGTTGGACGAATCGAGTGCCCGCGCGACCCCCGGTTCAGCTTGAATCTTGCGCATGGCGACGTTGCCGAAACCATCCGAATATTCAAAGCCGTATTGCAGTTTGGAGGCAGTCCCATTCGTGACGGCAGTCTGGAAGTGTGTTTCGCGTTTTATCGTGCCGACGCGATTGGGAAGTACGGAGAAATCGTAAACAAATCGCGAAGTAGCGTGCTGGAGCAGAGTAGGACCATTGCCGACCGGGTCAGAAAAGAAGTTGGCAACCTGTGTGGACGTGAGGTCCGGTACGAAGCCCGTAAAATCGTCCGCCTCCGTCCCCTTTCCCCGCAGTACAGTTCCCACCACAAATCCAAGGGCATCGAAGCGAGCTTCAGAAATATTGGCGTTCGGATCCTTCACCAGCCTGGGCAACAACGTCCGGAATTCAAATTCTTCGACCGACGTGGTGTTTCCGGCGGCGTCCGTCACGGCCTGAACGAGCAATTGATAGTCGGCAAAATAGGCGATCGTTGTCGGATTCCCAAATGGGTCTGTAAAAGAGTCGGGCAAGTAAAAGAGATTCGCAGCACCGGGCGGGTAGTTCGCGTGTCCGGGGTGGATCCACCATTGATCGTCAGAATCTGACGCCGGGAACAATCCACTCGTCTTCAGATTCGCGGAACGCCTGTAGGCTCCTTCGGAAAGGAGCGCGGGTGTGATGCGAGTGCCAAAAAGATTGGATAGGAGGGTGCCGGTAAATGTCAGCCGGTAGGCTTCATAAGGCAAGCCAAGGGAATTCATTTGCGTGAGCGGCAGCGGCCCGCTGAGATCATGTTTTAGAAACAGTTGGCGCCAGAGTTTGAGGGCCCGTTTCTGGCTCGAACCGTTCGGAGTATCTTCGTAGTTGATCGGCGTAGATGTGGCGAAAGCACTACGGAGTTCGCCGAGAGCGTAAAACGTCGCTGCGGGAGGAGAGCCGGTAACTTCAAACGTGGCACTCTGGCAGCGCTGGCGAAGGCGATAGTCCGTGTCGGTGGTTACATCGTTCGTGTAGCTTGTGACCGAATACAAAATCTGAAGCTTCTGTTGTTCGGTCCCGACAGCGAGAGGCAGTCCGGGAGTTCCAGGAATCCTCGGATAGGACACGCTCGCGGACTCGAGAATATTGCCGAAGGGATCGATGACTTCATTCAAGGTGTGGGCCGTACGCGGATCTTTGCTGTTTCTCTCGTAGGAATAGGAAATGGATTCACATTCGGTGACCAAAAAGACGCCGTAGCGGTTGCTGCCGGTCGGCTGAATTCTTTGAATGCGGCAGTTGCGTTCGGCGACCGAATATGGAGTTGTTGAAACACCTGGAACGTTGTCGAGACCATAGACTTCCTGCCTGATCATCATGCTTTTCGAGGAGCGCTGTGCCTCTCGCATCTCCTGTGGGGATAGGGGACTCGGAACGATCGGCGAAGGCAGGTGATGTTCGGGAATGTCGGTGTTCTGGAAATACTCCGACTGAAAGCGCGCGAGAATGTCGTCCTCTCCGAAAAACGCGCCCGTGTGAAACCAAGTTCGCGTCAATACGGGGGCCTGGTGAAGCGGTTGGTTGACGGCATCCGAGGCGCCACTCTTCACAAAGTCGTCAAACGTTTCCGAGTCGGTCTGCTCGACTCGCCCAAATCCGCGATATTCCCGTTCGGCGTGGTCGTAATACCCATGATGGTAGGTATATTCGGAAGTTAGATAGGATCGGGTGACGGAATCCCTTGAGCTGAGCTTGGTCAGACAGTGCACGGGAAACGGCAGCTTGGTGATCCATGGCTTGCCTGCAGCCTTGTCCGCAAGATAGAAGAAAGTCGAACTCTTGTATTCGAGAGCGATTTCTTTGCCCGAGGGCGTCTTGTATCCGCTGAGCAGATAAGGTTTTTTGCCGTCCATCAGGTCCACGTAGCGCATGGGAGCTGTTTTGTAGGTTGGCAACGACGAGGACCAGACGAGAGAAGCCGTACCGTTTCCCAAGAAGTCCGTCACCGAGAGCGCGTTCGGCAATTCCGTGGTCGGAAACGGATCGATGTCTTTTTCTTGGCTCCAGGAATTTCCACTCTGGTTCAGCCACGCGCGAAAGCTGCCCTTTCCCAAATAGAGAACGTCCGTCGCTCCGGTACCGCTGACGTCGGCCAAGTGCAGATATGCGGGATTGAACAGGTCCGGACAATCGAAAACGGGAGCAAAGTCCATAGACACTTTCGGTCCGAAGTGGCCAAAGCCGAGATTGGGCCAATAGCAGACTTCACCATTTCGAATTCGAACGATGTCGGTGAGCCCGCTTCCGCTCATATTTGCGAGAAAGATGCTTCCTGCGGGATCCGAGAAGACCAGCGCGGGTCCTTTTTCTTCGTCGAACGGTTTGGGTGCACGTTCAGGACCCTCGTATCCGTCAACACCGTCACTCGCGTACCAGGTGAAGACGTTGTCCTCTGATACGGCGATATCCAGGCGACCGTCTCCATCGAGGTCTATGAATTTCGTGAAGCCGTCGTTCAGATCGACGTTCGGTATATTTCGAAAGGAGCGGAACGGCTGCCACTCGCCTGCATCGGAGAGTTCTAAGGAGCCGCATACAGGTGGTTGAGGTGCAACGATAAATTTTCGCCCATCGCCTTCGAGATCCTGGAGTTGAAGTGTCGCTTTGGCAAGTCCTGTAAAACTGGGCTTCGGAGCAACGACCTTGGCAGGAGTAAATTCGCCCCGGCCCAGATTGCTTTTGTAAAACCAAGCGCCGCCCTGTTCGGCGAGAATTCCCGAAATCCCTTCGCTCCATAAATCCACGAACTCATAGCCGCGCTCCAAGCCAACCGGAGCGTTTTCGAAATTTGTCCGCGAAACGTCTTGAACCGCCGTATTCCAGCTCAGCTCCTGATAGGTAAGCTGAACGGGCGGCAGGCTTGTTTTGTCGTATGTCGTAGCACCAGTCTTCACCCAGCCCGTCAGCCTGGCCGCAACTGGGTAGTCCACTTCCATGTTGCGAAGATCGGACGAAGTTGCAGAAGAATTGTGAAAATAGCGATAGTCGATATCCAGAGATCGGACTAGGCAGGCGGCCGGGTCGACGCCATTATTCAATTCTTTGAAGTAGTGGAACGAGAGAATTCGTTGGCACAAGCGGTACGTCCGCACCTCAAACCCTGGCTTGTAGTTGGAGAATGGATCGAGGCGGCACTTCCAGGGCTGTTGAGTTTCTGGCGTAGGCGCATCCGGATCGTGATCTCCGTAATCGAAAACAAGCTCAAAGAAATATGCGGGATTCACAGGGAGCTGGGGATTGAAGGGCTTCGCTGGATCTGCGTGATAGGAATTTTTGTTTCCGTATTTGACGCGTTTCAGGTGGCTGTTTGCGCCTTGCGCCAAGCTTTGCATGCGATTTGACTCATGCGAGCTGGCTGGGACGTTCTGGAAGTCTTCTGCCGTGTGGAAGTATTCGAGGCAATTGCCCTTGTCGTCGTAGCTGAGCTCAGGAAGCCATTTGAAAACCCGATCAGGAAATACGGGGTCGGCGATGCGAGCATTCGCTGACATACCGTAAACGGTGACCACATTCTCTTTCGACGTGACCTTCCAATAGAACGTGGTCGCACCTGGTGCCGTGATTCGCTCTATTTTTGCGAACGTACCCTCGATTCGAGGGCGGTATCGCTTTATGAACTCCCCAGTAAGAGCGGGAAACTCGTCCGGGCTCCAGCTGCCGGCGCCGTCGTCCTTTAACGTAGGAACTAAGTCCTCTGCTTCCGATAGGAGAAAGACGTCGCTTTCTAGCGAATCTCTATACTCCGGCAAACGCTTATCGGTTCGCCGCTGGATCGTGGGATAGTTCAAACTCCAACCGAGGCCGAACACTCCATTACCCGAGCCAGAGTCGTAGTTCAACGAAAGCGCTGGCGCAAATTCACTCCTGGTTTTGGAGATCGGCAAGGACAGGCTGAGAGAAGCCGTGCCATTCGCAGAATTCACGCGGAACTTCTCATCGATCGCCTTGAGCGCCCCGCCGCCCTTGGGAAGCTCAATCTGGGGAATTTTTAGGGCGTCCTGGCCATAAGGCGAGTCTCTGCGGGAATCAGCGCGGCCAACGGTGTCCGAGCGAGAACCGCCCTCGGTTGCGTTTAAAGAAGTACTTCTGTCTTGTTCTTCCCGAGGATCAATCACTTTCCCTCCCAGTACGGACTGAGAAAGGATACTGGGTCGTTGAAAGGTTCTGGCTCGGACGAGCGAAATCTTGGGATCGTCGCGAACTACGTACCACAGAGTTTTTGCAGAACCGGCGCAAGGTACGACCGACCGTTCGATCGATTAATACCAGCCGCTTCATATAGCTGCCTAGCAGCTGTATTGTCAGATAGTGCGTCTCGACTGCGTTTCGTTTCAGCCACTCAACTAAGATCCAAGCACCAAGTCTCTTGCCATGGCGAAGCGCCGGGTTGAAGAGAAAGCAAACGAAAAACCGAATTGACCGCTTCGCAGGCCTAGAGCCAACGAAGCAGGCCTAGGCCTTAAGCCAGACTCCGCGCGGAGAAGAATTAGGAGGGCCTTGCGAGGGGACGGGAGGAGCAGGGTTTGGCAAAAATTACCCTAATCACCCGGGCTTGAGAGGGACGCTGTGGCAGAAATGTGTCAAAACCCTATCTGTTGCGAGCGCTTGGGATAGCTTTTTGAGCGAAAAGCAGATGCTCCAAGTTATTGGAAATAAACGAAAATCGAAGGAAGCGATAGAGGCTCCGGAATTATCTCGCGAGCTTGCAAAGCAGGTGCTCTCCCAGCTGAGGTACACGCCCGCAGTCGCAGCTTAATGAAACGCAAAGGAAGCGATAAAGGGATTGGAATTGTCTCGGCGGCTAGCAATGCTGACGTGCTCCAACTCGAAGCCAATCCGCCCCCCTGCCCCGAATTGAAACGAAACCTCCTTTTCCATCACTACCGTAAAGACTGTCCTCCGGAGTGAAGCTTGATTCGAGTGGCTGACGCGAGTTACCTCGAAGCCGACGGGGGGCATCGACAAAGCTAGGACTATCTATTAAGGAGAAATCTCACAGTATTCCCGGAAGGAGGAAGTATGGCTTTGCATATCACCATCGACATTTTCAGCGGCAGGCCCAATCCTGTTATCGACGTCAGCGGCAAGGAAGCAAGCAGGATTCTGGAGCGCGTGAAGCCATCCCAACGTTTGAGACCCGGCGACATGGGAGCACCCGAGGAGCTCGTTCTCGGCTATCGAGGGATCATCATTGAGCAGGTCGGAACTATCAGCCGCGGCCTGCCGAAGGTCTTCCGTGTGGCCGCTGGTTCGATTTACGGTCCGAAACTCTTCCATAGCATCGCCGATCCCGATTTCGAGGGAGATTTTTCGAGCGCCCGCGGCCTCGCGGCTCGCTTCAAGGGCGTTAGTGGATTCCCCGCCATCCTGAAGGAGGAAATCGATCGCCTCCACCAAATCCGCGAACATCACAAGCACCATCATCATCGCTGGGCCGGCAAGGAGCGTTGCCATTGCGCGCCTCTCTATGAGCCCGCCTGGTGGAATGATGCCGGGCAAAAACAATTCAATAACAATTGCTATAACTATGCTACGAATTACAGGACCGACACTTTTGCGCAACCGGGCCGTGCAAACGCCGCGATGTACACGTCTCTGAGTTGCGCCTCGGTTCGTCCGGCGGCGGTAGCTGATGATCTGATTTCTGCTCCCGGCGCGAACAACAAATGCCCCAAGGAAGGCCATCTTGTGGCGCTCGTGATTTGGCCTGGCGTGGACTTCCACTGGTATCGCAAGGGGCGCAACGGTTACTGGTCGCATAAACCGGGAGCGACTCCCGTCCGGAGCGTGGACAATAGCAACCATCTAATCCCCGACCCTCGCACCGCGAATCGCGGCGGATACACGGTATTTTGCACCTTTATGGTGGTCATGCATGGCCACATCAAAATCAATTGAGTGCTGCACTGCAACGGCGACCATCTACTCCGGTCGGCCTGACCCGTCGTGGCGTCTAACCAAAGCTTTGGTCCAACAACTTGAGAATATCTGGAAGAGGCTGGGCCCTTCCGCCGGCGCGCTGCCTGTTGCGCCTGCTCTCGGCTATCGGGGCTGTTCCGTAAATTGCGGACCGCGCGGAATCTGGATCTCCTTCGCGGGAGTCGTCTCGCGCGGCAAGGAGAATCGTGCCGATCCCGGCCATCAGTTCGAGCGCGCCGTCCTGAACTCCGCACCGAAAGGCGTGATACCCGCGGCAGTGCTTCGAACGATCGAATATAGAGAGCACTTGAGTGACTAATCGTGCCTCCGCCGCGGCCTTTGCGGGCACGGCACTCCGTCATCGGGCAAAAAAGCGGTCTTGCGCGAGTGACCTGACCGGAGGTTTTTGTACCGGGTGAAGTAAGAGAGAATTCACCTGGGAGGAAGACCGGTCAGGTCATCGAGAACAGCTATATCGAGAGCTTCAATGGGCGACTGCGAGACGAATGTTTGAACGTCGAAGTGTTTCTCGAAGCGTGTCGTCAGCGAGATCAATCGCAAACCCAGTGTGGTGTTGGCTAATCCCGGAGCTGCGTTAGCCGTCAGAATTTCTGTTATTGACCGCCCGGCATCGAGTTTATTTTTGATAATCTCTTGTTGCCTTCTGACGCTTCGAAAACCTGACACTGCAATCAGACTAACACCATCATATTTTGCGCTAGATCGCATTCTCTCCCAAGTCTCTGTGGCACCACTTTTCACACTGGCAGGAAGTAGTGCTATTCGTGAGTAGCAATCTTCTGCTACTCACATCACTGCTTTGCCATTTGATCTACCGGTTGCACCTGGCGAATATGGTTTGGGATCTTGCTGTACCTCCGCCCCCGCCGGCGCCGCCCGCGATCCCGCCGCCGTTTGCTCCGCGCCTTCCAGACATTCGCGACAGCTATGTTGAATTCCCGTTCAACGCGCAATGGTCACTTTTCTTCCTGGCACTGCTCCCCGGGTTGTGCACAATCGTGACCGTGAAAGTCCTCGGAGGTTCGTCATGATGCAGCGAGACTTGGGATTCTTCGAGGTGTCGCCATTACCGCTCGGCGTGCGTTACCAGCAACGAGTCCGGCAACGCTCCAGCGAGATGTGCTGAATTTGAGCTCGGTCTGGAATCCCACGCCGGGAACTCAAGGCGCATCGGAGGTGGAAGACAGAGCCTCCCTCGCTGTTTCTCGGCTCGAGTTGCGTGAAAAGGACCCGGTCCGCGCGCTCGATCCGAACGCACTCACTATTTCCTTGGCTTCGGTTCGAAGCCAGACCCCGGCGCTCAAAGTAGCTCGGGCCGCCGCACTCGCCGCGGATCAACGCTTTGATAACGATTCATTGGCTTTGCTATTCGGTGGCTCTCAGACCGGCCTCTCTGTCGTGAAACCAGGGTTCAGTGAAAAATTGCTGCGGAGCGACCTCGACAATATTAAAGCGATTGTCCCCTCCTTTGATGAGATATGCGCGAAACACGGGAGCGTCTTACGACGGAGTCGCGGAGTTGATTGCGCACGAGTATGTTACCTTCCGGCTCAGCAACCGGGGAGCGGCATTGCGTTTTGTTTCCGGCAGATTCGGGACCGGCGGCCGCTTCGGTTGGCTCGATGTCAACACCGATCCTACGCCCGCTGACGTTTTTGTCGATGGCAGTTTGATGGGGACAAGCCCGGTCCCCCAACTGGTTGCAACGGCAGGCACCCATTCGGTCGAAGGGAAAAAAGGTGGTCTCAAGGCGCAGGTCACCACCACGGTGCCAGCCGTTCAGAGGATTTCGGTTGATCTAACGCTCGCCTAAGATAAATGCGAGATGAGTCACGCCAGACGACTACAAGCGCCGACGGCGGCCTACTTCGCCTCTTTCACCGTCAAAGAAGACAATCCACACGTTGGCGGTGATTCGAACCGTGAGAGCGGGCCAACCTTCCGGAAACGACATCGAAGGACGAAGGCTCAGCGGCGCAAAGTGAACCTGGACTTGATTGCCTGAAACTTAGACGGCCGCTCGATCTTATTCCTCACTCTATAATTACAAGTACAGTTAACGTGATATACTCCGCCCACGAGGTAGAGATGCGTTGCGCGGTTCGCCTGATTTGCATTCTCGTTCTGACCGTTGGCAGACCTCAATAGCTATGTCGGAGTTGACTTTGACCAGACCCAGTTCGCGAGGACACGGGTTTCACTTCGAGCCGATGGGTTATCTCGAGTCACAGGCGTATTTCCGTGAAACGGTTTGCTTGGAGCATGCACTACCTCTATGTCCGTTCGATATCGCTTCGTTTGTGAGCTAAATGGAATGGGCTTCAAGATGAACCAGATTGCTAAATCGTAAGAGGCAGGGTGGGCGAAGATGTCAGTCGGACTCGATAAGTTGAAACACATCGTCGTTCTGATGATGGAAAATCGATCTTTCGACCACATGCTGGGCGGACTCAGCCTGGTTATGGAAAATGGTCAGAGGAAATATCCTCAGATTAATGGGCTCACCGGGAACGAATCGAATCCCGACACGACGGGAAACGTGATCAAAGTCCAGCCCACCGCGAAATTTCAGAGCCAGCTCGATCCCGACCCCGACCACCACTTCCCAGGAGTCGATCTGCAAATCTATGGCGGTACGCCCCCGGGCCCAGGGCGCGTCGCCAACATGCAGGGATTCATCAAGGACTACTTCACCCAGACGAACAATGTCAATCGATCTCACAACATCATGAACTACTTCACACCGGACAAACTACCGGTGCTGACGACGCTGGCGACACAATTTGCGGTTTTCAACGGCTGGTTTTCTTCGATTCCAGGGCCAACGATTTGCAATCGGGCGTTCGCGCATTACGGAACATCCTTTGGTCAGGTGGGTATGGACATTTTCTACATCTTGGACCCGATCCTAAGCATATACGAGCGGATGATTCAGGGTGGCCACACCAGCAAGATTTACTATTACGACCAACAAAGCTCAACGATGGAGATTGTGAATCTGCTGAAAAACCAGCCGCAGATATTCGGCAGCTACAGCCAGTTCATTGCGGATTGTGAAAAGAACGCCCTTCCCGAATACAGCTTCATCGAACCTTGCTACAACGATCACCCCGGTCCTGGCGGTGGAGAGATTCTGGCTTCCGATCAGCATCCCGACCACAACGTGCAGGAAGGGGAGAGATTCATCGCCAATACCTACAATGCGATTCGGACCTACCCGGAACTCTGGGACAGCACAGTCTTACTGGTTGTTTACGACGAGCACGGCGGAATCTACGATCACGTCGCGCCCCCTACATGTATCTCAGACGGTTATTCCGCAAATCCGGACGCCACCGGAACTGGAGTCGCTTTTGACTTCGACCGCCTCGGTGTGCGGGTGCCCGCGATCCTTGTCTCGCCCTACATTGCCAGGGGAACCGTGGTGCCTGGCACCGAGGATCCCAGCGGCGGGCGCATCTTCGAGCACGCATCGATTCCAGGCACGGTGACAGATTTCTTTTTAGCGGGCGATGCGAAACGCACGGTCCGCGAAAAGAATGCCAGGATGTTTTTAGACCTGCTGTCCGACCTGAGGCGCCCCGATTCCGACGTTCCCTATTTTAATTTAGGAGGGAGCTGATGGCCGAGTATCCCAATGTAATCCCGGTGCCGAAGCCCGAGCTCGGCTCCTACAATAAGAACCGCCCTGCCGGGAAGCTTCTGCAGTCTCAAACGCTGCATCTCCGCGAGGCTCTAATACAGCATTTGCAGGAACTTGTAGCCGTCCTCGCTATCGACCCGCGTTCCTTAAAAACCGAAGGCGACATCAGTTCGTACGTCGAGAGGGCCACCGCGATCCTAGACACGCACGTCGCGAACCCAAAAGCGAAGTGAAGGAGGGCCGGTGCGAAACGCTCTAATAATGGTGTTCATGCTATTCACTGCTGGACCTCTCGGGGCGCAGCAGGCACCGTCTTCGTCGGTATCCGTTCCAAGTACTGACTCACCCGCTGAACTCGACAAGTTGAAGGAGAGTTGCTTCAGCTTCAAAGGTGTTCCGGATTGTGCGGAAGAACTGTTTACCGGGAAACCTTTTCACGTGGCTGTCGGAAGCATCGCTCCACAAAATGGATTTGGCGCAGGTCTGGCGTATGTGGGTCACAAGACAACTGAAAATTGGCGAAACAGGTGGAACGCGGATGCTGTGGGCTCGACGAATGCGTCTTGGCGTGCAGGGCTCTACATAAAGTTCGTGCACACGCCAAACAAGCCGATCGGAGTGGCCTTTGGTCCGCCGCCCGCGCCGAAGCGGAACCTCACTGAAATGCCCGAGCACACAGTTTTCGGTTTGTACGCCCAGGCGATTTCGCTTAACAAGCTGACCTACTTCGGCCTCGGCCCTTCGACTAACCGTGCAGGCCGCTCCTTTTACGGAATGACGGAGACGATCGTAGGCGGAAATGTTGTCAAGCCTTTCTCCACAAGGCTGCATGCGTCGCTCTATGGCGAACTCAACGGTCGCTTCGTGGATCTCCGAGGCGCCCGCGGTCAAGCAAGCCCATCCATTGAGCAACTCTACACAGAAGCGACGGCGCCAGGCCTAACCACGCAGCCGTCGACGCTGCAACTTGCCGAAGGTATACGGATCCGGCCGATCTTCGCAGCAGACTTGATCCGCTTGAACTACAGTCTTGCGTACCAGCAATATGTGGCACCGGCAAAGTCTAGTTTTTCCTTTGAGCGGCTGAACATCGATCTTGGCCACGAATTTGCCCTGTACGGGAAGACCACGCGTGTCTTGGACGCGCGCCCCAGCAACGGTCCGGACGATTGCGCCCTGGACCCGGTAACGCATCCACAGTGTCCAAAGCCTTTTGCGCGAAACTTCGAGGGAACGATCGGGTTCCGCTTCCTCATCGCACTGTCGATGACGCCTGAAGGAAACACGGTCCCGTTTTATTTTCAGCCCACCCTGGGCGGCGCGGATAGCAACGGCAACCCATCTCTTGCGAGCTATCAGGATTATCGCTTTCGCGCGCCGAATGTAATGCTGCTTCGCGAGAGCTTCGAGCATTCCATCTGGAATTTGCCGATCGGTTTTACGCTCATGGCTGATGAAGGCAAGGTAGCCCTGACGCGTGGTGGTCTAGGTTCGAGTCCTTGGCTTCACAGTTTCTCGACCGGATTGACTCTCCGCGCCGGCGGGTTTCCTCAGGTGTATCTGCTTTTTTCCTGGGGAGGAAACGAAGGCACGCACACCATTGCAAACGTGAACACCGCGCTGCTGGGCGGCTCCGCGCGCCCGTCGTTGTATTGACCCCTGCGTGGCAATGCCCGGGACGATCGAGTCGTCCTCAACGACGTCGGAAATGAGTCGAGGAAGGAGAATTCCATGTTCGGTTCTGAAATACTGGAAGTTGCCGTCGGAATGGTTTTCATTTAACTGCTGCTCAGTTTGATCTGTTCTGCGGTGAACGAACTCATCGAACGGCAACTGAAGAACCGGGCCAAAGACCTTGAATGCGGACTGCGCGAACTCTTGAACGATCCGCAGGGGAATGACCTGGTCAAGAAGCTATACGACCACGGAATGATCAGTGGCCTCTTCAAAGGCAAGTACGATCCCCAAGGGCCTAAAAGGAACCTTCCGTCCTACATCCCGGCGCGCAACTTCTCGATCGCCCTGCTGAACATCATCGTTCCCGACGGTTCAAATTCCGGAACCTTGGACCCCATAAAAAAAGGCAGTAGGCGAGATGCAGAATGTCCAAGTGAAGACCGCACTGGCGGCGATGGTGGATTGCGCGGGAAATGACCTCGCCAAATTCCGAGCCAGTATCGAGGGTTGGTTCAACAGCACGATGGACCGGGTCTCGGGCTGGTATAAGCGCCGGTCCCAACTCATTATCTTTACATCATCTTTACATCAGGCTTGCTGATCGCTCTCTTGCTGAACGTCAACTCGGTGACGGTCGCCAATGATCTGTGGTTACACAAGGCGCAGCGGGATGCACTGGTGTCTGCGGCTCAAGGCTATCTCAACAAGCACCCAGGGACGGAGGTGTCGACGAGTCCGGACCCGGGACTGCAATCGGACGTCGACAATTTGAAGAACTACGGTCTATCGACTGGCTGGACCGGCGCGTCCAAGTCGAGGCTTTGGGAGATTCGCTTCCTCGCAACCTCTTTGCTCGGATGGTTAATCACAGCTTGCGCGATGTCCCTGGGAGCCCCTTTCTGGTTCGACCTCCTTAACAAGTTCATCGTGATTCGCTCGACGGTGAAGCCCAACGAAAAGAGTGGCGAAGAACCATCGAAAGACTGAGAGCGAACTGTGGATAAGACTGACTCGCAACAGAGGGCTCGATGCCGAAAAACATCGTGATTTGACTCCGACGAAGTGTAGGGGACAATGGCGACCGAACGTTGCCTTGAATCCCTCAGCCACTGCGAACGTATGCGTCATACCGGCGGCCTTGCGCGTTTTCCGCGCGTACATCCGCGTGACGCAAGGAATCAGGCCATCGTTGCCGGGGCACAGCAGTCCGAACATGTGCAGTACCTTCCAGAGCAATTTATGGGCCCTGAACTGCCCGGTCAGAGTACCAAGCAGGTTTGGTTTTCGGGCGTTCATTCGGACATTGGCGGATCCGATGCATACACTGAGAGTGGACTGTGGCAAATAACGCTGGAATGGGTGATGTGTGAAGCGGTGGCCTTGGGCTTACTGGTTGACCCACTAAAAACTCAGCAAGCATTGGGACGAGTACCTCCTTCTCCTCCCGTAGCGCCCGATCCGAGTGCGGCAACGCATAATTCTCTTACCACGCTGTGGTGGATACTCGAATTTTTGCCACACTCATATTATGACGCTGTCTTGAAACGGCCCCGCTGGCGAATTCCTCTCGGCGCGAGGCGTTGCATTCCGGAGGGATCCACCCTGCATTCGACCGTGAACGACAAGTGTTGCGTCGATCGGGGATACAAGCCCTCGAACCTACCCAAAGACGCGAAGGAAGAACCGCGATACTCGTGCTCGTTCGAGTAAACGGTTTGCTCGGGCTCTGGACTAGGAGAAAACCTTCCGAAGTTCCGCTACTAGATTCGAAACCGCGTCGGCATCAATCGTTCCCGAGTCCGGGATTCCCCGTGATAACGCGAATTCTCGGAACGCTGCCAGAGTCTCGACGCCGGCAATTCCGTCCACGGGGCCCGGATGGAAACCAAGATAGGTCAGGTAGAGCTGCGCCGCGCGCACATCCAAGTCTGGAAGCACGCCGGTCAAGTGCTTTTGATATTCGCCATTCAAGCGAACGTCATACCGGTTGATAACGTAGTTTGGGCCATTGTAGCCGCGGGCGAATGAGGTCCAGTCGTGCGCTTCTAAGGACAGGCTCAGGTGCGAACCGACCAGAAAACTCTTCATCGCCGCAAGCTGCGCGTCCTCGGATTCCGACATCGCTACGACCATCTCGTAAACACTCTGGAATCCGGCGAGCGCATAGTTTTGACCCATGATCTGCCCGATACCCCAAGAAGCACTCTGGAGCGCTGACGCACGGTCCTTTGCGATAGCCCTCGCGAGTCTGTCGTATTGCTGCGCGCCCCTTGCCCCGTAGCCTCCGGGGTTTGGGTCGCTGATGTCACCATCATCGAAACGGCCACTAGTCAGCCGATGAAAGATATGCCTCTCATAGAGGATTTGGGGACGGCGATCCGGCAGGAATCCGCAACCTAGAGTCTCAACGCCGAGCACGGTCCAAATTTCGGCAGCGTGTACGCCAAGTTCGCTGCTGATTCCGGCGAGCCCGTCTGAACTCAAGGCTAAGGCATTGCCCTCAAATGGGAGCAAATGTGGCATGTCAACACACGGATAGGAAATCTAGCTCGTCAACGACGGCCTTTGACGTCTTTTGCGTTCTTCTACCAACGATCGTTCATGGACCGCCGAAAAACTGAGGCTTTAAGAGCAACTTGGCCCAGCTGGCCCCAGGAATCATAGGAGCGAAGTTGAGAATGAGTGCGAGTCTATTCCTAGTTGTTTTTCTGTCAAGTCCAAAGTAGCTAAAATTTCTGGCCCGCGGGTTGTAACGATTTTTGGCTCCCCATCACTACCTAACAGGGAGCCCTGTTTGCTTCGACGCGCGAAATTCCATTTGAAAAGCGTTGTTGCAGTCCGATGCCGGGCGGAAAGACCTTGCGGCCACGCGATCGTACGCCTCGGGTGAACCGGGATCGCGGTACATTGATTTTGTGATACCAGGGCTGCTTGGAATGAATCTGCTGAACTCCGGCCTTTGGGGAATTGGATCCACCCTAGTGGATATGCGTCAACGAAAGCTGCTCAAGCGCTTCGCAGCGACACCAATGCGCCATTCTGATTATTTACTAGCCCTAACGAGTAGCCGTTTAATTTTTATGTTACTTGAGGTCGTTATATTTCTGGGATTCGGCTTCGCCTTCTTTCAAATGCCGGTCCACGGGTCCCCGATCACCATACTGCTGCTGTGTACGATTGGTTCGACTTGCTTCTCTGGTTTGGGACTGCTCACGGCCAGTCGTGCGCAAAAGCAGCGAGAGTGCCAACGGATTAATCAATCTTGTCACGATGCCAATGTGGATTTTGTCCGGGGTATTCTTCTCGTATGAGCGCTACCCGGCGTTGATGCAACCCTTGATCCGAAGCCTGCCCCTAACAGCACTCATCGATGCGCTCCGATCAACCATCCTTGAAGGAGCCCCTCTCACTAATCAAGCTGGCAGGCTCACAGTTCTTGTCTTGTGGGGTGGCATTTCCTGGATGCTAGGCCTCCGCTGGTTCCGATGGACATAAGGGCGGCATGCGTTTTTCTGGCATTCTGCGGCAACGGCGGTCTCGGGCGCACGTCTCTCTTTACGATAGCTGCGAACCGTGCGCGAGATTTCTTCTTCGGAGAGTTCTCCAATGTCTTTGCCGCCTCGGTTAGCGATTTTTCACCCCGTCGCTTTCTCCCAAGTGGCAGATCCTTTTGGACATCATCATTCGTTCTGTTCTCCGATGAGGCGGCTCAGGTCAGGGATTCATTTTCACCGCACTGATTGGGCGACTCCACCGCCGCCATAGTGTCTTCTGGGGCGAAGTCTGGCAGAAAGAGGTGTCTTGCGTGAGTCGGCTGAATTAAATGCGCCCTACCAAATACCTCAAGGCAGCGAGCAGCACACCTGCGAGTATGACCGCCCCGATAAGATGCAGGTTATCCATCGACGTCACTCTACCAGGTTAACTTATAAAATGGTAATATACTGCGCATGACTTTCCAGGGTTGCTGTTCCTACTGCGATGTGGTGCTAGGAGTGCCCAGCATGCAGGGCCGCGATCAACTTATGGTGAAGTGGGACGATGGAGGCTTCGTCGCCGTCTCTGCTGTAGACGAATGCGAATCCGTTTAAAAGTCCGGAGCTTCCGCCCCTGCGGGAGATGCAGCCGATGGAGGAATTAATGCCTCGCGTAAGGCAGCAAGGATTTCGCTGCTTCGCGTTTCTGGGAGGAAATCTGGGAGGCAAGCGATGCTCCGTGATCTGCTATTTTTTTGGCCTTTCCCTACCGAGACCTTCATCCTTGAGCAAATAGCTTCGAAGAACGGTCTCGATTTCATTGTGGGCTTTCACCCGGGCCCAATTCATCTGCCAATTCGGAAACGACGTCGACAATTTCTTTTTGCATTTCGGTGTTCTTCGAGGCGGTACCTGGTCTGGGTCATGATGCCATCGTGGCGCAATTGGCCACGCTTCGAGCGTCCTTTGGAAATTGAGTGATGGATCTTGCCACGCAACAACGGAAACTTCTACGCCTTTTCAGGGGCACCTACCGGTTATTTTCAGACGATGATAACTACATCTCTAGAGTTGCGCAATCGAACCATCTTCAGGAAGGACGAAGGAACATCTTGCTGTGGCGAATTTATGTCCTTGAACGCACCTGCGCTCTTACCGTTACGCTCCTGAGACAGCGCAACATTCTGGAAGAGACAGTCAGCGCTTTCATCGAAGAAAACAATATTTCTCCTTTCAGAGAGACACAGGCCCTAGCTTTCTTGGACGTCCTCGGCCGTCATAATGATCACTTGATAGCGTCAGTGGCACAGTTTGAACTTGCCCTCATCAAAGTAAAGCAGGGAGATTCGTGCTCTTATCTAGTGTCTTGGAGTGTTGACCCGTCTGTGATCTTATACAGTCTGGCGAGGAACATTCCGCTGGAGGACGAGGTTCAAGAAGCGCCCTACCAAGTTCTGATTTCCCGCGACATTCCGTGGATGTTCCAGATATGGGCCGCCTAAGGCTTGCGACTCCGCCAACTCCGCGGAAAGAACGTTCGCAGTCACTTCAAAATCCTCTGGAGGATAATTCCGCAAAATCTTTCGGACGGGCCTGACAGATGGTTCCCGGCTGCATCAGATCTCGAGCGGACCGTCTAACCACTCGGAACCCTCGATCCTCCCCATTCCTAAGAACTTACTCCAGTCGTGCAGCTATCCGTCGAAAAAGACCGTTGCTTGGGCAAGTTAGTCGGCGAATAGAGTCCAGCAACCGCCAGACGCTGCCGAACCGACTCATGAAAGACTGAGTTTTCCGGAATCCAGCGCCTTCGTCCAAGATTTACTCGAAGCGACCGATGCCAAGTCCCGTCAGATTTCTGTTTCTTGATTATTTTCGGCCAGAACTCGGCAATCCACCATGCGCCGCGAAGCGACTCGTGCTGATTTGTTGTGAGCGGATCAGGCTTCACGTAAGGAGCCACGCCCCCGAGCACTTCCGCAGCACGGCCGGAATCGATTAAGAGGCCAGCGAGCCCGGCCTCACATATCATCCAACGTAGCGCGATTTGTGAAAGTTGACTTTCTGATTCGGGGTAGCTTCCTCCAACATTCGAGTGCACTCCCGCGAACCAGACTTCGCTTACATCCTGGTCACTGTTATTGGGCGGACCAAATGAATTCCTTCGGAAAAAGGCTCGGCGCTCGTCGATCGAAATGGCATGCCGAACTATCGAAAGGTCGGGATTATTTGTCGCATTTGTGAATGGGAAGCGGACCGCGTTGTAGACCCAACCCAAGGAACTAACGGTGTCCCACACGCCCACAAAATGGGGTCTGCACTCACGCGAAAAGGTTTTCTTGAAGGCAGCGGCTACACCGAAGTCGACGTGCTTTCCCTTGATCATGCGGATCGCGTAGGGGATTAGAGCTTCATTGTCCTCAAACAGAAGCCCGACGATATGAAGCATCCCACACAACGCGCGAGCCGTGTAGGCTCCGCGGCTGAATCCGAATACAAAGACGACATCACCCGGTCTGTACGTTCTCATTAAGAATTGGTACGCATCTGCAATGTTATCGGAAATGCCGTAACCAAAAGCCAGACCTATCACTTTGGTCCACCATTTGCCTATCGAGCTAAGGGCATTGCGCGCACCCATCGTGCCAACGCCGGGATGATAATAAGCGATTTGGGTGGCGCTATGGACCAATGTCTTATACAGCTTAATTACGTTGGAATTGTGATCCCCGAACTCATTTCCCGTCCCATCGCAACAGATCACAATATTCTTGGGCTCGATCCCACGCTTTAAATCGGCGGAGCTTGATTGCTGTGATGCCGTTGGCGTCTCAAGGGAAGTATCTGGAACCATCACATCTCCTTCATTCCGGTGTCTGTATAGAAGTGAGCTACGAATCTTACTCACTATCTACGCAAATTAAAACTTGTAGTTGCATGAACTATCTGCTAGTTTGCGGCTCACATTTCACGTCGCGAGAACCCTATGCTTGCGCCTCGCATAATCGACTTCGTGTCCGCCCTCTTCGTGTATGGATTGTCTGCGATCATAGTCTGGAAGCTCTTGAGGGCGAGGATTAATATGCGAGGTTTATTGAAGGACAAGTCACAGCCCTCGCGAATAAGCCCAGAGCGTGTGCAGCTCTTGATTTCGACAACCGCGGTATGCGTCGGCTATCTACGTAACTCTTCGGCCTTGCAGCACGGAAACTTTCCCCAAGTTGATTCAGGGTGGCTCTTTTTCTTTGGCGGAAGTAGCCTTATCTACTCCGCTCGCAAGGTTTTCGAAAGATTCCACAGTGCAAAATAAATAGGAGGTTACAGTGGACAAACTTGGCAACGTTTGTGAACTCTTGGCATGTATTTTTCTCGGTGTTCTCGCCATCATCTTATTGTGGAAGATCGCCACCGACAAAATTGATCTCGAATGGTTGATTAGCGAGGACAACGGACATGCAAGCATGTCCAGATTTCAACTTTTGATATTCACATTCGTGATCGCCATCAGCTTCGTGAAATTGACGGAGGCGCAGGGTTCCTTTCCGGAGATCAACAGCGGCGTACTAACGCTGCTAGGGATCAGTGCGAGCACCTACGCGGTAGGAAAAGGAATTCAAATGTCAGGAGATAACCAAACCCCACCGGCGCCGAACAGCCCCAAGCCTACGAATCCGGCAAACCCGGACACCGTTTTGAAAAAGGACTAGGATTCTGCCAGAACGCGAGTTCCACCTAAACGGACCCGGAGAGACGCCAAACAAATGAAATTCGCGCTTGCTCGCGATTCACTACGGAGGTGGACCTAGATGCCTGGCACAACAACAAAAAATAATACTGTGCGGACATTAGCTCCGCTTCTACCGCTTGGGATAGCACTTCTTCACGGGACAATAGCCGCACCTAAGAGCTCGACCGCTGACCGCATCCGAACCGCACACACTAATAAGGTCTTGAGTTCGCGTTCGGTCTCGAGCAATGGCCCCGCGCCGCTTCTCCGCACAGGACACCCTGTCGACTGGTGGTTCGTGTTCAAGTTTAATTCGAAGGCATTTCCTGCCTGCGAAGGCGGAGCAACACGAACTTGTCCTTTCGGAGGAGAGGTCCA
This sequence comes from Candidatus Dormiibacterota bacterium, assembly GCA_035603595.1. Taxonomy (GTDB): domain Bacteria; phylum Acidobacteriota; class Terriglobia; order Acidiferrales; family UBA7541; genus Palsa-295. The sequence continues at coordinate 69,287 of DATNKB010000353.1, forward strand.
GAACTACAAGACCTTTGGGCAGCAGTTCGTCTATTCGAGTAGCGAGAATCCATCGTTGCAAAAGGGTGCTGACTGTGTGGGCGACACGACATCGCAGCCCCTCGGTGCAACCTTTGATGAGGTCTATAACAGTTCCACCTATTATGTAATTTGGAATGACCAGTTCTATGACGACCCGGAGTTGGAGGGCTGCACGAAACAATGTGGCAGTCCCTGGGGTCATTCGAAAGGGATGCTCGCCTGGAATGATGATGGGGCTGGGTTTGTCCTACAGGTCACGACGCCTTCTTGGCCGGCCTCTGGTAACAAGGAATTTCCCCGAAAAAGCGATGGAAATACACTCGGCTGCGTTGAGGACAATAACGTGCTGGTCAGTCAAGATTTCTTCGCTCTGCGTCTCAACAAAAATGACGTTCTCGTCGTCCTCAAGTCTCTCCAAAATAGTAGCGTCGTGACCGACCCAGAGAATCAGCAGATTGTAAAGAACGGCGGGCCGACAGACGTGCAGGAACTAGTGAAGAATCTTGGCACAAAATCCCAAAGCGAGACCGTCCTCAAGAACACACTCTCAAGTGGAGTAACGTTGGTCTCAAAGCCGTCCGGTCTTCATGTGCCACCTTGGCAGATGGTTTCTGCCCTTCTCGATGGCGTTGACCTCCGAACTGCAACTTGGTGGGCAAATCCCGCCATTTATACGACTACGGCTTCCACAGCAATCGATTGTTGGGATGACTCGCTGGGAAATCCCGGGGCAGTGCAGATAGCGACAACAGGGCGATGGGACGGAACAGAATTTGGCTTAAAGGGAGGGCTAGGACCAAATTTCAATCACGCAAAGTTAGGAGTATCGGTTTCCGAGGGACAACACTATTCGATTTTTGGTGATCTGAATCAACAGGGGACAATCTCAGGTGCGAACTGTGGAAGCAGCCAGAATGGGCGAGGAGGCCTGTTTTACGTGATCGAGAACGCAGATCTATCGGAAAGTCTCAAAAGCTTGATTAGCGGTGATACCGCACCGACCAAACCATAGTAACGTCTCCCTTCCGTTTGACAAGTGTAAAGCAGCAGTGTATTTGTGGCTGCCGCATGCCTTGGTGTATCGACACCCGCAGCATGGAGTCCTGCACAATACTGGCTGACGAGGAAAATACTATGCGGAGCTTGGTGTCTTTATGAGGAATGATCACGGGCTTACAATCTTGGATAATGGTAAGCCACCGGCTGAGCAGAGGCCAGGGGACGCGCGTTGCCCAGGGAGAACGTTCCACCCTAGAGGACTGCAATTGATAAAACGTGCCCTCGTCTTGCTTTTATTCATTACGGCAGTCTTGGTCGCCTTCGCTTTGTTCTCGGCTGCCCGTACTAGAGAACAAGCGCAAACATTCTTGGGTCAACTGCTCCGGCTTGAAGTCGGCCATTCGACTTTCGTAGATGTCAACGAATTGGCGGATAGATTTCATGGAGAGAGTTTTGGAGTGGGTAGCCTACCTCCGCTATGTAGTCCAGAATACGGCCGCTTTAGCTTTTCGATCGTAAGTAATTGGCAAGGGATATTGCGTGTTGGTCCGCGCAGGGCTGTGATTGCAAATGTCGAAATTGCACGCGACAGGCTGAGATTACGCTATGTAGCCCTTGCCTTTCACGGGGACAAATATTTGGAGGTATTTGCTGACGAGAGGATCGCCTGGCAGTCGGGAGAGGATGTACGAGTTGTACAGCGCGAAAACAATTTGCCGAGTATAGGCTTCGAATTAAGTCCGACGGCACCTGCCTCCGTTCGGTCGTTGGCCTTCAACTTCAATCTCACATGCCTCGACTGGCTGAAAGGCTGTAAGAGTCCAGATGAAGTGCTTCCGGCTCTGAAGACATACGGAAAAGCTATCGAGGAAAGCATTTTGCTTATTAGGCGTTGGAGCTCGGGCCATCAGCCGTAACCTGCTCAATCGGATGTATAACGTCTGCTATGGACTAACCTGCGGTCCTGGACGCAATGATCCGCAACGGCTCATCTTCAAGCAGGAATGCATTGCTGTAACCAGACGCCTTGCGTCACTGAGAAGGGTATACCTCCTCAAATCTCCGATCGGTTGTCAATACGAACGAAGTGAGCTATTGTCGCCGGCGACTTATGTCTTTCGGGGCGCTACGCGCGGCGTATCGGCCGGTCACTTGTTTTTCCTTCCTCGCACTTTGTCTCCTCTTTGCAGTTCGTATTCTGCCTACTGTTTTCGGTAGTGCCGTCCCACAGCCTACGTCTATCGAAGCACTTAGCATTGCTCTTCCGGAGCAGCGCCTCCATCAATTGTTAGCGGGCTGGGATGACGCGATGAATTCGGGAGACTTGTCCGTGGTCGTCGCGGCGCTCAACGATCTCGAGTTTGCACCCCGCTCTCTGAAATCGCAGATTCTTGAGCAGATGAAACAGTCAACAGCGTTGGCAAGCTTATTTAAATCCCTCAACCTTCCAGACCAGGATCAGCTCTTGAGAGTTGTGTCCCGCTATCCTGAAGTAGCTCAAACGCTGCAACCCCAGATCGCTGCTCAAATCAAGTCGCTCAGACTCTTACCTGACAACCTTCAGTACATCTCCGATTTAGTAAGCGCATTGCTGCACACCGGATCTCTCACTCCGGACCTTCAAAACGAGGCTTTTGAAGCACTCAAACGAGCAGACGATCCTCAAGTCATTGCCTCACTGGCGCCGGTTTTCAGCCATCACGCCGAGCTCTTCCGAAATAGACAAAGCGAGATCCGACCTTGGCTCAGTCTGCAGTCGTCCGAGAAATCTCGTATTGCAATGCATCTGCTCCTCCTCTGGAAAGCTCCGTTGCCGGTTGAAACAGTAGACTCCGCCCTCCGCGATGAAACCTCCGGTTTTCAGGATGAGGCGTTTCAATACATCGCTTCAATGCCTTCGGCGTTGTCTGTTGAGAATCTGAAACTCGTGGTGCAGATTGTAGACAAGCCCCACTCACCTTCCACCTGGGACGAAGCATACAAAACGCTCGCGGCGAAAAGGCCTGATCTCTTGAATCAATATTTCATTGAGCCGAGTAAGCCCTTTAACTCTTGGTCGCTTCTTCCCTCCGCTATTGTCCTACGGATTCTTCAAGTGCTCCCTCCGGAGCGCGACTCGGTTGTTTCCGGGTGGTCTCTGATCACTGGACCGCGAGCTGATAAAGACTCCTGCGCGACGGTGAAAGCAAACCTGACACTCCTCGCGCGTAAAGCACGGTCAGGAGAGAAGGTTAGCGACGGTTTATGGGCTGCTCTTCAGGCGCCGCAGTCGTGCAATGACCCGGCTGACGAGGGTATCAACAAATTCATCGAGGCAGTATTGGCCCCCAATCAGAGCGGCTCGGATTTTTCTCAATTCCTGTTAGGCCATTCGAAATCCCCTCAATGGAATAACTTCATCGACGGAGTTGCGTTGCAGACTGGTTACACCTCGTCTTTCGAGGCTGGCGGACGAGGCTCGTCGGCTCTCCACCGCGCCCTCTCGCCAGTCTTGACGAAAATGCTTTTAAGTGGTGCCACGGATAAATCCCTGGAACTGCTTCGCCTGGGTGTGTACCCGGACTCCACCGCATTAGAGTCCGCGCGTTTCTTCAACGCTTTCGAGGACAAAGGCCGACTGGCCAACGAAGCCAAGCTCGAAACTCTTGGTAGGCTGGGCCACTTACCAAACCTCGTCACGAACCTAATAAAGGGAATCGCCGAAGATACCGGCCAGAAACCCACGATTCGCAGGAATGCGATTGTCGCATTGTCGATGCTGGACAATCGTTCAGATTTTGCTGATTTGTTTCTGCGCATCGCTCAAGAACCTGCTCCTCTTCCCTCTGCGGTCGCTCTCAGTGCACTAGTCCGCGTCTACCGGGATCCGCCACAGGATCATCTGGCTTTGGACCCTAAGGCATCTTGGTTGTCACTGATATCCACGTCCAATGAAGGGCTGAAACACAGCGATGCCCAGCTTCTATTTACGCTTCTGGCAAATCGCAATCCCGCCTTTGCCGGACTACTATTCCAAGCTCTAGGCGGCGAAGTTACTGGTTATCGCTGTTGGGACTTGGCCGTCGTTGGATCGATTCCATCCGACTTATGGCTCTCCATTCTGGATATCGGACTCAACGACCAGCGCAGCCTGTCAGGCGCGAGGGCCTGCGTGCTGCTCTTAACCGGCGATCAACCGAGCGCAGGGTCGATCAGCACTGCGCTAACCGGAGCGCGGTCCCAGAATCTCCCTTCGAACCGGGACGACCGTTTGGCTTTGCTTAGCGCACTAGGCGCTGCATGGCCTTACACGGCCGGGCTCCCTCGAGTCCGACAAGCTGTCGCAAATCAGGTTGATTTATTGGCTTCCTCATTGCCCTACAACTTGGCCAGTCAATCCCAACTGAAAGAGTGGTCCAGCCGGCTTAAAGGCGTATCGCCTCAGACCGCTCAGAAAATTGACGGCGAGATTGCCAAGCGAAGAACCCTACTCGCTTTTGTCGGCATACCTTCCATCCTGGTGCTGCATTTTCTGTTCTGGATCGTCCTTTTGTTTTTGTATCCCTATTTTCCAGCCGTGCAGTCAGTGATTTTCTGGAATCCATTGGCACGGAAAGTGATCGCCCTTGGTTACATGGACACAGTTTTTTTGTCATTGCCTTTTGCCCGGCGCCGACTCTTTGCACCGTTTCGCGATCAGATGTTTGGCGAAATCCTCCAGCCTGGCGTCAGCGAATTCGACAGACGTTCTTATTTTGACAAAGGACGCGTCAAAAGAGTCGCAGTAGCGGAGAACTCGATTGATCAAATCAAGGAGGAACTGATCGTCGAGGCTCTTCGACAGTTGGGGGCACGCGTTCTCTTGCTCGGAGCCTCCGGTCTCGGTAAATCCAGTTTTCTGCGTTATTCCCTGCGCCGGAAGGCAGACGCGAAGACTGACATCGTCATGTACTTACCCGCCCTGCGCTGCTCGGCCGGCGTCGAAGATGCCATGGCCCGGCGCATCCCGATGTTTTCCCAGGATCAGGACCTCCTCAAGGCATTGATATATGCAGGTCGAATCGAGGTTTACATTGACGGCTACAATGAAGTCGACCTACTAACGCAGGAAAAGATCACCGCCTTCATGTCGCTTTATCCTCACGCGCGAATCTTGGTGACCAGCCAGATCCGGTTGCGAGGCCTTAGTCTCATTGAGACTCTGGAGCTCCAGCCGCTGCGGCACGATGAAATCTCCGAATTCCTCGCAGGCCGCGAGCTGGCCCTTCCAGAAACAGCGGTGGTCCGCGGCAACGACTATCGAAAGATTACGGAAATGTACCTGAAGAATTTATGGAGAGAGATTTCGGACCCAGCTGAAATTCGTGCCTATGAGACGATCTTATCGAACCCAATGGATTTGACGACGGTCGCCATTGTCCTAGGCAACGGCAAAGAACCTAATCTGCTCTCTTTGCAGGAGCAGCAGTTTCAATTAATGTCCGAAAGGTACTTGGCGCAGCATGAGACCGCATTTCGAACGGAAGCGTTCGCCGAGGACATATTTCAACGTCGAGTAACAGGGGATGATGATCTGACGGAATCTCCTTTTGCCCGTGAAATAAGTGCCCTCATCACCGAGAAGATGGCCCTCGTCAGAACAGTCGAAGTACCCGGCCGTCCGCCAAGGCAGGAGATCCGCTTTCGTCATGACCGGATCCGCGACTATGTCTCTCACTTTGCATTCCTGGGCGAAGAACATGACGGTCGCCGAGTTGAATATGCCAAAGACGACCGCTTTCTTGGCGTGTATGAATATTTGGCCAAAGTTCTTCCGCTTGGGCTTGCAGAGCGGCTTCGCGAATTCCTCCTCATGCGCGCGGTGGAAACGCAGGATCACCGAGTCAGTGATACCTTCATCCTGCAGCTGTCGTGGCGCCAGCAGTTTGCTTCGGAAGACCCGCTCTGGATGACCGATTTCGATTTACCGGACGCTAAGGCGGCCGATCTAGAGTTCGATAGTCTGCAAACCAGTCGCGGCAACCTCGAAGCACGCATGATTGAGCTAAAGACTCAGATGACAGACTCACGTCGCCGAACTCGATTGCTCACTCAGTATGAGGACGACCGCCTTCTGGAAGGCGCCGTACTCTGCTTACTGGATCGAGGGGGTGAACGACTCTCGTCCGTTCGAACATCCGGATCTGGGGCCGTCATGCTCCACTCTCCCCAAAATACCGAATTGATATTGGTGGCTCTCGGAAGCCGAACCCGAATAGATCCATTCCAAATCGAATTATTGGAACAAAGGGCCAAGCTGTTTCCACGTCCGATCGTGCTAGTGACTAACTCTCAAGTGGCGGTTCGCCCGAACGAACGTGAAGCGGATATTCAAGCTGATCAACGTGAACGGCTGTCGCGCGATCGCATCGTCGCGGTCAGTGCAGTCGAGCTCTACGAGTTGTACGCGAAGTTCACCCAGGATCTTGAGCTCTTCTGGGCAGAATTGGAATCAAAATGTTTAAGCGAAAGAGCAGCCCGTCCACAGATCGAAAGAGCGGATTGAAGCTCTTCATCCTCGCGCTATTCCTCGCGTGTCTAATATGTGTGTCGCCTACACCCGCTGAGATCTTTCAAAGCCAATTCCTCCGCTTCCAGTTACCGGATGGCTGGCACTGTCATCTTGAAGATGACGTCTTCGTCTGCTATCCCCCTCTTCCGAAGGGTCACAAAGCGCCGACGATCATAATCCTCGCAGCGAAAATCGCTGGAGACGATGACACCCTTCCGGGCTACATGGCCTACCTGCGCAAGAATAGGTCTGTAACCGGAGCATCGTCTCTTGTCGAAGGTCCGAAGATCGCCGACGATATCGGCAAAGTCAAATGGGTTGAGGCAACTCACTTCGAATCGGAAATACCGGAGTTTTATACGACCTATCTCGCCACTACGTGGAACGGATTATCCATACTGGTGACGTTCAGTGGCCACAAAAGCGTCTTCCCCCGATTTCGGGACCTGATTCTATCCTGCATCAACAGCATGGAGGTGAAAGACGACTGGAAAAAGCACACCAAGAAATAGCACCACAAACGGAGAATAACTCTCTTGCTCCTGCGACCTGTCACACTGAAGACAGCATAGCGGTAGGGCTTCTTTGTTGGATGTGGCTAGGCGTCAGATCGCGCGGAAACGCAGCAGCGCCAAAGCGACACCGACGGCCGAGTGAAAGCAAAATGATGAGTTAGTTCGTGGAGGAAGGGTTGAACCGCGTGCACCGGCCAAGGACCCAGCAGGAAACCACGCATGTTGTAAGGCGCCAGCTAATTTTGACCGTGCCTTCGCCGATTGATGTTTTATGGCGGCCGCGAATTTCTCGGACGAAAAACAGAACTTTAGCGTAGGACAAGGCGACAGCGCAGACGATGACCGCGGATTTATCGAGATGTAGGCGAGCACATCTTCCCCAATCGCAGATGTTTCGCTCGGCCGGAGGATGCCCAGATCTGACTTCGTTACGGCTTTTTGGGAGGCGAAGCGAATATGAGCTTTACCGACATAACGGCGTTCTTGCTCCGGTCAAGCTGCCCGGTAAGCGTGACTATATTTATGGGAACGCTGACTCCGCCGGTGACATCGGTCGTAACTCCATAGCTCACGGTGACGGATAGCTGCTTGAACACGAGCGGGTCTTTGTCGTCTGAGGAAGCAGGCATGGTGCTCTGTTCTTTCACCTGTGGTTCGCCGAAACTCCAGCCTACCGTGAAATCAACAACATAGCTGCTGTCATCTCACAACCGTTCTGTTATAAATCCTGACCATGTTTCGCGTCCTCGGGCTCTGCTTCGGAATGCTGGTGCGCCTCTTTCGCGGGCGGCAAAGTCTCCTTCTCGAGAATCTCGCTTTGCGTCAACAACTTGTCGCCCTGGAGCGTCGACATCCTCGCCCGAGCCTCAACCCCTTCGATAAGCTCTTGTGGATGATTGCCCGGCGAGTCTGGTCGGAATGGAAACATTCTCTCATCCTGGTCACGCCGGAAACCGTCGTCCGCTGGTACCGGAGTGGTTTTCGTATGTATTGGAGGTTGATCTCCAGAGTCCGTAGGCACGTCGGAAGAAGACCGGCGCCGAAGGAGGTTCGGGAATTGATCTTCCAGATGGTTGCCGAGAACCCAACTTGGGGAGCGCCGCGGATCCATGGGGAACTCCGCGTGCTCGGTTTTGAGCTTTCCGAGAGAACCATCTCCCGTTGGATGAAGAGAGCGCCGAGAGATCCCGACCGCTCCAAGCGCTGGCTAACCTTCCTTCGCAACCATCGGGAAGCGATTGTTGCCATGGATTTCTTGACGGTGCCAACGATTATGTTCGGCGTGCTCTACTGCTTCTTCGTCATCAGTCATGATCGGCGGCGCATCCTGCACGTTAATGTCACGAAGCATCCGACGAGCGGTTGGATCACCCAGCAGTTGCCGGAGACGTTTCCCTTTGAAACCTCTGTCAAATACTTGATTTTTGATCACGATCGGAAGTTTGGGTTCGAGGTGATCGCAGCGGTGAAAGCGACAAGGATCATTCCCAAGCGAACTTCATTCCGAAGTCCTGGCAGAATGGCATCGCGGAGCGTTGGGTGGGAAGCTGTAGACGAGACCTGCTGGACCAGATTGTTGCGCTGAATGAACGCCATCTGAAGCGATTGCTCTCCGAGTACGTTCGTTACCATCATGAGGACCGCACGCATCTCGGACTTGAGAAGGGGACACCTGAGGGCAGAATTCGTTCCGAAGCTTCGGGTCGGGTCCTTTCACAGGAGCGACTCGGAGGGCTGCACCATCGTTACAATCGAGCGGCATAGTTCGGCTTTCGGCCGGTCCTTTATATACATATATGTGTATATATGTGCGCTCCACGCGCACTCGGGTTCGCCCTCTTAGGGTCTTCTTGCTGTACCGAGTCCGTAATCGTATCCAAGCTTACTCTACCAAGAACCGACTCGTCTTGGGTCTCGGCTGAAGTTTTGGCGAAGCACAGGCTCGACATTTCCCCGCAGTGGTTGTCTCGGGGCCCCGCCGCTCGGGAAAAACGACTCTCCTTGGCCACTTGTTTCCCAAAACCCACTACGTCCTCCTTGAAGATCCCGACATTCAGGGACGGATTCGCGGTGATCCGCGCACATTCCTCGATGAGCCGCGTCCTCCTATCCTATTCGACGAAATTCAGAATGCTCCCGAACTTCTCAGTTACGTGCCTACTCTCATCGATACGGCGCCCAGTCGCATGGGGCAGTGGCTATTCACCGGATCGCAGGAAGCACCGCTGATGCAGGGGCATCACCGAGTCGATGGCTGGCCGGGCTGCTATTTTGCAACTTCTGCCTTTCAGTGTCACCGAGACTCCAAAGGTGAATATGCTTCACGGCGGTTTTCCAGAAGTTGTGGTTCGCCCGAAGTCTCGAGCACTTTGGTTTGCATCCTACTTTCAAACCTATTTGGAGCGAGACGTCCAATCAATCACAAACGTACGACACTTGGTCACCTTCCGTCGATTCATCGCACTACTGGCTAGCCGACACGGCCAAATTCTTAATAAGACCGATCTTGCCGCACCTCTCGGGGTTTCGGTGCCGACCATAAACGAGTGGTTGCACGTTCTCGAAATCACGAGCCAAATCATCATTGTTCCTCCGTACTTCGAAAACCTTGGCAAGCGACTCGTCACAACGGCGAAAGTCTATGGGGGTGACTCCGGCCTGGCCTGCTATCTCCTGGGAATCACATCGGAAGCTGAGCTTCAGCGCTCGCCTTTTTGGGGACAGTTGTATGAAGGTTTTGTCGCAGCAGAAATCCTCAAGAGCCAAGTGAACCAGGGTGGCAGGAAAGAGCTCTATTACTTTCGCAATCATCAGGGCCAGGAGGTCGATTTTCTCCTACCCAGACCGAATGCCGGACTATGGCTGATCGAATGTAAGGCCGGGAAAACGGTGCGCCCCGCAATGGCCGCCCCGCTTCTCGCTTTGCGCCGGACGATGGAAAAACGCTCGACCCGTCTGATTGTAGTTTACGGGAAGTCGCGCTCTGCCCAGGCCACAAGGGCAGTCGCTCGCGGAGTAGAAACGGTCGAATTGGAACGCTTCGTCGCAAGCCTAACTGCCGGCCAGACGCACGATTTTGATGTGTTGACCGGCCGGAATCGTTTATAATCGCGCCACGTAGACGGCTCCTAAAGTGTGGCCGAAGATGTCCCACTCCCCAGCCATTTCCATCGGCCTCACAGTCGCGGCGATCTTTCTGAGCGTGAGTCCGGGATTATACGCTCAGATTCAGGGAATGCAGACATTCGAAAACCGGAAAGAGGGGACGAACGTACACCCCAACGCAGCTCCGGATCTAACCCTAATCGCAATACACAGGAATTTCGAAACTTTTTCGACAAATTCGAATTTGCACGTGCGCTTCTTTCTCCCACCAGTTGCCGACGTTCGAACCGGAAAGGTATTCCTGGAAGCAGTAGAGCTTCAGGACTCGTTCCACTATTTCATGGAGGCAACCAGCCAGAACCGATGGAAGAACAACGGTTGGAATATCTTTGAGCCGTGGCCGACGAAGGATGTTATTGACAAGCTTGGGTTACAGCCGACCAACATTGGCGTTCTTGCGCGCTATGAAATTAGCGGGGCGCCGGCGGTGTATTTGCCGGTGGACGTGTATCAGACAAACAGCCAGCCAAAGAAAGGGACCTATACACTTCATTTTATTACCGCGTCGGACCTGCAGACTTTGGAAGTTTCGGTTACAAACGAAAAGGGTGCTCTCAGTAACGCGCCCAAACTCCAATTTAGTTGTAATAGGAAATACAATCCCAATTGCAAACTGTACGCGGCCGGGAGTTCGCAGGCGTTTACCCTAGATATGTCGGGTTTGCGCCCAGGCGAATTCCATATCAAACTTCTTGGCCGCATTCCCGGCGAACTAACACCAATTTCACTCGACTTCGTGATCTATCACCAACCGTAAATGGCAGCCGACGCGGAAAAATCGTTTCGGCCCTGGGTCGTGTGGCTTATCGGCTGTGTGTGGGTTGGCACCGCCGTCGCGGTGCTAATTGCGGTTCGGATTCACCCCGCGACAATCGCGAACATTTCCGTCAATACCAGAAAGCTTTCCTTTCGAACGAACGCGACTCGCATCCTGGGTCCCGGCAACCACGAACAGTTACTAGTTTCGGGCATGAAATCGCTACAAGTGAGGTTCAGCACCGAGCAGACAATTCAAGTTGGTGGCGTGCCCATGCACGTCACTGCATTCAACGCGGAAGGCGATTCCTTTTCATCTTGTTCTTTCTATCGCGTGCGGAGCGGTGGACTCGAAGTATTAGGTCCCTCTGTTGTCACACTGCAGCTTATTGAGGGTAAGCCTGGGAAATCGTTTGGCATGAAGAGCCACGGAATGCTCCAAGGTGAGTTGTCCAGTTTGCGGAGCGAGCCTGGGCGGCCTTCAGCATTCGAATGCCGGAGCTTGCGAGTTGAGGGGAAAACGGCCGGTAACATCGAGGGGAACTTTTATCCTGAAGGGGGCGATTCTGTTTTTGTCGCCACCGCTCCGGACGCGCGCATTGATTTTGCCCTTTCCGAGCACTCCGATGTAAGTGATACGCAAATTCCGATTCTTGGCGAAGTGCGGTTTACAGAGACGGATCCCGGAAGTTCTGAGGAGAAAAGCGTCCTGCTTGCGCCACCTGCTGAAATCACTTTTGAGAAAGCGAACAAGGTCGTGACCTTGAAGTTCGGCGATTTGTTGGTTGTGGTTCCGCAAAAGGATTTTTACGTAAGACAATTCATGGTCACAGACGGAATTCATTTGAGTCTGCATGGCAAGGTTCGCGATGTGCGTGCAGGAGCGGGGGTGAAAGATATGGCGACGCTAATGCCTTCAGCCTTTGATCAATCGAGTAGCGCGGCACGCATCTTTGGGGCAATCGTTACGCTGAGTGGACTGATGCTCGGAATACTAGAAAAGATGGGTCTGCTGGGGAAAAAATGAGCACACGTGTGGCAATCCCGGTGGTCGTTGCAATTGCGGGTGTCTCTCTGTTTGCAAAAACTGTTTTGGCCCAGAGCACGAAAATCGAAGCGCAGATGAACCTAGTCGTCAAACTTCGTGTCCGTTTTACCGCTCAATCCACCATGGAAACGGCTGCAGGAATGCTCGTGGGTAAAGATAGCCAGAGCGCGTATTTCATTACTGCGTGCCACGCGGTCATCAATGAAGGGGTCGCAGCACAGTCAGTAGAGTTACAGTTCCACAGCAGCCCGCAGAAAATAAAGGCCACGATCTTTGAAAAATATGAGCCTGGCCTAGATTTGGCCATTGTCGAGGTACCGTTCACTAGTCTCCCGAGCGGATTGCCAGAGACAGTGAGGAAAGATGCTGCGTTGATGGTTCCCGTTCATGTGATTGGACACCCATCTTCCGGGGACTGGAGTATCGCTACCGGAACGGTTCAGAACCTGAATCCGAACGGCGATATACATCACTTTTCAACGAGCCGCGACAACGCGCTGTCTGAGGGGGATTCGGGCGGACCAGTCTTTGATGCGCAAGGAGCCTTTTTGGGAATGCATACGGCGAGTGCTCCGAAGTCAGGGATCGAGGCGAAGAGCGGGGAGATTCTAAGTCAGCTGGCGGCGTGGCGCGTTCCAACAAACAACATCACAACGGTCGAAGTTGCTGAGCCAAATGAAGGAGTTGTTGGCCAGCAAGCGGACCGCGATGCGGTGGCCAGAGTCATTGATGCCTACGTTGACTCCTACAACCGTAAAGACGCAAAGGCACTTTGGAAGATCTGGCCCGATGCGCCGGACAAGACAAAGCAGGCAGTTAAGAGTTACTTCGACAGCGCACAGTCCATCACCATGAAAGTCACTGACCTGCGTGTCGAGACCAATGGCACGAACGCAACAGTGATGGGGCAGTCTTCCCAGGAATTCAAGCCAAGAAACGGCGGCACCATGAGGTCCCCAGAAAGTCCGATTACTATCGAACTGGAAAAACGAAACGGGGCTTGGCTGATCACCTTCGTTAGATAGACATCGACTGAAACGATTCGTTACTTCGCGCCACTATCATTCTAGACAGATTGCTTAAACAGAATCTGCGGGCCTCGTCAGGACCAGGGCCGCGGCAAGCGTGGAGAAAAAGCGGCTTCGGTTGACCCGCGTCGGAGGGTAGCCGCTCTATGTTAAAGTCCGCGCTGCTAACTGCTTTTTTTTGTTGTGGTTTGACCGCCATCGGGGCCAACGCTCAAAATCTCTGCCCTGCCGGAGTGCAAAGCGACAAACTGATTTGCTTGCTCCCCCAGGTGTACGGAGTGAACGGGCTGGAGCTGACCAACACCGGAGCCGAATTCCAAAACAACTTCTTGACGAGCAATCTGCGGTCGTTGAATTCGGCCTTGGCCAGACAATCGACTCTCCTCCCACAAATTTCGCCTTCGTCCGGTCTAGCATTCATTTGGGATCCGGTGAACAAGGTCTTCTTATCCGCTACGGAAAGCTTAGGACCAGTCTTCAGTGAGCGGGCGGAGACCATCGGCCGGCATAGAGTTTTCCTGGCATCCGGCTATGAATACATCCAATTCGATAGTCTCGACGGCATAAACCTAAAGAACCTTCCGGTGGTTTTTACACAGCCGGACGTAACCGTCGACTTTTCTCCTCCTGTTGGTACCCGGAATTGCTCAGTCAACGGCGACAACACGGACTTCTGCGGCTTCATCAGGGATGTAATCACCACAGAGAACCGGATTGGTCTCAAGATTCACCGAGTCACGACTTCCGTCACGTACGGCATCACCAATCGGATCGACGTCTCGATGGTCATACCCATCGAGAACGTTCGCATGCAGATTATTTCCGACGCCACGATCGTTAACAATTCCAATAGTAAGGTGCACTCGTTTTCGGTCGTGCCGAACTCCTGCGAGTTTCCCTGCCGCCACCAGGTGTTCACGAGCAGTCGCACTGCCTCGGGAATCGGCGACATCACTCTGCGTGCGAAAGGCAAGATTTGGGAAGCTGAGCACGCCAGACTGGCGGTTGGTGTTGACGTCCGGTTTCCTACCGGCGATTCGCTTAATTTCATAGGCGCAGGCGCTTACGGCGTTAGGCCCTTTGTGGCCTGGTCCTATGACTGGAGGATGTCGCCCCACGTTGTCGTCGGTTATGAATCGAACGGCAGCTCAAAGATCGCCGGAGACATTACCATCGGCGGCAAGGAAAGATTGCCAAGTCAGTTCACCTATTCGGCAGGCGCCGATATATGGCTCACCAAGCGGCTCACGACTGCCTTTGATTTGGTTGGCCAGCAAGTCTTTCAAACGCCGCGCACCTCCGAGATCATGTCGCCGCAACTTGGAGCCTGCAAGGCGGAATATCCGCTTGGTTGCACGGCTCCTTTCGATGATCCGAAGTCCGCCCCGAACTTAAAGCAGTCTACGGGCACGCTGAACGTTACCAGTCTCTCCTTAGGCGCAAAAATCCGGCCATTTTCGAACTTTTTGATCACCGGCAATGTGCTGATCAAGTTGAATGAGAACAGCCTTCGCGCCCGTGCGATCCCTTTCCTGAGTTTTTCCTATGTGTTCTAGCGACCAGGCTCTCCTCGACACGGAACCAGATCGCTCCGGGGCACTGGTGTCGTGGCAAAGAGTCGTCGCGACGGAGGATGCGCCATGCCAAAGCTTTTGATCTCAATCCTGCTGGCCGTCGGGCTTGCCGCCATCTGCGGATGGCCTGACAATGCGCGTGGCGAAACTCCCCCGCGGCCCCAGGTCGGCACAGCGTCAACCCAGATCGACATTCCGCGCAAAGTTGTGGGCGGAAACGCAATAGCCAAAGTCGTAGCCATGGTAAGTTTTGCTTCCACGGCCGCGGTGACCCTAAACATCACCGACCCCGAAAATAAGGTTTGGCAGATCGGCTTGCCCAGTGGAAGCCCCAGTGTTTGCCCGGGGACTTCGATGGGGACGCTTGGTTGCACGTTTCCTCAACCGTCGAATGTAATCGCGGCAACGTGCCCCAGCTCTACCTGCAGAGATGAAGTCGTCATAACGCCCATGACCACCCTGGAGTCGGGGTTTAGCCGGTATCAGATCGAGATCACTCTCTATTCGAACTATGGCCAGGCCGCCAGTTGCGCCGAGACTCTGAGCGTCCCACCTGCCCAAGACGCATACAAGATTGACGTGACGGCGGGCCCGAATATCATCGGTGTTTGCCTCGAAAGCTACCAATTGCTAGGTCCTATCAGCACGGTTTGCCCTACGGCAAACCCGGCTTCGGTAAATCCACAGCAGGGAGCTTTCATCGATGGACAATCACCACCGACCGAGAGGTGTTATAAAGAGCGGCCGCCGGTAGACGTCATGATGGTTCTCGATAAGTCGGGCAGCATGAACGACCCACCCCTGGGAAACCGTGCGTGCACGCCGACTGGAGGACGGCCACTCACGAAGATCGCGGCCCTCCGACTTGCGGTCAGCGACTTTGCGAGCGTCTGGAACGACCTTCGCGTAAACGAGCGCCCCACGTCGCTATCCGACAAAATCGGTGCGGATTTGTTCAGTTCGAGCGCAAGCGCGTGGACGCCGGGCAGTATGGTCTCCGGGCTGAATCAATTTGCTGCCGCCAATCCCACGACGCCGGCCTTTCCTGTTCCGGATATTACAGGCAACGTCAGTTCCATCACTGCGAATGGATCGACGAGCATAGGCGACGGACTCTTTATGGCGGCCAACCAATTGCCGGCCGCGCAAGGTGGCCGCAGGGAAGTCATTTTGTTAATGAGCGACGGCAAACAGAACTTCGATCGCGGTGTGGGAACCAATCCGCAAACGCAAAAGATTGCGACGTTTCCCGTCTGGGATGCGTCGCCGTGCCCGTCTGGGACGACGTCGAACCCGTGCACTGACATTGCGGTGCCCATCTATACCGTTACCGTGGGCACGCAGACTGCCGTTGACCCTGCCATCATGCAAGCAATCGCCAAGCAATCTGGTTCGCAATTTTACATAAACACGGAAGACAACGCTTGTCTGCTCCGGCCATTCTTCCTGGAGATGCTGCAAAATTTTCTTAAGCTCAACTCCTACGAAACTCTCCGAATGATCTCTGCTACCGCCCCTTACACCGGAAAACTTCCGGTCGCCACCACGAGCCGCGATGTCGAATTCAATCTCATGTGGCAAGCGGAGTTCGCCCGATTGCGTCTGACCGTTTTGCCGCCCGGAGGCATCGCTCCGATTGTGAAAGAAAGCGATTCAGGCCTGATCTCGATTGTTCAGTCACTGCCTATTTCCGGTTCCTTTAACCCCTTGGAGGATTGGAAGTTTCAAGTGGAAGTGCTTGGCGGGATTGACGCTACAGCTAAGACGGGCAGCGTCCCATTTGATCTCCAGGTGATGGCGGATGATGGAGCCATCAAGAGTGACCTTTCTGCTGTGCTGCAAGACTACAAAGCGGGCGACAAAATCCTCATTCGAGCAAAACTGACGCAGTTTGGGCGCCCCATTCTCGGTTTGGGATCGCATCCCGGCGACATCATAGCGGCGGAGCTGGTCGAGCCGGGGCAAAGCCTTGGCGATATGCTCTCGGACAGCACGGCCAGCCCGAATCCGCCCGCTGGAAATGCTGATCTTCAAATGGGCGCCGAGGCCAAGCTGTTCAACACGCTGCAAAATGACCCGTCAAAATTGATTCGCCGCAAAGCACCCCAGATCACGCTCTTTGACGACGGCAAGCCGGAACACGGGGACGATGTCGCCGGCGATGGAATTTACAGCGCTGCCTTTGATGCATCCCTGCCCGGTAACTACAACGTTCTGATTACCGCCGAGGGCGTCGATCCGGCCTTCGTCCGTTTCTCGCATCAGCAACTACGGACGGTATACGTACGTGCCACGCCGGACGCTTCAAACACACGCTTTGCAAGCAGCGTTTTCGGTAGCGGCCGGGACCGCACACTCTCTATCGAAATGACCCCGCGCTTCAAGCCGGGGCCCGGCTGCCAGAAACGCGATCGCAAGTGCGGTCGCATGGGACTAGGGTGGAGGAACTACTTTTGGTTTACCGCCCCTGGCGTTACACCGTTCAAGGCCGTCGACAATTTGGACGGTACCTACACGGCGACCCTGCCTTTCACCGGGAACACACCACCAACCGTTCAAGTTCATTTTGAGGACGTGGTGGCGCTGATTGGTGACTCGGTAACGCCCGAACATCTTCCCCAGCCGATTGGCACAGGCAACGTGCTCACAACCGTCCCGCCTCCGTCGGAGGGCAAGATAGCTCTCTTCCTTGACCTTGGGCCGGCGATTCCGCACGGGACGTTTAGCAATTTCTTCAACACCGGCTTTGCTTTAGACGCTGGGTTGGAGTACATCGTAACCAATCATTTTTCGGCAGAAGGCATCTTTGGCTATGACCACTTTCCCGCAAGTGCCGGGAGCGGTCTGGACCTCTATCAATTCTCGGCCAACGGGAAGTTCTACTTGACGAGCAGCGGTCGGATCCGGCCGTTTGTCAACGGAGGAATTGGCGGCTACAAATTCAGCCCAGGCTCAACCTATTTCGGCGGGAACTTCGGCGCAGGCATTCTGTACGAGCTGACCCCACATTGGGGACTTCAAGGTTCCTACAACTTCCATGCCGTCAATACTCCCGCCGCAGCCACGAAATTCTCGACGGTTCAAGGCGGAATCCGCTTTGTGTTCTAGATAGTGACGAGCCGTCACCTTCCGCCTCAACTTAAATACACTTCTTAGTGATGCCACTCTCCAGGCAGGCGCCTAAAATAGAGCGATAACATTCTGAGGAACCATAGAGCGGGAGACATCCTGGGGACAAGAAAGAGGTGTTTGGGGATGTGCCCGAAGCTGTTAACTGACGCCAGAGAAATGAGTTATGTGATTTGAAGTTCTCTGTTAACAGCCTTGAGACCAAAAATCACAATTCGTTGTCCAGCCGTCGCTTAGGGTCCACTGGGTCGTCAATCGTCTCCTTCAGATGTTCCAAGGTTGTTCCATCATTTGTTGCGTTCTATCAGAAAATCGAATTCGGCGGCGGAAATGAGAAGCATCCCTCGCGTAATGCGTTATTTTCCTAAAAACACTTTCTAGAATTTATTGACGGCTTATAAATATAGGTATATTAATCAGTGCTGATAGACTTCATAGAGTTATCGGTCCCCCGGAAGCCCAACCCTTCATCGAATGTTTTGCGAGGTTCGAAGATGACAAGAACCCTCTCTATTTTCGGGCCCTTGAAACGTTGGCTGTTCCCAATGGTTGTTTTCGTGGTAGGAGCCTTAGTGTTGTTTGTTGAACCTGT
Source organism: Candidatus Dormiibacterota bacterium (assembly GCA_035603595.1). Taxonomy (GTDB): domain Bacteria; phylum Acidobacteriota; class Terriglobia; order Acidiferrales; family UBA7541; genus Palsa-295. The sequence goes on from DATNKB010000353.1 coordinate 87,644, forward strand.
CGGCAGCCATATCTTCCCCCACACGCCGTTGCACGTTGGCGTGCGATGCCAAAACGACTTTCAGAACAACTGGGCGGATACGATCGATACCTACGGTATGTGCACCGATTTCATTGATACGATTCGGGGCAGCGAGTGGGTGGACTTCTATTTTAACTTGCACGGAGCCAGCGTGGCTTTCGCAAATGGCAATGCAGCCGAAACGTGCAACCCTTGCGGCGGCGCGGATAGCGTTGATTTTTTTCTGATGAATAGCCACGGTGGCGTCAGCGAGAATGACTCGGCTTACGCAATGTGGGATTTTCAATCGCTGGCGTGGTCAAGTGCGATGCGCTTCGGAGCAACGGGACAGCAACTCAAAGTGTTTGCCACCTATGTTTGCGACACGATGCAGACCTCCGATGGCCACTTCTGGGACCGGATGGGCCCGGCATTTCGAGGAGGAGTCAAGATATTGCTTGGGGCTCACGATCTCGTTTACGACGGCAACCGACAAAAGGGCACCGAATTCGCGAGCCGCATGCAGGACGGAGAGCCGATCGGCCAAGCGTGGAACGAGGCCGTCTGGTATGCCGATAACAACAATCACCCTTCGGCGGCGGCAACAGGCGTCGATGCGAATGATTGCTGGAACCGCCTGGGAATGAATCTTGAGAGCGTGCAAACCACTCCGCCGCTTCGCGACAGACAGATGGGATACGTCTGCTGGGTGGGATGGAACGGAGATTAGCAAGGCGCGCGGAAAGGAATCAGCGCATGAATTCCAAGGAGCTTTGGCTGGCGACTGGAATGCTGGCGGCGCTTGCGGTTTTTCCTGGTGTCGATTCAGTGCGAGGGCAAGAGCGTGCCCGGTCGAATGGCGATTCGCCATCACCGATTGAATATGGCTTTAAGCGACCATCGCTGCCGCTGTTACGACGAGGTGCCTTGAAAGACGTCGGTTCTGTAAGCGCTGCCTTGGTCGAAAAGCTATGTCCGGCGCCGTGCCGACATCCCGCAGCGGATACTCCCGGGAACATGATCGAGGTTGCCACCGAATCGTGGTCGTTGCAGGTGCTGGGCGACGGAAGTGCCGTGAGGTTTCGCGACGTAGAGGTGAGCAAGCGGGCACATCGTCTCGCGAAGAGCTACTCAGACAGAGCATCCGCTGCCGCATTGGAGAGCGAAGGAAGGAAGTTCATCGAAGCGAGGCTCGCGTCGGTGATCATACTTGGACCGGGTGAAGAACTCGTGCCTGTGCGGACGGAGTATAGAATCGAGGGAGGACACAATCTGAAAACGCACGAAACAGTGCGTTCCGTAACGGCGAGCCATATTGTGTTCGGCCGTACGATCCGTGGCACACCAGTGGTAGGAGGAGGTTCAACCATTGTCCTGACTTTTGCGAATGACGGCAGTGTGGAATCGTTTCAGTACGATTGGCCAAAATACGAGGAAGCGATGTCCACGCCGCGGGATGTTGTGGGTGGGCAAGAGATATTGCGGCGCGTGGAAAAAGTCATCAGCATGCGCGTAGGAATTCCCAGTGGGAACCTAACGGAAAGAAAATCAAGAGGGGAAGGCGCGGCGACCGCAATCGAGTTGAGCAAGAATATGACGCTGCAAAAGTTGGAATGCGGATACTACGACCCGGGTTATGTTGCGAGAGTTCCCGAGGCTGCGGTCCAGGCTGGGTGCGTCTACCATGCGGTATCGCGTGGTGAGCACGGAATACGAGCCGGATTCGCGGGAGCCGTGCCGGGAGCAGTCCAAATCGAAGCAGATGCGGGTTGGCCGGAGGCTGGAGCCCTGCGGCGGGTAGGTTCTGGTCTGGAGCAAATCGTTCCGCAATCGAGCCGACCGGATTGACACAGAAAGTACGGATGTTTGCTCGTGCGGTGCGAAAGAGCCTAGGTCATAGGGTCGTGCCGGGGTACTCATTGCACTTCGTGTCAGCGACGTTGGCCTGGAACGTTTATCAATCGAAGTAAGCAAATCAATATTACGTCCGACTCGCAATAGTCCAGGATATCGTTCTGCTGCTGTCCCCAACGTACCGAATTTGTTGACTGTGACAGGCGAGCATTCGGGTAATCGCGACCTGTTCGCGGCGGTTGAAAGTTGAAGGAGTTAAGGAAATGTTGTCTTGCCCGAAGCCTTTGTGTTGTGGGTGGGGCAATCGTGCCGAGGAGAACGCTAGGGCTGAACCTCTCGCGGGCAATTACTGCCCTGGCCGCGGATCTAATGCAATAAAGCAGTTTGGCAAATGTCGACAGATTTACACAGACTTCTTGATCTGATGCCTCAGACCGAAAGCATCGCTATTCTCATCAACGATACGGTAAATTTCGGTGCTCTGTAGGTTCTCAAGGTCGCTGTCGGACGGGGGACGATATCGCACCGTTACAACGCCTTTGGACGGGTTCTCGACCTCCTGATAAAGCTTCGAGCTTTGCTCTTTAGGATCCCAAACTGGCGGCATTTTTAGGTCTCCTCACCGAACTTCATTATATCGAAAAGCAGCTGTTTTGCCCACAAATTTGCTAAGGCTTGAAAGCTCAATAGTTTATCCTCTCGGTCGCGCGCGTCAAAAATGCCGAGCAATTTCGTCGTTCTAAGCTTTGTACTGATGTTAACCACTCCAACGACAATCTGCTGTTGGTCTTGAGAGTCGTGAACCCAAGGGATGCTCAGCAGCACAACGGGCTCTTCCATTCGGCCTTCATCACCGCTTTCACCGGGATGAATGAAATATCCAATATCATCTCGCTCCGGATGGTACATGATCGAAGACGCTTTCTCAAAAGCATATCCCGCGCATCCCTCTCCGGAATAGAAATCAGCAGTCGGGAGATCGCCCATGTTTGTAGCCACGAACTTGAGTCGCCGAGAGTTTTTTTCGAAGACCATTAGAGTGACCTTGAATGTTTCGGATGGACCAGAAAGCCTCGAATTCAGGTCATTCGCCAGCTTCTCGAGGACCGATCGAACGTGTTCGAATAACTGCCTCCCGGCCGGGTTCGTTGGACCTACCATTTTGAGCAGTTTTTCGCGAGATGCCTCTACGAACGCGCCAGAACTAAGGTTCGGCTGGGGACCGCCTGCCCCAGGCAATTTCCAGCAAAGTCTGTAAATCATACCAGGGATAGGTTGAGGGCAGGATAAGACGACGCCATTCCCCTTGACTCGAAAACCTCGTGCTATCCGTTTTGTTTCGTCCTCGTGTGGCTTCGTCTCGCCGCGATCAAGTCGCTCGTCAGAGGGCCCCTTTAGTGGTGCGGGAACATACTCCGCAACCGCGTAAAACTCGGATCCAGCCATGTCGTACTGTTGAGGGAATTGAACATCTAGAGTCAGGAGATCGCAAGCATGGTGTGCCGTTACTGATGCCCATTCAGAATATTGCGAAGTACCATCGTAATGCCTGGCGAATTCCTCCTTTGTGAGTACATGACCATTCATCAAGCGGTAGGAATATCCAAATTCAAAAGCGCCATCATTGGGTTTCCGCGTTGTCGCGAACTTGAAACTACCCGAAACGCGGTACAGATCACTACCTGAATCGGATTCAATGCTCCCGTAGGTAGACGAGTTCTCGACGAAGCCTCTTAAATAGGAAGGTCGGGCAGTTGTAAGGGAAACCGGAATTGCCGCCAAACCCTGTTCAGTTACCACATGGCAGTCACGATGATTAATCCAAACGTTGCTGAATCCCAGAGTTGTAATTTCAACTCTCTTCTGTATTTCCCGTACCGTGTACTTCTGCAGGCGTCCGAACGCACCGTAACGACGTCTCCTTACGTCATCAAGCGTCTCCAACTCGTAAGAGCAAGATGCATCCTTCTTTTCGATATCTGCCGAGAAAAATCGCTCCTCCAATACCGCTGTGTCATCATCGAAAATCCGTAGTACGCGTAAATGGTGCCCTCGACTGTCGTCCGGAGCTGGGTGACTGGCTGTTCCCGCTGCCGCGATGGGCAGGACCGTGCGCCCTAGATCCTCAAATTCACACTGTACGCGTAAGAAACCAGCGACATGCTTGTGGCCATGCATGACCAAGTTAAACCCGCGTCGGCTCAACTCGCGGACAAACAAACCCGCATTATAGAAGATCATGAAGGTGTCCTGAATGCGTGCAATTGCATCATAAGGAGCATCCGCAATGGGTGCGGGATGGTGATGGACAACGGCGATTTTGTAAAGGAATTCGAATTGGGAATTCTCTTTAGTCGCTTTGTCGTATTGTCCATACAGCTCCTGGAGGTCCCGTGGTATTACCTCGCCCGCTGCCATCATTTCAGTCAGGGTATTGGAGTTGATGGCAAATATCACGAGTCCCAGGTTGGGTTCATCGTGCCGAATCAAAGGCTCCCGCATTTCCTTTCCGTTCCACCACAGCGCGTTCAACGCCAACTTGAAGCTCTTCTTTAACCTCCAGATCTTCCTCTGATGAAGACCATCTTGCCTGAAGTAAATTTCGAATGGGATTCTACTAAGGCGACGCAGACCAATGTTCCCCCAAAACTTGAAATCGTGATTTCCGGGGATTACTAGCGTGAACCGACATTTAAGCAAGGAGTTGATTTCTTCGACTAGCTTCGCAGCCCTTTTCATCTGCCAAGGCACTGGTTGGTTGGCCAAATCACCTGAGATCACCAGGATGTCCGGATGTATATTGGCGAGCAGATGCTTGAGCATACTCACCACGTTGGGATCCACTCTGCGGTTCATGTGGAGATCGGAAATCTGAGCGATGGTCGCCCGAATCTGCGGCATGGCGCGTATTATAGCTCAAGTAAGGAATAAAGAACGTGATGGCAAAAGTAATGGAAGACTTTTATATAAAACCAAACAGTGTACCAAGTTAAGAAACAGCTGAGTTAGCACGGCGAAGTACGAGATGTTCAAAACGCTGTGCGAGCGGCCTTTTCTGTTTGCGCGGAGTCTCGATCGCGACGACGACCCAACTGTCGCAGGAAAGTGGAAACACTGATCGTTTGCCTATGTTTATGAACCCCGACGAAAAGCGGCCGAGACAGACGTCAATTACTTTCTATCCTCCCAAGTAGCGCTTTCGCGGAGAGTTAGTTGATCAACAAAGAGAGTGGAGCTGAACAATTAGGCTCGTGACGGCATAATTTCCTTCTTGGAGCGATCAGCTTTCTGGTAGTGAAGCCGATGGTAGAAACGTTTCAAGAATACTGTCATGCTCGTCTCCTCGAAGTCGCTGACCTCTCAAGTAACCTTAGAGTTGGCACGCGGAGGAAAGTGGCCCCCATATTGTCCAAATGAAAACAGAAGTGCTCTCAACGGCGTCGCTGGGCGTGTTAAAGGCTCGTTCTCCTATTTCAATTTGAATTACTTGGATGCTTGTTGTGAATTATCCTTGCCGACAAGAATATTCTTTATAGTGTCGGAGCCGAATCCTATGGCGACGAGTTCCCACCAATGTTCACTCGATCCGCCACTGATCGTCGTCGATGCCAGTGTCGCCAGGGGAATTAGGAGCGCTGCTCCCAATTGCGTTACTTCGAGTAAAAAACGTTGCCAATTTTCTTTTCCTCGCCAACTCAGCCGGGGCTTAACAACCATCGTGGGCCAATTGTCACTGGATGCGAGCGGGATTGGCTCGGCGAGAGAATTGTAGAAGTTCACCGAAACTGCGCTTTCGACGACATACTTCTCAAAGTAGTGATGAACGTACCAGCCATCTTCGGGGAGTAGAATATCCTCGGTGGTTTTTGAGTTTGTGGGCTTCCTCGATATCCACCGCCGGATGATAGCGATCACTCGTTTGATCCAAGGAATCCTAGGAACGTACGAATCCGCGAAGACCCAGCGACATGATACGAGTTGCCGGGCTGCAGAGGTATTTAGGTTGGGTTGGCGGAAGCGCACGCTGAAGCGCATGGTCCGATCCGGTCGGGCAATGCTTGGGTCCATGATGAGAGTGGCCGCGCCAGTCTGAAGCGCCGTTGTGATGTCCTGTTCGGAAACCCCTTCGGCCAGTTGCCGCAGGAGACGCTTTGCTCCGCGTAGATTTTCAGTAGCAGGTGTACTCAAGAGACGGTTCAGCGTGATCTTGGCTTGGACCCACTGTTGATGCAACGGCTCAACCGTGGGGGCGAGGAATTGAAAATCCCAGACCAATCCGAGGGCCGACAGCTGCAAATCAGCGCGCACCACGCCGACGGAGTTCAACCACTGGGAACCATCCTTGTCGGTTTCGCTAGGCAACAGCGAGGAGTCCGGAAAACAGTCCCCCATGCCCTTCAGTGTCTCTGGTATTTTCAGCATGCCGTGCTCGTCCCCGAAATGCTCTCGAATGGCTCTCCACCGGCCCGAAAGCATCGCCTCAAACGCCTCCTTTTCTGTCTGCGTGGGCTCACGCAAAAGCTTTTGCGCGCCTTCCAAACGCTGGCTAACGAAGACCCAATCTTCTTCAGAGAGCTGATCCTGCTTGAGTGTCTCGGAGGCTGCTGACAACATTTCTTCAATTTGTTCCAGCCTCGTAGGAGCAGCAGACTGCGTCGCCTGCGCTTTTCTGCGGATCAGAGCCGCGTCGAGCCTGCGCACCGCGTCAATGCGCCGGTTAAGATCAGGAAATCCTTGTTCCACACGCTTTGCATAGTCGGCGTAGCCCGGCCCAAATGACCAGACGGCCGTTCTAAGCTCATCCAGCGCTCGACGCTCCACGCGAAGGAGCACCCGCAGATTGCTGTCGACCTCCGTGGAGATCGTGGAAATGATTCTTCCCGCGTCCGCGAGTTGGTCCTTCAGCATGTGCCTTCGCTTGATGTTCGGGACTGAGACTCTCAAGAGCATCGATAGTAGAGCGCCTGCGAGCAGCAGCCCGGCGACGTAGAGAAGGCTGCCAAAGACGGAAAGACTACCGGGCTCAAACTGAATCTCGATCGGCAGGTTCTGTTCCAGAATTTGTTGTGAATTGGTGTTCTTGAAGCGCAATGTTAGCCAGCCTTTGCGCTTTGCGCTTCGTGCGAAACCTGTGTTGGGGTCGAAAAACCAGGACGTCGATGGGTTGGCCCTTAGCGAGACTTGTGCGTATTGCGGGATCTCGAACTCCGTCCACTTCGAGTTGGTATCGCAAGATTGTTGCTTCACGATAGGACCCGGTGTCTGACCGAAGTTTTCCGCCTCAAAAAGGCAAACATCTTCGTTGTCAAAGCGAAGTCTGGCCCGAACGGACTTGTAGGCAAACGTAGAAGGATTTTCGAGGACTAGTAAGAGCGTTGAGCGCTGGCGAATATCCTCACGGACCACAAAAGAATCGCCGACGGGAGGTTTTGCAATCAAGCCCGGTTTGGAAAACCGAAGCATCTCCACCTGCTTGCCTTTGTAAAGCAAGGGCGCGGTGCTTTCTCCGAAAGCCACCAGTCCGTCGATCTTCAGTGCGGTAAGAAATTCACCGGTTTTGCCCGCTACCGGCTCATCTAGCAGGGTCACTGTTGGACGAACAAGCAGAGACGGTTGCTGTGCGCTGACGAGAAGTCCCGCCTCTAGATCGCCGGCAACGGGCTTGGCATCGAGTCCGCGCAGTAGAATCTTTGTAATGACTTCATCGCTATTTGCCGGCACCAGGATGGCCGGACGGTCAATTCCCGACTGGCCCGCGCCCACCGTGGTGGTCCCCGTCGAATTCCGCGAACTCGCGGCAGGATCCTCCTTTTTGTCCGCAGGTTTGCCGGGGCCCGCCCCAGTTTGGGCGGACAGCGGTGATGAGAGGAAAACGCCAAGCACTACGGTAGAAAGAGATCGATAAACGGAAGTCGTGAGCCCTCCGGATCGGTTTTCTGGCACGATGGCCTCCGACTAGAAACTAGAAAGGTTCCGGTGCCCCGATAATGATCACGGAGTTACACACCAACCAGACAAGGGCACTATCCCTTCGTTCCGAGCAAAGAGGTGTCCCAATGCGACGACGGTCTCTTGGCCTTTCAAAGTTGGCATTAAGATGAGGACGGAAGGTGCTCCGACGAGAGCGATGCTAGCACTGGCACCGGTCGGCTGGTCGCACGTCTTGACCTTAGTTTCACCTTGCCCAGCACCGGTGGCGCTACGAGGCACAGTGGCAAGGAGCTTCAGAGCCCGTGGTGCCCGATGGAAGTGGCTCATCAAAGGTGCAGAGCGTTGTGTGGGGTAGACCTCTCTCATAGATTTTCTATTTTGGTTTGTATTTCAAACCGGTTTTGACCACCAGGCCGACGCTATACTTGTTATCAACCTTCGTGTAGACCGGAGGCAACCGGCCGTAGTCGTATCCGAGCGTCAATCCGAGATAATCAGTGAAATCGAACTCAAACCTTGTCCAAACGTAGTCCCGTGGATTGGTGCCGACTGAAAGCAATTTGAGATTCCCAGATTTGTCCTGAGTGAAGACGGGCTCGCTGAGCAACGGCCAGCGTCGGATGTATTCACTCTCGATAAAAGCTGTGCGGCCAGGTTTGCTCGCCTTAAAGAGATTGAGATACACGTGCAAGCCGGCCCCGGGGCGTGCAATGCTTCCTGGAAACGCTCCTGCGACAGGACTTCTTGCATTGCCACCAACAACGAGAACAAAAAAGGGCTGCAGGTACAACTGTAATTGGCCGCTCCCAAACGCTTGCATTAGAAAGTCGGTCCGCAAACGGGCGAGGCTATTGATGGCTTTGTACTGCTTGTCACTCTCAAGAGCGAATGCCGGCGCAGTTTCATTCCAAGTGAAGAGAGTTCCGGGCAGAAGAAACCCGTGGGTGATCGCCGCTGCTGCCGTGACGGAATTCCCATCGGACTTCGGATTTGTGCTCGCCTTGAAATCGTAGCTTGGGACGAACCACCATCCAGCCCGAAATTTGTTATTTCCGTTGGTTGCGGCACTCCTGATTGGTAGCTGAAGCTGGGCTTTTATGTCGGCGGTGTAGGATGCCTTGCTTCCATCCGCACCCTCGACAAGACCAGACAAGTAAAAGTCTGAGTCGTCGCGACCCTTGGTAGCGGAAATCGTGAAGGGGACCGCCGATTTCTTCGTAACTTCGGCCGCCTTAGCCACTTCGAGTTTTGAGAAGGCGGTCGATGGTGTGGTGCTCGGGCATTTGTCATAGCGAAGATTCAATGCGGTCACGAAATAGGCGTGCTTGGGATCAACGTTCGTCTTCAATTGAAAAGTAGCACTTGTGGGTTTCGAATATCGATCAGCGACATGGTATTGAACCGTCGAAGGATCAATTTGAACCACGGATTGCGAGCTACCGTCCAAGACAGTCCAAAGTATGTCTCCGGGGGCTGGGGTGGCCAGGGGTTCGTTCAAGCCGATGCTGACACTTCCCGTGTCGGTGTTCAGACTCGCGCTATCAATACCTGCCTTCTCACATTGCGCGAACGCAACTGGTGCGTAGCCAAAGGTCGCGCAAATAGCGAGAATGATGCCGAGTTTCATAGGCCCTCCGGAGTCGTACAGAAAAGCAAACATCAGGCGGGAACAGCCCTAGCCTTTATCCGATTGGCGAGTTGTCCCATGGTCCAGGTCGAGCTCAGGTCTCCAATCGCGGTCTCCGCCAGCTTGAATTTATAGCGACCCACTCCAGTTTGATCGTCGCCGACCACAAGATCCGCGATCGCTCGGCACTGCGGGTCGGAGTTCACCCCATATTGCTGCAAGGGCTCAGAACGGTTATACGGGCGGGTACTTTTTGTTATCTGTCGCACGCAATCGGAAGAAATCGCGTCGCACTGCCAATCTTCGAGGCTCTGCTGTGTGGTTGTGAGCGATAAGAATGCATTGGAGATGAGGGCATGGGATTGGAGTGATCTAGCAAGTGGTCCAGGAACCGGATGTAAGAGTAGGGTCACCCAGTCAGAGGGCACTTCCCACATTACAAATTCTTTCGGATCCCACCCACAATCGTTTGCCGGGCCTGAATGTTCTGGCAGTAGCACGAGCGCGGGTTTTGGGAGGCGAACACAACGATGGTCCTGTGAATATCCAAACACCTGCGCCAACTGAAGGGGTTCGTCGGGCTCCGTTGGGTGTTCCAGGGCTCCCGCTGTCGGAATCTTGCCTACGCCCTGAACGACCTTGCCGAAGAGAAAGAAGGTCAGGTGTTGCTTAGCAACGTCGGCAAAGCTAACGAAATGCTTTGGCTCGGTTCGTATCTTTGTCATTTTCGTGTGACCTTGCCTCGAAGATGAACCTGCTGTGGCCAGACGGTCGGCGGCGCACACAACATCCAAGGCTCGTTGTCCCTGCGATATACTCTAAATCAGTTACACAATCAAGAAGGTTATAATGCGGAGGTTAATTGCGCGACTAAAATGGTAAATGACTTCGTATCCCGCAGAAAAGTGAGCACGAATGTTGCTGAACCAATTTCAAACGATGACGTTAGACGAAGCGAAGTGTATCCACGTTTCCGTGCGGGGAGCGACTTTTAGCAACCATCACCACCAGCGAGGGTATATATTTCACCATATCGCGCCCGCAGGGGAACCGGATAGTACTGCTGGATCGGTAACAACGAGAGCCCTGATGAAACTGGGCAACAATAGCCTCCAACTACTCGCTCCTATGCTGAGGGAGGGGCCGGTAAGGCCTATGACAGGAAGGTGGGCATTTACATCCCGTCCGTTCGACATTTCCCCAAGCAGATTTCCGAGAAGAATGTTGCTCGCGGGGATCCACGCGTTGTTACGGTCATGAAGGACCCAAAGTCGTGGCAGGCGGCATGGTTCAACGCCGATAAGAAGCTGGAGCTGGATTTTTGGCTGAAGAGCGGCGCGAACACGAATGCCTCGGCGAAACCCGCGACCTCGGGACACAAGGGCCGAAAGACTGTTTCTGCGGGGCGCCCACACTAACCGCGAGGTTAGACCGGATAATTGTCTCCATGCGATTGGCGAGCAGAGCCCGCTGGCATTCGATTCCAAGGCGGCGATTGTGCTCAGATTTTAATTATAGATAAATTCAAAACGATTGATGTCCCATATATAAGTTGACGCGTTTTTCGATTGTATTGCCGCGACTTTGAAGACGAGCTGCAAAGCACTGAGGGTCAGCTAGAGAGCAATGCCCACGCTTGTTTGAACTACCAAATACACTGCATTTACTCCCGAGGCCGACTCCACAACTACTCGATCTACCATTCAGTACACTACAAACGCCTGCTGGGTAGATTTTCTTCCAAGTATTCAATCTCACCTTGACTGAGCGACACGAGCGGAACATCCGAGGGCGTAAGGCCTCCCACGTGTGGTTCATTCGCGTGGCGCACGAGCATCTCTAGCCCATGGAACCACCCTCCAGCGAGGTCTCGCACAGCATCTTCCGAGAGCAATGCGGGCGCCCACCTCCAGCGAGCTCTTAACCGTGCACCTTCAGCCTGATCTAGAGTGACAGCGTTGACTTCAACACAGTGCGCGAGCGGCATACCTGGATCGGTATCTCCTTCGAGGCCGGTCGCCTCAGGCGCAGCCGACCATTCAGTCCCCTTGGCCGTCAAAAAGCGGCCCAGATAGTTAAATCCAAGCTGCGGTGTCTCGAGACAGGCAAGTTCCACGGCCGTGTCCAGATTGACGTACCGCAACAGCCCGTATCCGATTCCGCCGTCTGGCACCGCTCGCAGCTGCTCCTTGATAGTTTTCACCGCTCGCCCGAGCGCCTTTTCCCCACGCCACGCCCCATCCAGGTCAATGTCACCGGGATCCAGACGCACCGGAAATACGCTCGTGAACCACCCTACCGTCTGTGACACATCCGACCCTTCAAACACCTCCTCCCGTCCATGCCCCTCGACATTCACCCCTACAGCATTGCTTGCGTTTTGTCCGCGGCGTCTTCTCCACTGAATCACCGCCAAAGCTAAGCCTGTCAGCAGGACGTCATTGATCTGCACTCGTAAGGCTGTCGGAACAGTCGTCAACAATGGCTCGGTAATGCTCGCCGGCAGAGTAAGCGAAAAATGACCTGCCACGCCCACCGTGTCACGCGCCGCATACAGACGTTTTCCGGGTAGAAGGGGAGCCGTCGGATCCAGCATCGCCTTCCATAGTGACAATTCTTTTAATCGCCCCGGGTTCCAAGCCTGAGCGCAAAGGCCTTCAGCCCAGCGCCGGTACGATGTGGTCTTGTTGCCCAGCTCCGGCCGTACACCGGTCGCAATCGCTTCCCACGCTGCCTTCAGATCAGGCACCAGTATCCGCCATGATACGGCGTCCATCGCCACATGATGAACTGTCAAAAGAAGTCGCCCAGGTTTCTTGGGGCCAGCGTTGAACCACACCACTTGCACCATCATTCCTGCTTCCGGATCCAAGCGCTTGGCCGCCGCCTCCCGCTGCTCAGCTATGCACGCCCACCAAATACTCTCGTCTAGCTCCGCAATCGAAACTTGTCGCGTAAGGCTCTCTGGTGGGACAGACCCCATTGGAGCAATCTCAAATTTCCAGTCACTATTTCTCGGTCCCGGCTTCAACCGCAACCGCAATGCATCGTGATGATCCAGCACCGCCCGCAACGCTTCATTAAGTCCCTCTCGGTCAAGATCGCTCGGCACCCGCAGGAGCATCGACTGGCTGAAGGTCTTGGCCGACCCGCCGCGCTCTTGTAGGCGCCTCATGATCGGCGTAACCGGCAGATCGCCAACGCCGATGTCCTTTTCGGATAACGTGGTGACCTCCCTTTTAGCAACCTCGGCCAATCCCCGACATGTCTTCTGCTTAAACACTTCTCGCGTAGTGATTAGCATCCCTGATTTCCGCGCTCTACTCACTAATTGAATTGAGAGGATACTGTCGGCTCCTAGTTCAAAAAAGTTGTCGTCAATCCCGACCCGCTCGAGTCCCAACACTTCCGCGAACAATCCGCACAATATCTCTTCTTCCGGCGTTCGTGGAGCCCGATATCCCTCTGCCGAGATGAACTCCGGTACCGGCAGCGCCTTCCGATCTATCTTCCCGTTCGGTGTCAGC
>DATNKB010000354.1:0-3318 GCA_035603595.1 Candidatus Dormiibacterota bacterium
GGCGGAGTAATCGTTATCCCTGCCTTCGCGGTGGATCGCACACAAATGCTCATGTACTACTTGCGCGAACTCGTAAATCAGAAGCGAATTCCTGTACTGCCGGTGTACGTGGACAGTCCAATGGCAATCAACGTGACGGACTTATACGTGCGCCATCTCGAAGACCACGACTCCGACTACATACAAGAAGAGCAGCACGGGCTGGGCGATCCGCTCAATATGAAGCTGGTTCATCTGACGCGTACAGTGGATGACTCGAAAAGAATTAATAACGTCACGACGCCATGCATCATTGTGTCCGCGAGCGGCATGGCTACTGGCGGACGCGTGCTGCATCATCTGGCACAGCGACTGCCCGATCCGCAAAATACAGTGCTGCTAGTCGGTTACCAGGCGCAAGGGACGAAAGGCCAAGCACTGCAGGATGGAGCGAAGTTCATCAGCTTGTTCGGCCAGCAGGTGCCCGTGCGCGCTCAAGTGGTTTCGATGGGGCAGCTTTCAGCGCATGCGGGAAAGAGCGAGTTGCTGCAATGGCTTTCGGGATTTACTGCCCCACCTCGGCAAACTTTTCTGGTGCACGGCGAGCCCGTGGCCCTCAATTCCCTGCGCGACGCGGTGACGGCGCAATTCAAATGGCCGGTGACGATTCCCGCTTACCTGCAAACGTTCGACCTGAATCCGATTTAACCAGCGGCTGCTAAACATCAGCATTAGAATTAATCCAATTCTACTTGACAGCGGGTGTACTATTCCGCGCAAATCCATTTGCGCGGAGGTGGGCCATGCATTGGCTCAGCAACCGCTTTTTTGTTCCTTTCTGTTGGTGTCTCTGCATCCTGGCTTTTGCGGTTCCCCGTTATGCCTGCGGGTTCCAATTCGGTAAAGAGCTATCCGGAATTTCCGGCAAGGTTTACGACGAGCAAACGCAACAGATCTTGAGCCGCGTAGAGGTCACCTTGCACGGCGCAGGCGGGATGATGCAAGCGCAACTGGTGACTAACGAATCCGGCAGATTCAACTTCGGCAACCTCTCGCGCGGCGACTACCAGATTGAAGCCAGGATGAACGGTTATCAGCCGTATAGCATCGCCGTCAACGTTGGGGGGGGCGAGAGCCAGGGCATGATGATTTACCTGAAGCGTTTGCCCTCAACCCTGGAAACACCAAGCGGGTCAACTGTGTCATCACACGAACTTTCGATGCCGACAAAGGCGCGCGACCTGGTGTATTCGGGCAAACAAAAGGTTTACTACGGAAAGAATCTGGACGGCGGCCTCAAGGATTTTCAAAACGCCGTCGTTATCGCGCCGGACTATTACGAAGCATACTACCAGATCGGGATGACGTATCTTGAGCTTGCGAAACGCGACGACGCCGAGATCAATTTTCGTAAATCGATGGAGTTAAGCAAGAACACGTACGGCGAACCGGTGATTGGAATGGGAACGATACTGCTCGACAAAGCCGACAATGCAGGCGGCGAAAAGATGATCCGGCGCGGGCTGGAGCTCAGCCCGAATTTCTGGCTCGGTCATTACGAACTAGGCCGAGCCTGTCTCGCGGAGAGTCATCTTGCGGACGCACAAAAGGCGGGCGAGCAGGCGCGGTCGTTGATGCCCAATGCCTCGATCGTTTACCGGCTGCTGGCGAACATCCACATGCGCGAGAAGGACTATCCTGCGCTACTCGAGGATATTGATGCCTATTTGAAGATCGATCCCACTAGCCCGGCAGTCGCCCAAGCGAGAGAAATGCGCGCAGAGGTGATTCAGAAGATTCGCAACGAGAAAGTGGTATCGGAGAATGGCGCGCCGAAATGACCCGATGACAAGGCCCGCTAGCGAGTGGCGGCTTGCTGAACGAATGCAGGAACTTCCGTAAGGCGGAAACCCATAACGAACATCGGATGGGGGGCTACGCGACCCCAGCGGGCGAGTTCCCATTTCGCGCGCAAAAAGCGGACTTCCGGCTTCATCGAAAGATCTAGAATTTGTCGCGTGTCGCCACGATAGAACCGCTGCGGCATTTTCAGTAACGGCATTTTTCCCCACGCCTGGCCGTCCTCAGAACCGTAGATCGAGATGTCCACGGATTCCTGTTCGATCTGGTCAGTAATTTCGATCCAGCACATGAATGTGCGCGTGGCGCTCGAGCTGATTTCGTGCGCTTCGCCTTCCCCATTGGCAGTGAGCTTGGTGCCGGGTCGAATTAGATCGAACTCCATCGCCATCCCGTTGTCTCCTCGATGAAACCTCGCGGATTCTAGCATAGGTGTCCGGCTGCCGTAGAAAGCAAGGCGAGTTAGCTTGTTTTGAGTTTGGCGAGGCGCTCGGCAGCGGCCTGGAATGTTTTTTCGGTCTTGCAGAATGTGAAACGCAGATGCGTGCGGCCATCCGCAGGATTGCGATAGAAACTCGAGCCGGGGACGGCAGCGACGCCGATGTCTTTCACCAGGTATTTTGCGAACGCGATGTCGTCTGGAAAGCAGAAGGCGCTAATGTCCGTCATGATGTAGTAAGCGCCGTGAGGCTTGAAGCATTGGAATCCGGCGCCGGTCAGGATGCCGAGCAGCCGATCGCGGCGAGCAAGATACTCTTTGGCGAGATTTTCGTAGTAGCTTGGGGGCGACTGAAGCGCCACGGCCCCCGCTGCCTGCAGTGGAGCGGCGGCACCGACCGTGAGAAAATCGTGCACTTTGCGAATCGCCGACGTCACTTCCGGCGGCGCGATGGCCCAGCCGACCCGCCAGCCGGTGACGCTGTAGGTTTTTGAGAGGGCGTTGATGGTGATGGTGCGTTCGCGCATGCCATCCAGAGTGGCCATGGAGATGTGCTTCGCGCCGTCATAGAGCATGTGCTCATAGATTTCGTCGGTGATGGCGAAAGCGTTCCACCGCACGCACAGATCGCGAATCCCCTCGAGCTCAACGCGAGTGAAAACTTTCCCGGTGGGATTGTTGGGGGTGTTGAGGATGATCGCCTTCGTCGCGGGCGTGAAGGCTGCGGCCAATTCTTCGGGATCGAATTTCCAGTCGGGCGCGTGAAGCTTTACAAATCGCGGCTTCGCGCCGGACAGAATCGCATCCGGCCCGTAGTTCTCATAGAACGGCTCGAAGACAACCACTTCGTCGCCCGGATTGATGATAGCCATCATCGAGGACATCATCGCTTCGGTGGAACCGCAGCAAACCGTGATTTCGCGCTCGGGATCAATGGCAAAGCCGCCAGTGCGCTCGAATTTCTCAGCGATGGCATTGCGCAGCGATTTGGCTCCCCATGTGATGGCGTACTGATTGATATCCGCGGCGATCGCTTCCTG
>DATNKB010000355.1:0-8815 GCA_035603595.1 Candidatus Dormiibacterota bacterium
TTCGTCGCCCTGAAATTTCTGCCCGACGACGTCACCAAGGATCCTTTGGCGCTCGAGCGTTTCCGGCGCGAAGCGCAAGCTGCCTCTGCCCTGAATCATCCCAATATCTGCACGATTCACGACATTGACGAAGACAACGGCATTCCCTACATCGCAATGGAGCTGCTCGAGGGCGTCACGCTCAAGCATCGCATCAACGGCCAGCCCGTTCCGCTCGATCAGCTCCTCGAAATCGGCATCGGAGTCCTCGACGCGCTCGAAGCTGCCCACGAGCGCGGCATCGTTCATCGCGACATCAAGCCCGCGAATCTTTTTGTCACCGCCCGCGGCCGCGCCAAAGTTCTCGATTTCGGTCTCGCCAAACAAGTCGCCGGCCGCGCCGTCGCCGAAACCGTTACTGCGGGCGGAGTCCTCGATACCGATCCGAATCTCACCAGCCCTGGGATGGCGCTTGGCACTGTCGCCTACATGTCGCCCGAGCAGGTCCGCGGCGAAAAGCTCGACGCTCGCTCCGATCTTTTTTCTTTCGGCCTCGTCCTCTACGAGATGGCCACCGGTCAGCAAGCGTTTTCCGGTAATACCACCGGCGTAATTTTTGCAGCGATTCTCGAACGCGAACCCGTGCCCCCCGCGCGCCTGAATCCCGCGCTGCCCGCTGAGCTCGACCGCATCATCGGCAAGGCGCTGGAAAAAAATCCGCGCCTGCGCTACCAGACCGCGCGCGACATGGCCTCCGACCTTGAGCGCCTGAAACGCGACACCAGCTCCGGCCGCTCCGCACAGGTGAAATACGTCGACCAGCCCGGCTCAGGTTCCACCCCGGCCGTTAGCGCGGCGGTTTCAGGGACACAATCGAGCGCGCAAACGGCAGTCGCGCCCGGTTCATCCGCAAGCTACGCCGCTTCCGCTGCCACGCCTGCCGTCGCACGCGGCGCAAGCGGATCGGGCTCCGTCGCCGTCCAGGCTGCTCGCGAACACAAAGGAAAACTCATCATCGGCGCCATCGTCGCGCTCGCGGTCCTCGCCGTCGCAGGCTACGGCGTCTTCTCGCTGCTCCGCGGGAAAGCCGCGATGCCCTTCCTGAATTTCACCATCACGCAAATCACCAACACCGGAAAATCCGTCAACGCCGCCATCTCTCCCGACGGCAAATACGTCGTCAGCGCCATCGCCGATAATGGCCTCCAGAGCGTCTGGCTCCGCAATGTCCCCACTTCGAGTGACACCCAGGTGCTTCCCCCCGCCCCGCGCAGCTACAATGGTTTCACTTTTTCTCCCGACGGAAACTACATCTACTTCAGCCGCTCGGAAAACACCGTCGAGACCGTTCGCTTCATCTATCGCATTCCGGTCCTCGGTGGCGCGCCGCAAGTAGTGGTGAAGGACGTGGACTCAAACGTTTCGTTCTCTCCAGACGGCCGCCTGATCACCTATGTCCGTCAAAATGACCCCGAAATCGGACGCTATCATTTGCTTATCGCCAACGCCGATGGCTCAGCGGAGCATTCTCTCGTGATCGGTTCCACCGACGACGCGCCCACCAGCGTGGCGTGGTCTCCCGACGGAAAATTGGTTGCCGGCGCGGTATTTCACAACGATCGTGGTCTTACTTCACTCGAAGCCGTTCAGGTCGCGTCCACCGTAGCGGAGGCCCACTGGCAACCGCTCGCCTCGGTGAAGGCCAGCGTCGTCACCGATCTCGCCTGGCTCCCAGACATGCGCGGCTTGCTGATTTCCCATCTCGGCCGCGAATCTGGCTACAGCCGCAATCAAATCGCCTATGTCGCGCTGCCTTCCGGCGAAACCACGGCGATCACCAAGGATACGAACAACTATTCCAACCTGAGTCTCTCCGCCGATGGCAAAACCATCGCCACGTCGCAGCAAAAGTTGTCTCGCACCTTCTACCTTCTGCCGGCTGACGGCGGCGGCGCCAACGCTTCTCCACGACCCATCTTCGAGCAAGAGCGCGACATCGCCAATTTTGCTTGGGCTGGCAATGATCAGATCGTCATCTCTGAGGCGGACAAGCTCGTTCGTTTTTCGCTCGACGGAAAATCTCGAGCCGTGCTTGCCAGCGATCCCAACGCGTTTCTCAACGCCCCCGAAACCTGCTCTATCGCAGCGGCGCCGGGCTCGAACGCACCGGAATCCCATCGCATCGTTTTCGCCTGGGCCGGCCACGGTGAGAACGCCACAGGACGCAGCGTTTACCGCATCGATCTCGACGGCTCCAATCTCACTCAGCTCACCACAGGACACGGCGATCAGGATCCCAGTTGCTCGCCTGACGGTAAGTGGGTCTATTTCATCAACAACAATCCTGACCGGATTCGCCGCGTCTCGATTGATGGCGGCGCGGTGGAAGACGTGCCTGGCACAACGATTCCCAACACGATTTACGGCGGGTTTGCCGCCCACCTTCCGCCCGATGGCTCGAAGATCGCCTTCGTCCTCACGGAAGCCTCGCAGGCGATGATCTCCCCCGGAACCCCCAGCGACGAGAAAATTGCGCTCGTCAGCCTCGATCCCGCTTCCAAGGGCGCACGCCAGTTGATTACGCCCAACCCGCACATCACCGGCAGCGTCCATTTCACGCCCGACGGCAAATCGCTCGCCTACGCCGTCCGCGAAAACGGCATCGACAACGTCTGGCTCCAGCCGATCGACGGCGGCCCCGGCCATTACATCACCAAGTTCGCTTCCGAACAAAGCCGCGGAGGCTTCGCCTGGTCCCCCGACGGCAAAACCCTCGCCATCCTCCGCGGCCGCCTCGATTCCGACGTAGTCCTCCTCCGCGACACCGGCTCCACCCGCTAAATTCATATGGAGTGCGGTGGCTCGCCACCGCTTTGTTACGCCCCGGCTTGCCGGGGCGACGGCGCACGCGCCTTTCTTGAAGAAGGTTCGGTACTCGCCGTCTATCCGCGCGTGCGTGAAACGCGATTTTGCGAGCTCGGCAACGGAAGCCACATTCCGCACGATTTTGCGTTCTCTTTCATAATCCACTTAACACCGGGGAAACAGCACAATCGCCGCTTTCCACAAGCAAGCATGTCGCACGCTTTCTCGGTCCGCCTTCTGCGCGTTTCCGGCTGCTTGGCTGAAATTATCGAGAAAATCCAATCCCGCCGCGCCATTGGTGTAATGTCCTTCCACCCTGCCTGCGCCAGCGGGGAGACTGCAAGGGCTTTGCGTAGATCCATTGGCACCCGGATCTCCGGTTCTTCTCCGGCCCGCGTAATTTCCACGGTTAACGTCTCTCCAGCATCTGCGCCTGCGGCATCGCGCATGGTTGTGTTAACCCTGAGGCAGTGACTTCCTTTGCCGTTTGGTTCGAGAGCGGTTCGAAAAGGGACGCTATTGATTGTTCCCTCCACCATCGTCCTGCCTCGTGTTGGAAGCTTCGCACTCGCGCTCTTCGGAAGGGTTACGGTCCACGATCCAGTCTTCTCGTTTGTCTTGGGCCGAAACAACTTGGCACAGAAGCGAATCGTTGACTTGGTCTCTTGCAATCTGGTCAGCGTCATTCGAATTTCCTTATGCTCTTTGCCGCCCACCGACAGCATGGGCCTTTCTGCGATTTTCATCCTGCTTGGCAGGTTTGCAAGGCTTTGATCTAATCCACCCCCCGGTTTTCTCTGGCGACCGAAGCGCTATATTGGACACACATCCATGAATTACCTGATTTGCTTTCTCCTGCGCTTTGTTATAGTTCGCGGGTCACTTGCGATGCTCGCCGTTCGAGGCGAGCGCTTTTGGGCTTCCGCGCGACAGCGCCCGCGCCGCCCAGATTCGAGCGAGCTGCCTTCCCCTTTGCTTTATCTTCCGGGTTCCGTTGTGTCGCGATACGGGCGTATCCTTGTCCTCAAGGCCAAAGGAGAAGTAAGTGCGCATCCTTACACCGACCGAGAATAAACGCATCAACGAGATGATCGGTTTCGTGGGGCTCAGCCTGGCCGTGCTGCTCGCGCTCAGCTTGCTTTCCTACTCGCCGCACGATGCGTCGTTCAACGTGGCTGCGCGCGCTCCGGCATCGAGGCCTGCATACAACTGGATTGGCCCGGTCGGCGCGCACATCTCTGATCTCTTCTTCCAGTTCTGCGGGTTTAGCGCGTTTCTTTTTCCTGTCGCGATGATTCTCGTGGCGCTGCGCTGGTTCCGCAGCCAACTTCTGGAAGCGCCGGTTGCGAAACTGATTGGCTCCGCGATGGTGCTCTCGTCGCTTTCCGCGGGCATGGTGCTGCTGCATTTTCCGGATGTGCGCGGCGCGCTGCCTTCCGGTGGATTGCTGGGAACCGTGCTGGCGCAGGGTTTGCGCGCGGCATTCAATCCGATTGGCGCGCTGCTGGTAACCTCCGTCACTTTTTTCACAGCGCTGTTTCTGACCACGAGTTTTTCGCTTCGTGCCGCTGGTGCGTGGCTGAAGAAGCCGACGAATCCCGAAGGAATTGTTGGCAAGCTTTCCACGCGGCTCAAGGACTGGCGCGAGGAGCGCGAATCGCAGCAACTGAAGAAGCGCGTCGAGGAGATCAAAATCGCCGGGCGTCCTGCGGTGGCACCGCAACGTGTGTCGGCTTCGGCGCGCGAGGCGCTCCCCACTTTGGACGAAGAGGAGGACGAGGAAGATCATTCCGCCGACGCTGATCTGGATGTCGATGCGCGTGTCGCGCCCGGGCCTGCGGTGATTAAGTTCCACGAGCAGGAGCGCGTGACGCCACCTCCGCCGAAAAAGACCACGCGTGAACCGAAGATCGCCGTCGGCAAGACGTCCTACCGGCTTCCCTCCCCGAGCTTGCTGCAAGCAGCCGAGCGCGGCGAGAAAATGACGGAGAGCGAGCTGAAGGAATACGCTCGCGCGATCGAATTGAAGTGCCAGGAATTCGAAGTGAACGGGCAGGTGACGCAGATCAATCCCGGCCCGGTGGTGACCACGTTTGAATTCAAGCCCGAAGCGGGCATCAAATACAGCCGCATTACCGGCCTGGCCGAAGATCTGTGTCTCGCCCTGCGCGCCGAGTCCATTCTAATTGAACGCATTCCGGGGAAATCCACCGTCGGAATCGAAGTTCCAAATCCGCATCGCGAGACGATTGCGCTGCGCGACATTGTCGAGGCGCCGGAGTTCAGCCATTCGCCTTCGAAGCTCACGATGCCGCTGGGCAAAGATTTAATCGGCAGGATTCGCGCCGCCGATTTGACGCAAATGCCGCACCTGCTGATCGCGGGCTCCACCGGCACGGGCAAAAGCGTGTTCATCAATTCCCTGCTGATGGGCATGCTGTACAAGGCGACACCGGAAGAATTGAAACTGGTGCTCGTTGATCCGAAGCAGGTGGAATTGGGAATTTATTCCGATATCCCGCACCTTCTGACGCCGGTGGTGACCGACGCAAAGGTGGCGGCGAACGTCCTGCGAAATGCGACGCGCGAAATGGAGCGGCGGCTGAAGATGCTGGCAGGTCGCAGCGTGCGAAATATCGCGCAGTACAACCAGACTTTCGAGAAGGGCCATTCGCTTTCACTCTTTGAAAATTCCGAGGAGGAAGAAGCGAAACCGCTGCCATACGTGGTGATCGTCATCGACGAATTGGCCGACCTGATGATGGTGGACACGAACGGCGTGGAAGAATCGATCACCCGGCTGGCGCAGATGGCGCGCGCTGTGGGCATTCATTTGATTCTCGCCACTCAGCGGCCGTCAGTGGACGTGATTACCGGATTGATCAAGGCGAATTTCCCGGCGCGCATTTCGTTCCGCGTGGCCAGCAAGATTGACTCGCGTACGATTCTCGATTCCAACGGTTCGGAATCACTGCTCGGCAAAGGCGACATGCTGTATCTGCCGGCTGGCTCCTCGCGGCTGCACCGCATTCACGGGCCGTACGTCCACGAATCAGAAGTCACGGCCGTATGCGAATTCTGGCGTGATCAGGCCAAAGCGATCTACAACGAGGAGCTGCTCAAGCCTCCGCGCGATGAAAATTCAGCGAAAGGCGGAAGCGACGAAGCGGGCGACGGTGAGGATGTGGACGATGAGCTATATCAGGATGCCGTGCGCGTGGTCTGCGAGATGGGCCGCGCGTCCACTTCTACTTTGCAGCGCCGCTTGCGCGTGGGCTATGGCCGCGCCGCGCGCCTGATCGATTTGATGGAGAAGGACGGAATCGTCGGGCCGCCCGATGGCGCGAAGCCTCGCGAAGTGCTAAAAGCAAAAGGCTGGATGAAGGAATTCGACGACTCGATGAAATAGGCGCGTCGCACCGTCACCGATTCGCTTCCCTTTCAAGAGCAGTCTCAGACGGCGGGAAGATCCACTTGAACCGTAGTGCCCGAACCCGTGGAAACAATTTTGAATTTTCCCCGTTGCTCCTGAACTCTGTGCTTCATGCCGGTCAAGCCCAGGCCTAGATGTGCGCCGTTTCCGTTGAACTCCTCCAGCTTCCCCTTGGGAATGCCGATGCCGAAGTCGTGAAGCCGCAGTCCCACTTGATTGCCGTCGTACTGTAAGACTACCTCTGCGGCGGAGGCTTTGGCGTGGCGATGAATGTTGGTCAGACTTTCCTGTAACACGCGGAACAGCGTCAGTTCTGTGGCCTGACCCAAGCGCCGCTTCTCGCCTTCGACGCCAAAATTCACGTTGATGCCAGTGCGCTTTGAAAAGCCTTCGACGAACCATTCCGCGGCTGAAGCCAGACCGACTTCGTCCAAGAGAGGAGGGTGCAGCAGGTATGACATAGTCCGCGCGCCATTCAGACTTTCGGTGAGAATTGACGCCAGATCGGTGATCACCTCGTCCTTTGGGTGATTGGTGAGATGCGTGTCCGCTAGTATCTTGGCGGCGCTGAGGCTCTGTCCGAGGCCGTCGTGCAGCTCCCGCGCAATGCGGCGGCGCTCTTCGTCCTGAGCCTGCAAAAGCTGAATGCTGAGCCTGCGGGATTTTTGCTCCTCGCCGGTGCGTTCGCGAAGCTCTTGCGCAAGCCTTCGATAGTGTTCCCAAATTAAAAATACGGCGAGAACAAACGCTGCCGCAAGGATGATCACCGTGAATCGAAAGAGCCTCGCAGTCAATGCTCTCCGCTGGTTGAGGAGAATCTGCTCGGCATTATTGATTTCATCGGAAATTGCGGCTCCCTTAGTGGCCGATTCGACGATATCTAATGTCAATTCTGACTGTCGATCCTCGTTCTTGATGCCGGATTTTGCGAGTTGAATGCTTTCTTCGCTGTCGGCAAGCCTCTCGCGCATAACCGCTTCCAGCCGGTTGCAACGCTGCTGCTGCTCTTGATTATCATTCAACAAGTTTTTTAGGCGCGTCAGGTTCGAGAGAACGCCTTGGCGAGCAGCGTCGAAATCCTTCACGAATTGCTGGCCGCTACTGCTTACAAAAAAGCTGCGCGAGCGGCCGGCTTTGGCAACGTCTTTCTCGACGGTATCCAGAGCCAGCTGTACTTCGAAGGTGTGCTGCACCCAGCGCGCGCTGTCATAAAGACGGTAAATCATCCAGCCTGCAGCAATGGCGCTGAAAAGAAGCAGGGCAAGGGCGGAGAGGAAAATGCTGCGCGGGCTGATTTGGCGCCACATGGTGTTCGCCAAGGCCGGCTGGGCCTTGAACAAGAGAAGAATGTTATCGTAGATTGCATTCCGAACGTACGATATCAATAATGGAGCAATTGCCGCGCCTCCCGCCGTGCGGCCGGCCGACCCAAGGAGCATGCAGTGCGCAACCGACGATCCGAGGTACCTCGCCTTCTGGCACTTCAGCTATTCGTGGTTTTCATGATGCTGTCCTGCGCGTCGAGCCAGCCTACGCGGCGTCTAATCGTGCACGTAAGGCAGGGTTTCGTGGGAACGATTCGCATCGCCACCTGCGTGGGATCTTCGACGGCGTCGGACGTTTATGCCCGCAACGACGGTGCGGGCGAGACATCGGCGTGTCCGGCGCGAGGCGAGGATGTGGCTGTGACTTTGGTGCGCGGCGTGGAGGAGCGGGCGGTTGCGCCCGAGGAGATCGAGATACCGAGGACGGGCGATGGAATCGCGACGAGCATACAGGTGAACGTGCGACCGTGATTGATCGAGGTTTCTAGGCCGGCAGCCCTCAAGTCGGTCTGGCTTCATTCCCCCAACTTATGGCGAAGTAGTCCATAAAAAGCTGTATTGCGCCGCCCGCTGAAACCGAGTTACCACTCTTTAGGTGGGAAGCCCATCCCTTGTTCTCCGACGTTTGCGGAGGAGCCCGTGCAAAAGAAACCAAAGGTGTTGTTTCTCTCGAGGGGAAATGCGACCCGAGGCCAGATGGCCGAGGGTTTGTTACGGTCTCTGGCTGCGGACCGTTTCGACGCGACCAGCGCCGGAATCGAGCCTGGCACGCTGAATCCTATAGCTGTCGAGGCGATGTGGGAAGCCGGCGTGGATATCTCGCGGCAGCAGGCAAAGAACGTGAAGGAACTGCTGAAAGAACATTTTGCTTACGTGATTACCGTATGCGACCTAGCTCGCGAGCGGGCGCCTATATTTCCGTTTACGCCGAACCTTGTCCACTGGAGTATCTATGACCCTGAAAGCGCGCAGCACTCGGCGGAAGAGAAAAAAAATATGTTTAGGCGTGTCAGGGACGAGATTCGAGCCAAGGTAGAAAGCTTTCTCAGCGAAACTACCAAGACGAAACCGCAGCTAGCCAAGACGGCAGAAGCCAGATAAGAGAAGTAAAAAGAAGAACCAGGTGACCCACTAGTGGGAAGCTGCCGCCTTGGCCGTTCCTTCGGTGGCCGACAAAGCTAACTGCGGGGCGGTGCCTGGAGTGGCGGCAGGA
>DATNKB010000356.1:0-2498 GCA_035603595.1 Candidatus Dormiibacterota bacterium
AGCGCAAGCAAATCGAAACGATCGGCCTCTGGAGAGTCGGGTTGCGGCGCCGTCTCGTTAACCTAAGAACCGCATTTGGCCTGTTCCCGTTTGGCGGAGAATCGGGCATTTTCAGTGGGATGACCCAGGATCTATCGCCCATCGCCGTTCACCCCACAGGTGAACAATCTGCGGTTGCGCTTGGAGGCGCGGCGGCGGCGCCCCAGCCTTTGGTGGTCGACAGTTTCGCCGGTTCGGTGCGGGTCGAATGGGATCACGCGACGGCCTTCACGCCGCTGGGTCAATTGCCGTTCTTCATCGACTTTCTGAAGACTGCGGGTCTGTTCGATTCGTTCGTCGCCGATAGTCCGCTGAACTACGAGAGCCCGAATGCGTCCAAGACCCGCGACGTTTTGGGCACGGCGATGTTGTCGATGTTGGCTGGACACAAGCGCTATTCTCATATCGCGGCGTTGCGCGGCGACGGGGTCCTGCCCGAGCTTCTCGGCATGAGGAAAATCGTCAGCGAGGACTCGGTGCGGCGCGCCTTCGCGGCGATCGAGGAGGAGGCGGGCGCGGCGTGGATGCGGCGACATCTCGACCATTGCCTGGAGCCGCTTTTGAGCGAGCGCTGGATTCTCGACATCGATACGACGGTGAAGCCGCTCTACGGCCGTCAGGAAGGAGCGGTGGTGGGCTACAATCCGAAGAAGCCCGGTCGACCGAGCCATTGCTATCACACTTACTCGATGGCGGGCACGCGATTGGTCTTCGACGTGGATGTGTGCGCGGGGGATGAGCACGCGTCCAATCACGCCGCACCGGCTCTGTGGGCGTTGTTGGATCGGACAGCGCGGGATTGTTGGCCAACTCTGCTGCGCGGCGACAAGGGATTCGGCAACGAGAAGATCATGCGCGAAGCCGAGCTCCGCGCGTTGGCGTATTTGTTCAAGCTGCGGTTGACCGCGAACGTCCGACGCGCGATCGAGCGTCTTTCTCAGCAGAGCGAGTGGGTCGACTCAGGTCAAGGCTGGCAGGCCAAGGAGACGCAGGTTCGATTGAAAGGTTGGAGCCGACAACGCCGCATCATCGTGCTGCGACGACGCGTGAAGGGCGAGCTTGCGACACCCTCGACAGACGAGGCGGGACAGCGGCGGCTCACTTTCGTCGATATCCTTCCGAGCGAGGAGTTATGGGAATATCAGGTTCTAGTGACTTCGCTGGTCGAGCAAGTGGGGAGCTTCGGCCAGCTCTATCGCGACCGCGCTGACGGAGAGAATATTTTCGACGAACTGAAGAATCAATGGGGCTGGGGCGGCTTCGTCACGCAGGATCTCGCGCGCTGTCGCCTGGCGGCGCGCATGGTCGCGCTGTTTTATGATTGGTGGAACATCTTTGTTCGTCTGGCCGAGCCTGATTGGCACAGAGAAGCCATCACAAGCCGTCCCTTGTTGCTGCACGCCATCGCAGAGCGGGTGCGCCATGCGCGACAAACCACTATCCGAATCGCCAGCATGCACGCCCGCTCGGTTCCCGCCGCCGAGGCGCTTCGGGCCGTCGCCAAGTTCCTTCGTGGCCTGGTTGAAACTGCGGAGCAGTTGGCGCCGCTGCATCGATGGCGGGAAATCCTCTCGCGAGCCTTCCAGGCCTTCCTCAAAGGCCGTCCCTTGCGCGCTCCTCTGCGTCTGAAACCAGGCTGACGCAACCTGGAATTGAAGCCGCGCGGAGTCGAAAGCTGAATTCAGCGCCAACTGCGGCTTTTAGGTTGAATCCTGAATTTGCCGCGCCGGGGCGCGTGAGGGGAATTTTAGGTGGGACACCTCCAAGGCAAAAGGGGGTTTGCCCCATTTTCAAGCGTGGGTGCCTGTGTGATGTTCTCCTCGTTGGTCGCGCCGCACGGTTCGACATCTCAAACGGAGAACATGAACATGAACGCCTTCAAGAAAACCCTCGTCGCAATCGCCGCCGTCGCCACGCTCGGCGGCCTCGTCTCCACCCAGGCTTCCGCCGGATATTACAACAGCTACGGCGGATATGGATATGGTGGCGGGTATGGCTACAGCCAGCCCTCCTACGGCTACAACAGCTATTCCTCCTACAACAGCTATTCCTCATACGGCTACGGCCACCAGTCCTACGGCTACGGCTACGGCCACCGCTCCTGGTAAACGGCCGATTTCCCGGCTTCCTCTCGTCGAGGCCGGGTTGACGCTGGCCCATTCGGATACCGACCGTGCGTTTCGTGCGGGCGTATTCGGTCGGCGGCCCCGCGACGCTCATGTCGTCGCGGGGCCATTTTGTTCATGTGGGCCAAGTCGCGTTAGATTCCGCGGTTACGGTGACGCAGTTCTATGACTGCACCGGCGACGAGGTCACCCTCGATGAGGTCGAGCGGATTACGATTTAGGAGGTCCCTGCCCTTCGCGGCTGATCGGAGGCTCATTCGCGATAAATCTGTTATCTCGGCCTAACGCAGGACCGCTCAGCGGGGCGATCTGGCCGTTCGCCGGACCGTCCGA
>DATNKB010000357.1:0-5685 GCA_035603595.1 Candidatus Dormiibacterota bacterium
GCCGTTGTCTTCGTCAATGTCGTGAATCGTGCAGATATTGGGATGATTCAGGGCAGAGGCAGCTTGCGCTTCGCGCCGGAAACGCTCGAGCGCCAAAGGATCCTTGGTGACGTCGTCGGGCAGAAATTTCAGGGCGACGAAGCGCTTCAGTTTCATATCTTCAGCGCGGAAGACAACGCCCATGCCGCCGCCGCCAAGCTTTTCAAGGATGCGGTAATGGGAGAAAGTGCGGCCTTCGAGGGAAGTGGGGTCGGGCATCGGGGATGCAGTTTAGAGCGAGCATAAAACTAAGTCAATAAATTGGCGGCCGACGCGCCCAAGATACACCAGTAGTGAGCGAGTTTCGCTTGCTTCCGGGCGATGTTTGCTTCCGAGCGATACCGGACTAAGCCCGAGCCGCTATTCCCTTGTAGGCCGGGACGAAAACTTCGGCTACGAAAGTCTCAAGCGTTGTCGGAGTGGAATTCGGCGACGAACGCGGTTCGAGCATCTTCATGTACCCGGAATTGAGCGATTCCGCCATTTCGAGTAGCAGGTCCGCCATGTTGGACGACATGCCCATCTGCATCAAGGCAGGCTTCAACTGCGCCGCAGGCATTTGCTGATACTTCAGGTCAGGCTTGCCGATCGCAGCGCCGACTATTTTCGCAACGTCGTTGTAAGTCACGTCGCGAGGTCCTTGTAGTTCGCGCGAGTGTTTTCCGGTGAAATCAAGTTTCAGCAGGGCTTCGGCGGCTATAGCGCCTATGTCGCGGGTGGCGATCATCGGCAAAGGAAGATCCGGCCGAACTGGTCCTGCTATCATGCCGAAGGACTGAATCACGCCGACCTGGGGCAGAAGATTTTCCATGAAGTAGCCGGCTCGCAGGTAGAGGGCGTTCAGGCCGGCAATCCCGTCGAGTTTCTTCTCGAGAGAATGCAGACCAACCACGGGACCGGTTCTATCTGGCTTGTCCGCGCCGACACTGCTTAACACGACGGCGTGCTTTACCCCGCCCTTGGTGATTGCGGCGGCCAAGTCGTCGCTCACTTGCTCTTGGTACGCGCGAACATCTGGGGAAGTAATATTAGGCGGACTCATGGCGTAAACAGCCTTTGCGCCGGAGAATGCTTTCGTGAGCGCGTCCGCGCCGGTGGCGTCGGCAACGAATGGTTCCGCGCCTTTATTTGCAAATCGTTCCAGGCGCTTCGCGTCACGGCCTACGACGCGCACTTTCTCTCCCTTAGCCAAAAGTTTCTCAGTGATTATGCTTCCCGTGTTTCCTGTGGCACCCGTAATAACGTACATAAGGTCCTCCTCTTTGGTGAAAGCGGTAACCATTTCTCCCGAACGAATGGGATGTTCTCTGAGGGCATTTCGATTCTACCGCCGATTTCAAAGTCGAGCGATCTTTCGGCCGCATGTGGCCGAATCGGCTGCCGTTAGTTTTAGGTCTGCTCTCCTCTCCTCCGCGCGCATTCCATTGACTTCGGGTTCACAGCACACCTAAGATGGCGCGTAATGGCAGAGTCTCACCCGCTTAGTGGGCAAACCATTTCACATTACCGCGTCCTCGAAAAGCTTGGCGGCGGTGGCATGGGAGTTGTCTACAAGGCCGAAGACACCGAACTGGGGCGCTTCGTCGCACTGAAATTTCTTCCCGATGACGTAGCCAGTGACGCTCAAGCGCTCGAACGTTTCCGTCGTGAGGCGCGTGCCGCTTCGGCGCTGAATCATGCCAACATCTGCACGATCTACGAAATCGGGCAGCACCAATGCCAGCCGTTCATCGCGATGGAATTCCTGGACGGGGTGACGCTGAAGCACACTGTGACTTCCAAGCCGATGCCGCTCGAACTTTTGCTCGAAGTGGCCATCGAAGTTGCGGAGGGTCTTGACGCTGCGCATTCCGAAGGCATCACGCATCGCGACATAAAGCCCGCGAATATTTTCGTAACCAAACGCGGCCACGCCAAAATCCTGGATTTCGGACTAGCCAAGCTCACCCCGGTCGGATCGCCCAAAATCATCGTTGATACTTCGCGCATCTCGACGCTCGCAACAGCAAGCGTTGCGCCCGAAGACCTCACAAGCCCCGGCACTACGCTTGGCACCGTTGCATACATGTCTCCTGAGCAGGTGCGCGGGAAGGATCTCGATGCGCGCACGGATCTATTCAGTTTTGGCGTGGTGATCTACGAAATGGCCACTGGTACGTTGCCGTTTCGAGGCGAGACTTCCGGGCTCGTCACCGACGCGATTCTTCATCGTGCGCCGGTTGCGCCCGTGCGGCTGAATCCGGATTTGCCTTCGCAACTCGAACACATCATCAACCGGGCGCTGGAGAAGGACCGCAAGCTGCGTTTCCAGCACGCGGCCGACATGCGCGCGGAATTGCAGCGGGTGCTGCGCGACATTACGTCAATCGTTGTGACCGACTCCGACCCTGACCCGCTAGAGACACCCGCGACGGAATTGCCAGCCGTCTCGGCGGTTGTCTCGAGCGATTCCGCAGCGAGAACTCCGGCGCCCTCGAAGCCGATATCCTCGAGCTCCAAAGTAAAACTTGATACGGAAGGGAAGCAAGGTGAGGCGCTGAAGCCCGTCGAAAAATATCTCGCCACTTTCCTCGGACCGATGGCGGGCATCATCGTGCAACGGACCGCGGCTGAGGCTCAGGATCCGAAAGAGATGTTTGCGCTGCTCGCCGCGCGGCTTCCGTCGAAAAAGGATCGAGACGCTTTCCTTGCGCGCAGGGATGAGCTGCTAAAAGGTTTCGCGCAGATTAAGGCTCGGCATGAAGGTTCAGGATCGGGAACCGGATCGCAGCCGTCAACCGCTCCGCGTGAAGTGGAACTCACCCCGGACTCGATCCGCCGCGCGACCGAATTGTTCGCTCGATACGTTGGCCCGATTTCGCGGGTGCTGACCGAACGAGCAATGACGCGCGCGGATAACCTGCGGTCGCTCTACCTTATTCTCGCGGAACATTTAAGAGATGGGCCCGAGCGGGCCCGGTTTCTTGCGGAAGCGGGCTTCGCGGAATCGTAATCGAGCGCAATTCTGTCAGCAGTCTCGTCCTTCGCGCGATGTTTGCCGCACCGGGCGAACCGAAACTGTCGCACTTAAACTTTGAGCAACTTCATCGCTTCAAGAAGGCTCCTCGCCATGCGATTGAAGGATTGCGCTAACTCCGAGATTTCGTCTTTGCCGGAAACAGGGAACTCGCTGATTTCCGAATTCCCTAAACTCACGCTACTGGCCATCCCGGACAAACGGTTCACGGGGCGGATGACGATGAAGATCAGCAGCGCATTAATCGCAAGAAGCAGAATTCCAAAAACCGCTGCTAGAGATAACATGAATGTTTTGAATATGTACTTGGCACGCTGGAGGACCACTTGCGTGGGCACCGAAACAATCTGCGCTGTGACGATATCATTTAACTTCCAACCAAAACCGTTCGCGCTGCCGTAGCGCTCGACCATCGTTCGGGGAGCGTCCTCCGCCGTATCATGGCAGGAGAGGCAAGCCATGCTGGAGACAGACATCGGACGAGCAATGAACAGCGTTCTGCCATTGGGAGTGTCGCGCTCGCCCACGATTTCTTTCTTGTCGTGGGATTTACGAAATTCCTCGACAAGATCGGCTTCCCAGTCGGTGGCGCGATTCACAGGATTCGTGGGGTTCAGCGTCGCCTCTTTATAAGAATAGTCGGGAAATTTCTTTTGCAACTGGCCGAAATAGGAATTCGCCGAATACGCGGGGACGCTCTGAGGCAGAAAGCTGTACTTGATTTGCGTTTCGAGAAGCGGCTTGATCTGGGTCGCGGTGTAAGTCCGCACGGCAATCGCGGCTTCGATCATGATTCGCGCGTTCTCCATGATTTCAGCCTTGGCGTTTTGTTGCAGAAGCCGATTGCAAACGTAACCGGCGGTGATGAAACCTATCGCGAACACGGCGCACAGCACCAAATTGAATTTCACCAGAAGTTTCATTTTCACATCCTCTAATGCGGTGACTCTGTATTGGAAGCTGCAGGTGCCGGACTTTGTTGTGAGGGCGGCTCCGGATGCAATATCGGCCGCCATTCCGGGTACTCGGCCTCGTGGCTTTCAAGCTGCTTTCGGAACTCGGCGTCTTTCAAGCGCGACTCGAACCGGTCCACAAAACCTCTTCGCCAAGCCGAGGGCATCGTAAGCCACGCCTGGATTTCAGCGTACGACACTGGATGCTGGACCTTTGGCTCGACGGGCTTGCCCGTGAAGTGAGCGAGGCGCGACGGAAGAGTGTCTCGAAATGATGGTGGTAAGGATTCGATGAAGGTAGAGCTGGGGCGCGAAGCGGCGACGATGCTCTTGCCTTGATGGCGCGAGAAAAATTGGCCGGTGTTTCCGGTTGTCGGCTTCCCGACGCTCCCGCTGGGACTTACCTCAGCGATTGCTGCCGACCCGGCTTCCACGAAAATTTCGCAACCACTTTCGTTGCTATGCAAGACGACGGTCCCGTTTCCAGTCGTTGCAGCGAGTGCGAGGCTCTCATACCGATACGAGCCCGCATGGGCGTCCGACTGACCCTTCAACCAGCCGCTCAACAGAACTAGTTCAGTCCCTGTGGCGCCGCTGCCGGGCTTTGCTCCCGCTCCGTGCCGGAAGATGTACATGCGGCTCGAAGGGCCGAGTGCCACAACCGCGCCACCGGAAAATTCCAATTGCGCGAATCCCTTTTCGGAGCCTTCGAGAATATCGCCCTGCCTCAGACGCGTTCCTTCGGCCGCCTGGAGCACGGTTGTGCCGCGAATGATTCGCAGCGAGCCTTCTATGAAGGTGATGGTGCCTACGTCTTGCACGGCGGCTGGGATCGGCAGCAGCGATGAGAGCACCAATGCAATGCCGAGTAGATTCATGTAGACCCAAAATTGGGGAATTGCGGGAACACGCCCGATAACCGGCGCCAGTCTAGCGCTATCTTATAGCGAGCCGCGCCCAGAGAAGTCAAGGCGATCGCCGCCGATTGCCGCTGGCTCCATTACGCCTTTCCAGCAGGAGAAAGAGCGACGGCGGACTCGGAGGTAAAGTATAGGAAGGTAAACGTCTCCTGTAGATACAGACGCACTGCGGCATCGGTGTGGCTGAGATAGCCGATGGAAACGTCCTGGCCTAGATACAAAGCAAAATCGCCGCCGCGCGTGGTGAGCACAAAGGCGCCGGCGATGGCAGGCGCCCAGATGATTTTATCTTTGACGAGGCGCTTAACGTGCTCGAGCACCGGGTAGCCGTGATCGCTGGTCTCGGCAAGTGCGGTGTAGGCATCAGCACCGAGCAGCACGGCGTAGGGGCCATTGACGCCGACGAGCCGCAACTGGCTAAGGCACTGCGCGATCGCATCCGGATATTCGCGCACATCGGCCGGGAGAGTCTTAACAGGATTGCTGGTGCCCTGACGGATTCCGCCGATTCCGGCGGCGGTGTAGCCGTCGAAGATCGCGCCGTCTTCGGCAAAGGCGATCTGGCGGGCTGCGTCTTTCACTGGCTGCCAGTCGGAGTCGTTCGCGCCGCGCTCGACGTCGTCAATCGCCTGGCGATTGAGTTCGAAGGGAAAACGCAGCTCGACCAGCGGCTTTACTTCACGTTGCCGGGCAACGATGCCATCTTTTGAAGCCGCGATCGTCTTCAGGTGGCCCGTGCCGACGGCCGAAAACGCAG
>DATNKB010000358.1:0-20017 GCA_035603595.1 Candidatus Dormiibacterota bacterium
TGGCGCTTAAAACGAATCCGCTGCTCGTGCAATACACGGTGGCGCAGCGCCTTTCCGACCGCGTTCAAATCATGATGGTGCCCACCGCCGGCAAATTCTTCTTCACCAACGACGTGATGAAATCTGTTTCAGCGGTAACCGACTCGCCGCTGAAGCTAGGCGCGAAGTAATGAGTTTGAAACGCCCGCGCGGGCGCGCAGCGATGAATGCTCTCGCCGCCGCGCCCGCGAAAAAAATGCGCCCACGTGCGCGAACGAAATTCCCGTTTGGTCTTTTTCGGGTCCGACATGGTGGAGCGGAAAAGAAATTCAACCGGACGGGAGGTACTGCCGGCAAAACCCTTGCGGGTGGCTTGGCTCAGCGCGAAACGGTGACGAGGATTCGATACCGCCGCATCGAATCCCGCGCCGCGAGCGCGGAGCGAAGCCACCAAGCCGGCGGCTCGGATTCCCGGGTTAAAACCAGTTTCCATGGCGATCTCTTGTCCCCCCGACGATTTCTTGTTACCCCTTTTTTCGCCTATTAGAATTTCGTATGTTGCTCAATTCGGGCTGCTTAGCTTGAGATTTAATCGCGGAACCGTAGATTAAAAATGGGTGGCGAGCGATGAGTGGTAGTGATTCGTGGCGGGCAAACATCTGCTTCGATTGCCTTCGGAACCTCCTTTTGCTCTCGCGATATCGCGGAGCCCGTCTTGTTTCGAGTCCTGCGGACTTCGGGATCAAGGCTAGCACGAGGCGGGGAGCGTCGTGGGGCCGAAAAAGTACAGAGGGCTAGAACTGGACGAACGAACAGGGCGGGGGGCGGCCATCGTTTCGCGGCGAAGATGATGCAGTCGCGAGCGAGACGGAAGGCAATCTCAAATTTGAAACTGCCTTTAATGGAATCCTAGCGAGCCGAATCTGCCACAGTAGAGCAAACAAACGCTTGCGCGGGTGAGGCTGCGCAAGCGGTGGCGCGTTGCGCCGTCCTTGGGTCCCAGGGCTTCCGCCCTGGGCTAGGTGTGTGCTGCGCCTACGGCGCTGAATTTTTCGGACGAGGGCTTTCGAGGTTCAGGGTGGGATGCGGCGCGGAGGCGGGCGAAATTGCGGTTGTGCTAAGATGACAAATCACGAACAGGATGCGGCACACATCGCGGATGCATTCGTCTCGCCGTTACTCTTTCCTTCTTCTTGCCTTCTTGATTGTTTTCTCGCACTTCATTTCGGTACGGGTGGCGCATGGCCAATCGAGCGCTCCGTCAACGCGAGTGCCGGCGCAGGATGCGACGGGGCCCGCGATGCCTTTGGAGTGGGCGAACCGGATTGGAACTTTGGCTGACCAGATTGCGGAGGCGGTCAGGCCGTCGAAAGCGATTTCGCTCGAGGTGCAGAATATCTCATCACTTGGGGCGGCAGACGTAGAGATGATTCGCCAAGGGCTTCAGCAGCAATTGGCACGACGCGGAATTCGGATCGGGACTGACGGTTCAGATGTGAAGGTGACGCTCTCGGAGAATATAGAGTGTTTTGTATGGATAGCAGAGGTTCGTCGCAACGACGAGGTGAGGGTGTTTGTCGCAAGCCTGGAGGGAAAGGCGACCGCCAACTCGCCGGCCGTGCGGCACTCGGTCGTCTTGCAGCGCGAAGTTGTGTGGCAACAAACGGAGCCGATGATGGATTTCCTGGTCGCCGACGTTGCTCCCGAAGGGCTGCCGGTGATGTTCGTTCTCGAGGCGAAGCGAATCGTTTCGTATCGGAAGGAGAAAGGGTCCTGGAACGCGGCTCAGACTTTCCCGATTCCCGTTCCGGATCACCGGCCACGCGATCTTCGCGGCTTGTCGGATGCTTTTGAGGAGCTGTTTTCTTTTCAGCTTTCCGATGCGAATTGCGAGGGTGCCGCGGCACAGAAGTTTGAGCTGACCTGTAAGAAGGGTTCGCCTCCGGCTTGGCCCATCCTTTCGGGGGGGCAAGACCGGGGTTCGATGAACATTGTGTCAAACCGGAATTACTTCGACGGTGATTTGGATGTCTACGGAGATGTCGAAACCCACGAATCGCCGTTCTATAGCATTGCAGTGATGA
Organism: Candidatus Dormiibacterota bacterium; assembly: GCA_035603595.1. GTDB lineage: Bacteria > Acidobacteriota > Terriglobia > Acidiferrales > UBA7541 > Palsa-295. The sequence continues at coordinate 2,064 of DATNKB010000358.1, forward strand.
GAAGGATGAAAGGTAGCCAGTGGATTCTTGCGGAACTGGATGGAAAATCCAGGAAGTACGATGAATCTTTGAAAGCCACGGCAGCCTATTCGGGTTGGGGAGATGAGATTGTGGCCGTCGCGCCAGGGTGTGGAAACGATTGGCAAATTCTGGCGAGCGCAGCGGGCGATTGGACAGAACCGGATCGTCTTCGCTCCTACGATGTGGCGAAGGATGCGGCAGTAGCCGATAGCGAGCCTCTTGAGTTCTCGGGGCCGATTCTTGCTCTGTGGCCAATGCTCGATGCGAGAACGGCGCGCGTGGTGTCAAAGAACCTGCAAACAGGAATGTATGAAGCTTCGATTGTCACTGTTACTTGCAGCCAGTAGCGCGATTGTTCTGCTGACGGCCTTGCCGGTTAAAACGGCGAGGCGGCCGCGGTACGGCGGGACATTGAGGGTCGAAATCGGGACGACTATAAGGTCGCTCGATCCTGCTGTGCCGGCTGCTAATTCCGATGAGGAACCCGCCAAAGAGCAGATCGATTCGCTGGTCTACGATGTCCTTGAACCAAAGAGCAAATTTACGGTGAACGGTGCGTTTCATGTAACCGCGTTTGAGGCGGGGAAGCGAGCTGTGCTGGCGGCGACGGAGGATTACCGGCTGGGGCGGCCGTTTGTGGATTCAATCGAGATTGCGATGGGGCGGGTGGCGCGCGATCGGATCGTTGATCTTGAATTGAACAAGGCGGATTTTGCGGAGATTCCGGCGGAGGATGCGCGGCGTGCGGCGGAACACGGGGTGCGCGTCAGCCGGTCGAAACCGGACGAATTGCTGGCGCTGGTTTTCACCGGAGGTGATGAACCGGGGCGAGGCAAACCGGTGAGTGCGAAAGCGCGCGAGGCGATTGCGCTTTCGATCGATCGAGCGGCGATAGTGAATTTCATTTTGCAGAAGGAAGGCGAGCCGACTGGGGGACTTTTACCGCAATGGTCGAGTGGGACGGCGTTTCTATTTTCGACGGCGACAGATACGGTGCACGCTAAGGAACTCTCCGCGCAAATCGTACCCGCTCCGAAAATCGTGTTGGGATATGATTCTGGCGATTCGCTGGAACAGGCGGTGGCAGATCGGATTGCTGTGAACGTGCGCGAAGCGGGCGTTATGGTGACGACGCGAGCGATACCGCAGCCGCTGGGACTGGCGGCGCCGCTGGATGAACGGATATGGAAAAGGACGACGGCAACGGTCGACGCGTTACTTGTGAGGTTGTCGATGCCATCGCCGAAGCCAGCGGAGACTCTCGAGCTCTTTTCAAATGAGTTTGGCATCACGACGTCAATGAATTCGATTTTTGTGCTTCCGTCGGCGTCGGCGCAGGAAATTTACGAAAGAGAGCGATGGGTTGTGGGCACCTTTCGTGTGGTGCCGCTGGTTTGGCTACCGCGCGTGTATGGGTTGAGCGGGAGGGTTAGGGATTGGACGCCGCCTGGGCCTGGTGAGTCGTGGCCGTTGGCGGATGTTTGGCTGGATGGGCCGGTGGAAGCGGCGGTGGAAGAAGGGAAAAAGTGACGTTTCGCACCAAATTGTTTTTGATTTTCACGCTGGCGCTGGTGGTGTCTGTGGGGCTGGTGGCGGCGGCGGTGACGGAAGTGACGCGGCGCGCGTTCGATCAGATGAATGCGCAGCATTCGGATGCGCTGGTGGCGCAGTTCCAGCGCGAGGTGGTACAGCGGAGCGAAGACGTGGTGCATCGGGTGCAGGGGATTGCCGACGCGGAAGGCACTGTGCGGATGGCGATTGATTTGAGCCGGCCGAAAGGCGATGTATCGGTTTACGTGAACGATGCGGCTGGCGTGGCGAAGGCGCATCAGCTCGATTTCCTGGATTTCATCAGCAACGACGGGTCGATTATTTCGTCGGCTGAATGGCCGGCGCGGTTCGGCTACAAGATTGACTGGGTGCTGCAGCCCGAGGATTGGGTGGCGCGCGGTTCGTTTTTGATGAAGGCGGATACGCAGGAAGGGCCGGCGCTGGCGCTGCTATCGGTGTCGCGCGTGAGAGTGGGTGATAAGGACCTTTATATTGTTGGCGGGGAACGGCTGGGGCGCGAATTTCTGGCGTCGCTGGTGCTTCCGACCGGAATGCGGGCGCTGCTTTATCGGAATCTCGATCCTACATTTCAGGCCGCGGATCTGATCGATTCGACGGGACCTGCGACCCAAGCCGACCAATTTGCAGCGATTGTTCAGAAGGAACAGCAGGAGCCCGGAGAGCAGATTGCAAAAATCAACTGGACTGCGGACGCGGCGAACGCGGAAGTGTTTCATGCGATGCCATTGCTCGGACGCCAAAAGGAATTGCTCGGAATCCTGCTGATTGGAAGCTCGCAGCACGACGTGGTGACGCTCCAGCGGCAGATCATGTTGCTTTCCGTTGGTGTTGTCGCAATCGGACTCTTGGTGGGAGCGCTCCTGGGATGGTGGGGCGCGGCGCGCGTGACGCGGCCGGTGCGCCACTTGGCGGAAGGCGCGCGCGAAGTGGCGGGCGGAAACTGGAACGCGCGAGTGAATGTGCGCGGGCGGAATGAGATTGGGCAGTTGGCGAAGGCTTTCAATCAGATGACGGAACAGCTGGTGGACCAGCGCGAGCGATTGATTCAGGCCGAGCGCGTGGCAGCTTGGCGAGAGGTGGCGCGGCGACTGGCGCACGAATTGAAGAATCCGCTCTTCCCGTTGCAAACGACGGTGGAGAATTTGCAGCGAGCGAAGGAGCGGAGTTACGGGGAATTCGAAGAAGTGTTCCACGAATCGACCGGAATCTTGCTGGCGGAAATCGAGAACCTGAAAAATATCGTGGGCCGGTTCAGCGAATTCTCGAAGATGCCGCATCCGGAGTTGGGTTCGGTGCAGCTGAATGAGGTGGTTCGCAGCGTGGTGAAATTATTCGAGGCGCAATTTGGCGCCGTCGGGCGGCCGCCGATTACGCCTGAGTTGCACCTGGACGATCATCTGCCGCTAATCCAGGCGGACGCGACGCTGCTGCATCGCGCAATGGAAAATTTGGTTTTGAATGCGATGGACGCGATGCCGTCGGGAGGTGTGTTGATGCTGCGCACGTCGCCTGCGGCTGACGGCGGCGTGCATCTCGAAATTTCCGACACCGGCACGGGCCTGACTTCTGAAGAGTGCGAGCGGCTGTTCACGCCGTACTACACGACGAAGCAGCACGGCACCGGACTGGGCCTCGCGATCGTGCAATCGGTGGTGAGCGATCACGGCGGACGAATCTGGGTTGAGAGCGAGGCGGGCGTCGGCACGTCATTCCATATCGAACTTCCCAAGCACCCACCGCGGCGGTCGGTGAGCTTTCCGATTTCCTTCGATTACGAAAAAGAGAAAGAGAAGGAACCGGAGCCCGAGAAGCACAAGCAAGAGGCGTAGCCGCCGTGCCTCCGAAAGCCAACATCCTTATTATTGATGACGACGCGAATACGCTTGCGTCGCTTGCCCGCGCATTTCGATTGGCCAACCACGAAGCGACCGTTTGCGACAATGCTGCGCGCGCGCTGGAGCTTGCGAAGGCGGAGCGTTTTGATTTGATTCTTTCCGATGTGGTGATGCCGGGAAAGGACGGGATCGCGCTGCTCGAAGAATTGAAAGGCGCGGGAGTGAGCGCACCGGTGGTGATGATGTCCGGCCAAGCGACGATTGAAATGGCGGTGAAAGCGACTCGGCTGGGCGCGATTGATTTTCTCGAGAAGCCGGTGACGACGGATAAGCTGTTGCTGACGGTGGAAAATGCGCTGCGGCTGCGGCATCTGGAGGATGAGAACCGCGATTTGAAGCGGCGGCTGGGGCGGCATTACAGCGTGTGGTCGAGCGAGGCGATGCGCGAGGTGATGGCGCAGGTGGAAACGGTGGCGGCGAGCGAGACACGGGTGTGCATTCGCGGAGAGACGGGGACGGGGAAGGAATTGATTGCGCGGACTCTTCATGAAAAAAGCGGTAGGCGGGATGGGCCGTTTGTTTCGCTGAATTGCGCGGCGATTCCGGCGGAATTGATGGAATCGGAAATATTCGGGCATGAGAAGGGTTCGTTCACGGGTGCGGCCGGGAGGCATATCGGGAAATTCGAGCAGGCTGACGGAGGGACGCTGTTTCTCGACGAAATTGGGGATATGCCGATTGCGATGCAGGCGAAGCTGCTGCGCGTGCTGGAGGAGGGCGAGGTGGAGCGCGTGGGCGGCGATAAACCGATTCATGTGGATGTGCGGGTGATTGTCGCGACGCATCGGAATCTGGAAGAGCAGGTGAGGCAGGGAGCGTTTCGCGAGGATTTGTATCACCGGATTTTTGTGTTTCCGATCGTGCTGCCGCGGTTGCGGGAGAGGCGCGAGGACATTCGCGTGCTGGCGGAGCATTTCGCGCGGCAATTGAGCGAGCAGAATAACTGGAAACGGAAACAATTTTCGCGCGAGGCGATTGAGTCGCTGGAGCAGTATGGGTGGCCGGGAAATGTGCGCGAGTTGCGCAACGTGGTGGAGCGGGTGCTGTTGCTTACGCCTGGCGATACGGTGGATGCGGCGGCGGTGCAGCGGGCTCTGCCGCAGGTTAGCGCGGGAGGCGTGACGGGTGCGGGGAATGGATTGATGGCTTCGGGCCCGCTGGCGCAGAGGGTGGAGGCGTTTGAGCGCGAAACTCTCCTTGCGGAGCTGAAGCGAAATCACAACCACATGACGAATACGGCGAAGGCGCTGGGGCTTGAGCGCAGTCACCTTTACAAGAAGTGCCAGCAACTCGGGATTGATCTGCAAGCCGTGCGGCAGAACGAGTGAGGGAATTTCTTTCGTTTCTGTAGCAACCCGCGTTGGATGAATTTCTGCGTTGAATCCTATTTTTGCGAGGAAGAGGGAACTGCGAGGGCGGAGCCTTGCGCATTCGAGAGATCGAGGCCGAGCCAGCGCGCGATCGTGGGGCCGATGTCGATCATGCGGGCGTTGGCGATTTTGCCGGAGCCAATGGAGGGGCCGTAGAAAATGAGAGATGAGCGCATTTCGGGGCGATCGGGGAAATAGCCGTGCGTGCCGCCGAGTTTTGAAGGCTCGGTGAATTTTCCCGTGTAGTCGGCGGTGATCACGGTGCCTTCGACGGCCTCGAGAGCGAGGAACGCGTCGGGATCGCCGCCCATGGCGACGATTTCGTCATGAGCGACGACGCGGGCGATGCCGCTGCCTTGCGCGCCGGCGAGGGGCTTGAAGATTTCGGTGAGGGCGCGGCGGGTGGCGTCGTCGTTGCGGTCATTGACGTAGATGTAGGCGGAGCCGCCGTCGGTGATGAGGCTGGCTTTCCAGGCGGTGATGCGATCTTTTTCGTTGAGTGTGATGAGGCTGTGCTCGCGGAGGAGGACGCAGGGGCGGACGGCTTGGGAAATGGGGACGAAGCCGTGGTCGGAGAGGACGACGAGAACGGTCGAGTCCCAGATTCCGTCTTTTTTTGCTTCGGCAATGACTCGGGCCACTTGGGCATCGGCGGTTTCGGTGGCGGCGTTTGCTTCGGGGCTGAACGGGCCGTGAAGATGTTCTTCGTGGTCAACCATTGCAAGATGGAGGAGAAGCAGATTCGGCTGAGATTTCTTGATCGCGTAGCAGGCGATGTCGGCGAAGGCGGCGTCGGTTTGCAGCGGCGGGATAATGCCCGCGTTGAAGTCCGAATATTCTTTAGAGACCTCGTCGAGGATGCCGCGTGTCGAAAGCGCGCGCAGCAACTTCAGATCTTCGGGAATATTGGCGCGCCAGATTTCGGGAACGATGATGTCGGCTTGAGCGCCCACGGTGACAGGCCAGTGAATCAGGGCGGTGTGGAGGCCCTGCTGGCGGGCGAGTTGCCAGAGCGTGGGGACGCGAATGTCTTCTTCGTACCAGCGGTAGCCGTTGTAATTTTGTCCGAAGGGATCCCATGCGGGATTTGCGACGATGCCGTGGGTGCCGGGATTTACACCGGTCATCATGGTGGTGTGCGAGGGGTAGGTGACGGTGGGCATTACGGGCTGGACGCCATCGCTTGATGCGCCGGCGCGGACGATTTCGCGGAGCGTGGGGATCTTGAGGCCGTGCGCGTCAGGATCTGTGTAGGATTCGGGCTTCATTCCGTCGATCGAAATGACGATTACGTGCTGGACGGGTTTGGCGGAGGACGACGATTGCGCGGGCTGCGCGAATTTTTCGGGGAAGCGGTGTCTTGCAGCGAAGTGCGGGCGGGCGGCGGTGACGATTGAGGCTGCGGCGATCAGTGCGAGGAAAAGAAACGGCGTGATTCGTCGTCGCATCGGCAACTGCCTCCTGGAAAGCAGTCGAATACTCTAGCTGGCTTGGTGTGGGGATTACAAGCGCTGCTCGGTTACAAAGTTGTTACAGAGGCGCGCGGATTCGCGAGGCGCATCATTGATTTCGCGCGGATTTGGCGCGGGCGAGGATTTGGCGGGAGCGCGCGCGGCATGCGAGAATGGCGGAGCGAACGCCACGGGTGAAAAAATTATGGATGAGAGACAGTTCTACGACGAGAAAGAAGAGACGAAGCAGATTCCGCTCGTCTGCCCGCATTGCCGGCAGGAGGGTACATTTCCGGTGCGCTGGATGGTTCGCACGAAAAAGGCGCAACCGCCTCGCGGAGGGAACGAAGAGGATCGGGCGAAATTCGCGAAGGCGCGGTCGTACATGGTGCGTATAGATAATCTGGTGGCGTGCCGGAACATCAAGTGCCGCAAGCGATTCGATTTGACGGGGCAGACGGTGTTCTTGATTTAAATTTTAGATTTCCGGATACATCTCGAAGAAAGCATCGAGAGACTGACGAAGCGTTTTTTCGATTTCTTCTTTGCTGCCTTCAATTAGGTGCATCGTGACGCGGCCCGCGCGACCGTTCTTCAGTTTCACGTTGGCCTCGCTTACTTCATCCAATTCTTCCGCAGGAAATAAGCGCATTCCGTAAACGAGTGCGAGCTTGGCCATTATTGGTGCTCCTCAAAGGCGATTCCGAGTCCGTGCATATTTGAGCCTACTTCGTTCGATGCTTTGTGGCAATTGGCGAAAGGGAGATTGGTGCGTGCGCTGGCTAACTGTTGCGCGAAAGGCTCGGGGCTTCGGTGGCGGCAGGTTCTCCGTCGAGGACTTGGCGGATTTTCTGCGCGAGGTCTTTCAGGTTGAAAGGTTTTTGCAGGAAAGCGACGCCGCCTTCCAGAACGCCGTGGCGGAAGATGCTGTCGTCGGTATAGCCGGAGATATAGAGAACTTTGATTTCGGGCCGCGGGGCGGTGATTCGAGTGGCGAGTTCGCGACCGCTGAGCCGCGGCATCACTACGTCGGTGACGAGGATGTGAATCGGCCCTCTGTGGGCGGCGGCGATTTCGAGCGCCTGAACACCATCGGGTGCTTCGAGAACACGGTAGCCGGATTTCCCGAGATAATCGCGGACGAGCTCGCGCACGCTTTCCTCGTCCTCCACAAACAGGATGGTTTCGGTGCCAGGATGTGAGCCGCGCGATGTTTTCTCCGGAACGCCGCGTTCGAGATCCGCTTTTACCTGAGGCAGATAAATCTTGAATGTGCTGCCATGATCCACTTCGCTGTAGACCCAGATGAACCCGCCGCTCTGTTTCACTACACCGTACACGGTGGCGAGACCCAGACCGGTTCCTTTTCCTTGCCCCTTGGTCGTGAAGAACGGCTCGAAGATTCGCGCTTGAGTGCCGGCGTCCATCCCACAACCGGTATCCGTGACGATCAGCATCACGTAGCTGCCCGCTTCCATCACAGGATGCTGTGAAGCGGAGACGCTATCCAGCTCCACATTGCAGGTTTCAATCGTGAGCCGGCCGCCATCGGGCATCGCATCGCGCGCGTTTACAACCAAGTTGAGCAAGACTTGCTCCACCTGGCCAGGGTCGGCCTTTACGGGTTCGAGCTTCGACCCAGGCAAGAATGCAAGGTCGATGTTTTCGCCGATCACACGGGCGAACATCTTGATCATGCCGGCCACCACGTCGTTGAGATCCAGCACCTTGGGCTGTAGCACTTGCTTGCGGCTGAAAGCGAGTAGCTGGCGAGTGAGCGTTGCGGCCCGCTCCGTGGCGCCTTGGATTTGCTCGAGATTGTGACGGGCCGAAGAAGAGTCGATTCGGTCGAGCAACATCTCGGCATGTCCCTTCACGATCATGAGAAGGTTATTGAAGTCATGCGCGACGCCCCCGGCTAGTTCGCCCACTGCCTGCATTTTCTGCGAAACTCGGAGTTGATCGGCAAGGTGTTTGCGATCGGTGATGTCCAGCGCGACGCCGATTACTCCGAGCAACTGTCCGTCGCTGCCTTTGAGGGGTTGCACGTGGGAATCGAAAACATGCTTTTGCCAGTCGATTTCGTAAGTAACGCTCTGCCCGGCAAGCGCTTTGCGATGCGCCGCGATGGCGATGAACTCCGGGTCGTCGGTATGGAAATATTCAAAGAGGGACTTTCCTTCCATTTCCTGCGCGCGTAAGCCCAGCGCCTCAAGCCCCGCGCCCATTCCCGATGTGAAGCGAAGCTCCGTGTCGGTTGTCCAGAGTACGGCGGGCATCTTGTCCATCATCACCGAGAGACGGGTGCGGCCCTCATGGCGATCAAGTTGAGTCCTTTCCAGATCCTCGAGCATGGCGTTGATGGCGTCGCCGAGATAGGTAATTTCGTCCCGGCCAGTGACGGCGAGTCTCGCGGAAAGATCGCCGCTGGCGCCGATATGAGTGATATTTTCGGTGAGGTTGGCAATGCGCGAGACCACCGCGCGTTGAAGCAAGTATAGAGTGACGGCGCCAAAGACAAGCGCTGCCGCCAGCAGCAACAAGAGGAATTGCAGCAAGCTTGCTCGGCCCTGGTGATAAATTTTTCGCGGCATCAAGATACGCAGGATGAGCGCAGGGTTTCCGTAAATATCATTCAGCGTGGTGTAGGCGGCAAGCGATTCTTTGTCGAACGTCCGCGTAACGATACGGTGCTCCCGTGAGATTGCTGAGGCGGTATGGCGAACATCAGGTGGCAACTGACCGTTGTCAAGCCGCTCGATGTCGATGGGCATATACACCATTTTGCTCAGGCGGCTAATCTCGTTGCTATCCAGCAGGCGGGCCATGATGATCGTTCCGGCTATCGGACCCTTGGAATTACTGGTGAGGACGGGGCGGGAATCAATGAGCACTGGTCCTGACGGAAGCATAAGAATTCCGGCCGCTCTGCCGGATTCGTCCTTGTGTGAAGTGAGGAGTGAGCCGGACGGGAGATGGGCCTCAAGGCCGCCTGGAATTCGCGCTTGTTCCGAGCTAACGAGGTCGAAGCCTTTGTAGAAGAGCTGTTGTCCGGAGTTGTTAAGGATGACGACGAAGTTCACGCGGAGCTGTACAAATGTCGAGGTTGGGAATTCGGTTTTGACATAGCTTGGATTTTTGCCCTGCAAATAGGCATAGGTCTGATCCCAGGACGCATACTCGCTGGTCGTTCGGTCCAGAATCTCAAGTTCGTTGTAAAGCGCGCTTGAAGCGCGTCCCAGATTCTGGCTCGCGAAATCTTCTTCGATGTTCGTGAAACCTCTCATTAGAACGAACCAGGAAACCGCAAAAAGGCCACCCACCAGCCCAATCATGGCGAGCAGGACAATAGCCAGGGTCTTCCCACGGAGTGAGGATAGAAATCGCTGTCGCGAAGCTCGAAGTGGTCCCAAGGACAGTCTCTAGTTGGTGCAATTCGAGTATATCGGCTGACACCTCTAACCAGACATTGGAGTGTCCTGTCGTACACTCCATTCCAATTTGAAAGGAACTTGGCTACAGGCGAGACAAGGCTTATGCTCAGAAGCATCTCTCGTCCGGTGAAGGGCATCCCTTGGGAAGCTACATTCGGAGGCAGCGTATGAGGAACCTTCGCTTCTCGTTGCGGGACGTCACGCTTGCGGTGATGGCTCTGGCGTTCTCGATTCCCGCGTTAGCGCAACAGCAAGGGCCCATGCAGCCCGTCGAGAGACAGCAGCCTGCGCCGCCACCAAATACTCCGGCACCACCTGCTTCCACTGCTCCACCGCCTGCCCCCACCGCACCACCGCCTGCGGCCGGGACGCCTTCAACTCCGAGCGCGGTTGCTTCCGCTGCCGCTGCGCCCGCGAACGCCGCTCCTTCAACCCCGAAGCCGGGTAGCACTGTGGAAGTTCCAATTGGGACGAGCCTTCCGTTGGTGTTGCACAACGGAATTTCGACGCATAGTGCCAAAGTGGGCGATCCGGTTTATTTCGAGACGCTTTTTCCGATCATGATTGATGGTCGCGTGGCAATTCCGGCCGGATCGTATGTGAGTGGCGAAGTGACGGAAACGAAGCGAGCGGGCCGGGTAAAAGGCCGCGCGGAGTTGATGATCAAGCTGAACACCCTGATTCTAACCAACGGCTATATGGTGAATCTGAACGCCGTGCCGCGTAGCGCCGGCACTGGCGGGGGCGAGAAGGTGGACAACGAAGGCAAGGTGGTCGGCGATTCCAATAAGGCAGGAGATGTCGGCACAGTTGCGAAGACCACGGCCGCCGGTGCGGGAATCGGAGGACTCGCGACCCGGGGTGCCCAGGGCGTGGGAATCGGAGCAGGCGTCGGAGCGGCCGCCGGGCTGATGGCAGTGCTGCTCACTCGTGGTCCGGACGCAGAATTGCCGCGCGGCACCACTGTTGATGTGACGTTGAATCGCCCGATTCTCTTGGATGCAGAGAAGGACCAGTTTACCGGTCCGGGCCAAGCTTCCACTCTGGCAGGGCCACAAAACCGCGAGTCACACGGTAAGATCCCTTTTTAATCGAGTAGATTTGCATCCGGCGTTAGGAAATTGCGGTCGCGGCTTTCGTCGCGCTAGATTTCGCATCGCTGAAACGTAGTGGCGAGAACCAGTTGGTTTCGAAATCCGGTGTTCCATTCAGGACCCAGCGACTCAAAAGCTTCGCAGTTACTGGCGCAAGAAGAATTCCATTCCGATAGTGTCCGGTCGCCATGTAGAGTCCGCGGATGTCGGTCGGGCCCAGAATTGGAAGATGATCCGGAGTTCCAGGACGCAAACCCGCCCAGGCATCAACTAGTTGCGCGCTAGCGAGAGCGGGGGCAAGCTCGAGCACTCCGTCGAGAATTGTTCGAACGCCTGCCGGCGTCACGTGCTTTTCGAAACCAGCGTCTTCCAAAGTGCTCCCCGCGATAATTCGCCCATTGGAGCGCGGCACCAGATACGCCTTGCTAGAGCGAAGCGTTCTTGCCAGGGCCACGCTCTTCGATTCGAGCGCGAGTAGTTGTCCCCGGATCGGACGAGTGGGCGCATAGCGACCGAGCCCATCGATTCCCGCTGAGAAGCATCCCGCCGCTACAACGACGCACTTTGCGGAGATATTGGTAGCACGCGTGACGACGCCGGCGCAGTGGTTTCCGGTGAGCGTCATGCTTTCCACCGGCGAATCGGTGCAGATTTCAACGCCGCGATTGCCTGCTGCGGTGAGCAAAGCATCCATCAACATTCTGGGATCAAGCGTTGCTTCTTGCGGAAGCCACGCCGCTGCGCGAACTGCCGGTCCAAGAGCGGGCTCCGCTTTCCGCGCCACGTCGGTGGTGATCGCTTCGATGGCGAGTTCCAAAGCCTGGTACTGAGCAACCATCTTGTCACGTTCTGATTCGCCGCGTGGCGCGGTGAAAACTTCGATTACACCGTTACGGGCAAACGCGGTGGGTTTTCCCGATAGTTCCTCGAGGGAGGCAATAAATTCGGGATACAGCCGCATGGATTCTTTAGCGAGTGGAACGAGCGGAAGGGCATCCGGCGAGTCTGGGCCAGGCGACAGCATTCCAGCCGCGGCCCATGACGCTTCACACCCGGGCTGCTGGCGATCGAGCAAGACGACGTGAAGTTTTTCTCCTGCAAGCTCGAGCGCAATCGAAGCGCCGATCACGCCGCCGCCAACGACAATCACGTCTGCTACCTTCACGCGATTATCTTAGCAAAACGCGCGGCGCGATGCCTTGAAGGAGAAAGAAGCAACCTGAGGATGCTAAAGAGAATTGACCAGCTCGACCGAAAGAAGCCGGGCCTTTTGGGCTAGATTCTTGGCACGAGCGAGGTCGCCTTCTTTGGCCGCATTACCGGATTGGTCGAGGAAGCTGCGAATCTTGTCAGCCAGATCCGCTTGTTGGGCGTTAAGACGCTTTCCTGTTGCCTGATTGAGGTTTCCCTTCGCGACCTCAATATCTTCGGCGGTGCCACGCTGGTAATTCGCCTTATCGCTTTCCGAGAGTTGCGGCGAAATCTGTGGAGCAGGCGGACGCACGTGGTCTTCCGCGGCAGACGATGGTTCCGGCTCGGGCGTGGGCTTTTGTGGTTTTGGCGCCGGCTTCGTTACAGGCGCAATCATCGGCGGCGGCGCGGTAGACGAAGCTGGAATGTCGGGCGCGGGTGTCTGAACTGCAACCGGCGGAATCGCTGTCGTATCCGGAGCGGTCGTCGAAGGCGGCGGAGTTTCAATCGCGGCTTTTGCCGGTGGCGCACTGACGGGGGCGGCGGCCTGGACTTTCTTTTCGCCACACCCAATGCAGAGGAGCGAGATTCCGCTCGCGAGCAACGCAAGGAGGGCTCGAGCGTTGGAATTACGGCTGGGCATTTATCTTTTTATCTTCTGCAAAGGGCGTACTGAAATCGCGAACCTTTCCGGGGATCATGTCGACAGCGTGCGCCAGGGGCAGTTCGACCCGGAAGGTGGTTCCGCGCCCTAACTCCGACTCAAATTCTATCTGACCGTTGTGTAGTTGCACAAATCGAAAGGTGTTGGCCAGTCCGATACCGGAACCTCCCGGCCGGGTGGTAAAAAACAGCTGGAATATCTTCTTCTGATCCTCCGGGGAGATTCCTTTCCCCGAATCCGCCACGGAAATAATTGCACTCTCGCCACTGCGCCGCAAAGCGAGCGTGATGCGTCCGCCTCGTGGTGTAAACTCCGAAGCATTCAGCAGTAAATTGAGCACCGCCTGGTGAATCAGCTGCTGGTCGACTAGCAGGCTAGGAAATTCCGACGGTAAGTCGACGCGCAGCTCCACACCTGCCCGCAAGATCGAAGGCCGCGCCGCATCGATCACGTCCTGGAGCAAAGGACGGATGTCCGCCTCCTCGAGCTTCATTTCCACGGGCTTGGTGAAATTCAAGAAAGTCTTCACCGCGCGATCGAGCCGATCAATTTCGTTATCCAGCATTTTCACTGCCTGCTGCGGCTCAGGGTCGGTAGGCATGTTCGCCTTCAGCACTTCCAGCCAAAGCCTCATCGAGTTGAGCGGATTTTTCACCTCATGTGCCACGCCGGCGGTCACGCGCCCCAACGCAGCCAGCCGCTCGGAAACTTGCAGTTGATTGCCGATGCGCTCGATCGATTCCACGTCCCGCAAAGTAATCAGCGTACCCATGCGCGCGCCGTGTTCGCGAATCACCTGCGCACTCAAGCCGATACGCGTCGGCCCAGGCCCGGCTTCGTACATAAGCTCCGCGCCTTCGACCGGTTCGATCTCATCTCCTTTGATGCGCAGAACGTTTCGAATGGCGTGTCCCTCGGGAAAAATTTCGCTCACGCGACGTCCTCGAAGATCCGCGGCGCGCCCTCGCAGAAATTTCTCCACCGAAGGGCTCACCAGCACGGCCCGTCCCTCGGCGTTAAAAAGTAACAAACCGTCCTCGAGCCCACCCATCACCTGATCGAGATTTTCCCGCAGCGTGCTGAAAATTTCGCGCACATCGCGCAGTTGCTTTCCGATGCCGACGATTTTCGCGCTGACTTTGCCGAGTTCATCGGTGCGTTCCATCGGCTCGACATCGAACTCGCCCGCCGAAATGCGGTCTAATTGAGCCGAGATGCGATCGATCGGAGCCAGCGAAACACGAGTCACAAGAAACGCAAGGAATGTGGAAAGAAGCACGGACGCCAGCGCGTAGTATCCGGCCTTCTGGAGAATCGGCGAAATTTCATCGCGTATCAAAGCAGAGGACATGCCGATGCGGATATCCCCAAATTTTGATTGATTCAGCTCGAACGGGTAGCGGTATTCGTAAACTTGTGGCGGTCCATAGAGCGTGCGCAATTGCTGAAAGAATCCCTGCCCGTGGACCAGAGAAGAAGAAATATCGGGGCGAGTAGCCAGCTTTTGACCTCTCAGGCCGGCGTCACTCGAGATCAGTACGATTCCGTCCTGGTCGGTAATTGTGACTTCATAAATCGTTGCCGTATAGCCCACCGCCGACGCCAGCAGGGAATTCAGTGCGCTACTGTCATCGAGCGCCCGTTGGACGTACCGGCGCAAGTCAGCGGCGCTGGGCGAAGCCGGTGTCTCACCATGTTCGGCGGCATCCAAAAGCGCGCCGCGACAGGCGAAATACACTTGTTTCGCGACGAGCGCGGCGCGATCCTCCGACTGCCGCAAAACCTGCTTGGTGAGTTGGCCGAGGTAAAGGCCCGAGACCACTGCAACGACCGCCAAAACCAGCAGCGAGATCGCCAGCGTGAACTTCGTTTTAAGGCTGAGCCGCATCTTTCCGCCCTGCCTCGTATTCCTTCAACTTATTGTGGAGGGTCTTCAAGCTGATGCCGAGCAAGTCCGCCGCGCGCGTCTTGTTCTGATTGGTGGCAGCGAGCGTCTGAAGTATCAATTCGCGCTCCACCGCGTCAACTGTCGTGCCGATTGGAAATCGCAGCCCGCCGAGACCGGAAGCCATCGTTGCGGCCGTTCGCCCGAAATCAGAGGGCAGATGCTGACGCGTAATGGTGCCTCGGTCGGACGCAATAGCGGAGCGTTCCAGCACGTTCCGCAGTTCGCGCACATTGCCGGGCCAGGGATACGATTTGAACATTTCCATCACGTCGGCGCCGACACTCGAAACTGTTTTCCCGTGCTTCTCGGAGATTTCAGCAAGCAACCGCTCGACCAAAGGCTGCAAGTCTTCCTTATGTTCTCGTAGCGGCGGCAGATGAATGTGAAACACGTTCAACCGGAAGTAGAGATCGCGGCGCAGCTGTCCGTCAGCCACGGCCTGCTCGGGGTTCTTATTGGTGGCAGCAAGGACGCGCACATCCACGGGCGTTTCCACTTTGCTGCCGAGCCGCCGCACTTTGTGGTCTTCGAGAACGCGCAGAAGCTTCGCTTGTGTTGGCGCGGGCATTTCGCCGATTTCGTCGAGCAGCAGGGTTCCGCCCTCAGCCAGTTCGAAGCATCCGATGCGGCGTTCCGCAGCGCCGGTGAATGCCCCTTTTTCGTGGCCGAAAATTTCGCTTTCCATCAGCGACTCGGGAATCGCGGAACAGTTGATTGCCACGAACGGCCTGTCTACCCGCGGCGACAGCATGTGAATCGAGCGCGCGACCATTTCCTTGCCGGAGCCGGTCTCTCCGGTAATGAGCACGGAAGCCGTGGAAGGGGCCGCAATTTCCACCTGATGCATCACGTCGCGCATTTCGCGCGACGCGCCGATCAGAACCCCGAGTCTCCCCGCATCCCGCAGCTCTTTTGTGAGAGACGCCACCTGCTTCTGGCTGCGGACGCGCTCGAATGCGCGGTCGAGCAAGGCGCGAAGCACCGGGAAAATCAGAGGCTTTTCGATATACCAGTAGGCGCCGGCTTCGATGGCTTCTACCACGCGTTCGTTGGTACCGCGGCCGGTGATGATGATGGCCGGGATGTGCTGAATTTCATCGTTCAGTTGACGCAGCAACTCGAGCCCGTTCATCCCGGGGAGCTCCACATCAACAAGGATCACATTGGGAGCGAATTCCGGGAACTTTGCGAGAGCTTCTTCGCCGCTGGCAACGCCGAGAACCTCGAAGTTCAATTTGCGGAGGTTGGCTTCGTAACCCTTCCTGGCGTTGTCTTCGTCCTCGACAATCAGTATGCGCTGCGATTGATTTTCTGGTGGCATCGTTCAATCGAGCCTACCAGCAGTTTCGCGGAAATCCAAGCGGACGGCGCGAATGCAAGCGTGACGATCGCAGCGTAGCGAGCGGACGCAAATGTCCCGCCCGTCAGTGATTGCCGCCCTAGGAAGCCAAGCGCCCGAAAATGTCTTGTTTGCGCCGTTAGACGGTACTACGTCCGGCCAGCATGAAGAGGCCGCTCGAGAACAATCTCTAGCTTCGTGCCTTTCTCAAGCGTGAATTCCTGGCCGAGTCCGTAAGCGATCATGAAGGCTTGCGCGGCGGCCGTAGCGGCGGCCATCGCGGCCTCCTTCTCTTTACCGGTTGACATGCCCGTAGCGGCGCCGGCGAATGCGCCTGCCATCGCCGCCTTCATTGCCTGATCCTTATTTACCGACGCGGCTTGAATTTCACCTTCACGGTCATACAACACGTGAATCGAGTGAACTCCCGGAGCATCGATCAACTGCGCTACAAAGGGCCGCCAACCGCGCGGCGTCTGGATATCGTCAAACGTCAGCCACATGCGCGCGCGTCCCGTGTCTCCGGCGGCGTGCACCTTGTCGATATGCCCACGGATGCGAACGCCCTGCGGAATCACATCTCCCTCTGCCGTTGTAACCGGTTCGAGCGTGGTCGCGATGAACCGCCGGCCGGCCTTGTCGTGCTTGGTGTCAAGAGTATCTTCCAATCCAATGAGCAAGCGCGGGCCTTCGGGAATCGGCGCCCGCTCGATCACGCGATTTTGCGAATGGTTGTGAGGATTTCGTGCGGGCCTTACGGGCGGCGGAGGCTGATCATTCACCGCCCCGCCGGCCTGCGAATCGACGGACTGGTCAGGCTGCTGCTCGGTTTGTTGGGTGCCTTGCTGATCATACTGCTGACTGCTGGCGAGTGCGGGACATCCGGCTGCGGCGAAAAAAGCCACGGCAGCCAGAAGCATTTTTGCGAACTTCATATGCTTCTCCTAAGTTATTTGGCTTGCCGCCTTCGCCGGGAAGGGAAGACGTTCAAACGCATTATACACGAGATGGCTGCAACCGAATAACGGTCAATACAAACATCGCGACGCCCGTCACCGGCCTGAAGGTGAGAAATATTTGTTCTTGTATTAGGAAGCCGTGAACTATAATCCGCCCCGATACGGCGGCTTGTTCTGGTCGGTTCCCAGGTCTAAATAATTTGGTCTTACAGGTTGTGGCGTTTGGTGCGGACGCATCTACGCCTCACCGCTTGCCGCCCTCATTTCGCTGCCGAAGACTCAACAACGTAAGGCCGGCAATCTTAGGAGGAGTTGATGAGAATTCTGAGGGACATGGGGCTGACGTTTTTTCTGGCGCTCTTCCTAATTTCGAGCTCCTTTGCCGATGATGCCAAAAAGGCAGGAACAGACAAGAAGGATCAGCCCGCCGCCGATAGCAACTCGACCCCCGGCTCGAAATCCCACGCTGCGACCGCATCGGCTTCGCCTGCCGAGCCTAAACCTGCCGCGAAACCGGCAAAGCCTGCTGCGCCGCCGCAGCGGTCCCGACCTGAGGACAGGTCCGAGCAAGTTCCCAAGTACGTTCCAATGCCGGCTCTCGATGGCAATCCCGGCCTGTTCACTCTTGAAACCGGCGACACGCTTCCGGCGGGCGCTGTGGATCTCTCGATCGGCGTAAATAAATTCTCGCGCATGCCGGGCAATATCACCGTGTTGCAGACCGTGCCTGCCTTCGGCATGGGCTTCAACCGTTGGTTCTCCGTCTTCTTCCAGATCGCCGCTGATGAGCATATTCATGTGGATCAGCCGTCGCAGTTGAGCTTAAGTAATGCGACGCTCGGCTTCCCGCAATATCGAAATACGATTTACCGGTCAATTCTTCCGGGAACAGGCATCGCGCCGGCCTATGTGGAGGACTTTCCGTTTGCGTCGCACAATGGTGGTGGTGTGGGCGAGCTGGACCTGGGCTTCAAGATCGGTTTGCTCTCGGAGAAGCGCGGCAAGCCCTTCAGCCT
>DATNKB010000359.1:0-2490 GCA_035603595.1 Candidatus Dormiibacterota bacterium
CGGCTCGGGATGTACCAGCCCTTGATGACTTCCTGCAGGAAGCCGGCGGCCATGAGGCGCTCCCGGTGCGTGCGCGTCAGGTCGCGCGCGCGTATCGCCGCCGCACCGTTAGCCGCCTGGAGCTTGTGCAGAAGTTCCAGAGATTGAGCGAGTTTTTCGGATGGTGTGGCCATTCTCTCGTGTCCTCAGCTTAGCTTATTGCGCTGTACTATATTTAGCTTTTTATGTTGTATCACTATTAGCTTATTCCGTCGAGTGAATTTTAGCCTATCCTGTCGGGAAGTCCCCCACCTTATTGCGGGCGTGTCCGGCTGTCGCCGGCCCCGGCCTAGTCGCTCCGCAAGAACGCGGCACGGCTCGCCGAGCCTTTGCGTCTCGTCCATCCGGTGACAATCGCTCACGCGAGCGGCACCACCCCTACCCCCATCACTAACCGTCAGCATCATCACGGCGATGGCGACGACCATCATCATGATGTTTATGAGGACGAGCGCGGTATTTTTCCCTGTCCACTGCGGACTCGGTTTACTAATATTCGTGAGAGCTCGGAATACTACCGGCGTCGCGGATGCGATTGCGGCCGGTTATCAGTATGCCAGCGACGAAAAGTCATGAAAGTGACCATGGCAGACCGATACCAAAATTTCCTTGAACTGGCGAAGAAGGAAACACAGGGCATCGATTTTCGCGTACGTCTGCAGCAGCGCGCGGGCAATCGCGAATCCCCATTCCCACAACTCTTGAAACAATGAATCTCACTAATTCGTTACTTATTGTGAGCAGGCGATAGCGCTCCACCTCGTCCATGCTGGAGGATGCCCCGGGTTTAGTTGAAACTTGAGAACAAGAAGCAGCGGCTCTCGCCCGAACTCGGATAGAGTTCGGGTTGCGAATCCCTTTTAAAGGAGAGAGCCGCCGTGAGAAACAAATACCAAGGAAAGACCGCAAGTCCAATCACAAGTTGGAGGTCGTCGGAGGGCAAGAGTTGATGGTGCGGGTGCCGTTGCCGATAGCCGAGGTGTGGGCAGAGATGCAAGCGAAGGTAGAAGAGCTGACCGGGCAAGCCGGGCTGCAGATCCTGCGGGCCATCCTGGAAAACGAAGTCACGCACCGAGTAGGACCTCCGCATCGGCCGAATCCCACCGCGGGCTGTGTACGCTGGGGGAAGCAGTCGGGTTATGTGGTTTTTGCTGGACAGAAAATTCCGCTGGAACGACCGCGGGTGCGAACCCGCGAGGGCCAGGAAGTGGAGTTGGAGAGCTACGGTCAGTTGCAGCAGGACGGAAAACTGCAACGAGCGGTGCAGGAACGCATGGTGGCCGGACTGTCCACGCGGAACTATCGGCGAGCGGTGGAAAGTGTTCTGGAAGGGTACGGGATCGAGAAAAGCAGTGTGAGCCGGCAGTTCGTGGCGGCCAGCAGCAATCAGCTGCGGGTGCTGTGCGAACGACGCTTGGAAGATCTGAATCTGGTGGTGCTGATGATCGATGGCATTCACTTTGGCGGCCAAGTGCTGGTGGTGGCCCTGGGGATCGCGGAAAGCGGAGAAAAGCACGTTTTGGGAGTGTGGCAAGGAGCCACGGAGAACAGCACGGTGGTGAAAGGGCTGTTGGAAGACCTGGTGGACCGAGGACTGGATCGGAAGCGGCGGTATCTGGTGGTGATTGACGGATCGAAAGCGCTGCGCGCCGGTGTGGAACGTGTTTTCGGGGAACAAGTGGAAGTGCAGCGTTGCCAGATTCATAAGCGGCGGAATGTGAAGGAGTATCTGCCGGAGAACTGCCAGAAAGACTACGATCGGCGGATGCGCAACGCATATGCGATGAACAACTACACGGAGGCCAAAGAGGCCTTGCAGAAAATCTTCCGGCAACTGGAGCGGATCAATCCGAGCGCTGCCCGGAGCTTGGAGGAAGGGCTGGAAGAAACGCTGACGGTGCATCGCTTGGGTGTAGGAGCGGTGTTGCGTCGGAAACTAGCCACCACCAACCCGATCGAATCGTGCTTGTCGACGGTGCAGCGGGTGGCACGAAACGTCAAGCGTTGGCGCGAAGGAGATCATCCGTTGCGCTGGACAGCCACAGGACTGTTGGAAGCAGAGAAGAAGTTCCGACGCATCAAAGGCTATCAAGAAATCCTATTGCTGAAGGAACGTTTGAATCCGTCGCGCATTCAGCAGAAGGAGGTCCGGACAGTAGAAGTCGCTTGAACCTCGATGATCTTGTCCCCTTCTATCATCACCGTCATGTGCCGCGGTCGTGATTGCAAAACAGGGGATGCTATAGGTCGAGCGAGATGGGAATCGTTGCTCCTAGGGCATCCTGGCGCGAATTTTCTTCGAGGAAAACAGAAATCGGCGCAAGAAAGGAAAAACAGAGTATTTCTAAAAAGTTTTGACCGGACAGTAGAAGCCCTTGAACTTGGTTGCAGGTAGGCTTACAGTGCCGAACATCGAGAGTCGCTGCAATCAACTAAAACTCGGACATCCTC
>DATNKB010000360.1:0-12611 GCA_035603595.1 Candidatus Dormiibacterota bacterium
CGGCCGCGATAGCCAGGGCTGATCCGGCGAGAGCTCCGGTTAGAGATCGTATGGCGAGTGACGGCGGAGCCAGCCGGCTTGGAGTCGCGGGCAATTTGTCATTTACAATTTCCGCGAGTGCAAGAATCGAAAAAATCGCCACTGCGGCAGTAGATCCCATCCATGCCAAGTGAGAATTTTGAAGATTCACCCAACCGAGGTGGGCGGCCCAGGATACAACTGCGGGAGCAGTAAGGGCTCGCAACCCCGCGATCATGCCGATCGCAAAAACGACCACCAACGCGGTTGAGGAACTCATGCGGGAAATCTACCATATGCCTAGCGGGATTCAGGAGCGGAAAAAAGCCTGGCAGACAGAGCAGTTCAGAATTGAGCCGACAAAGAGCGAAACAAAAAAGGAAGGGCTCCCGCTTGGGATCGGGAGCCCCAAAGGCCGCGTTCCGTAGATTCAGCTTAGGCGTAGCTGAATCATGGGGTCATCCATCCTAGCTTCCCTCTCAGAGGCAGGTGGGAACGACCCGTTCCTTCCGATGTCTGGGCCCCTTCCTCCCCATTCACCAGTTGGGCGGATCGTGTTGGAACGCGACCCACTCCCCTCCTTATGCAAATGCGTGGCCCATCGTAGCGCTCTCGTTCGCAACCGACATGCCTGCGTTTTCAATCAGTTAGTTGCGACCCTTTGAAATCGGCTCGCGCATCGAATTCCACCTTGGGAAACCGCGTCCCGGACTGGAACCGTACCCATTTCTTCAATCCCGCTCTCAACTAAACTCGTCCGCTCCCCTCACTTTTCGCGCACAATTGCGATCCAAACTTGTCCCTCTTCTCGCACTGCTGCATAATGAGAGCTTCGCAGACAAATCATGGCAAAACCATTCATCGCGATTCTCGCAATCGTCGCCGGTCTGGCAGGCCTCGCGATTGGCATGGCAGCCTCGCGTGGGCGCCATCTGACGCCTCAAACCCTCATATCGCACGCGAGAGAGACAGAGAATTCATCGAACCTCAAGCCGGTGTCAAATTCGCAAGTCCAGCCTGATATGGCTGCTTCAGTTGACGACGATGATGACTCGGTGATTCGTTTCGCGAGCAACCCACAGCCAGTTCCACCGTTTCTTGTACAAGATCTCGACGGCAACGTCGTTTCCACCGCACAATGGCAGGGCAAGGTCGTAATTTTGAATTTCTGGGCCACATGGTGTCCGCCATGCCGCGAAGAAATTCCTATCCTCACTGGGCTCGCCAAGAAATATAAGGATAACTTGCTCGTCGTCGGCGTGTCTGTCGACGATGGCTCCACGGATGACGTCCGGGAATTCGCAAAGGCTTTTCACATGAACTATCCCGTCGTGATGTGGAGCCGCGAACTCATTTCTGAATACGGCGGCGTTCCAGCTCTGCCCACCACTTTTCTGATTAACAAAGATGCCCGGATCGTCCAAAAGCATGAGGGGTTGTATCCGCCCGAAGTGTACGACACAGAAGTCCGTGCGCTGATGGGTCTACCTGTGAACGTAAAGATCGAAACTTTTGAGGATACTGGGCAAATCTTTTTGAAGAATGCGGTGCGGGCCACCGAACTTCCCGACGTCGATTTCTCTGGACTCTCGCCCGAGCAGAAAACGATCGCACTCAAGAAACTTAATTCCGAAGGCTGTACTTGTGGATGCCGTCTGACCCTGGCTCAATGCCGTATCAACGACACATCATGCGTTCGCAGCAGGAGTCTCGCGGCGAAGATAATTCAGGGAATAGTGAATGCAGGACCGGTTCCACCATCCCCGGCCACCAGCAACTGATTTCTCGGACCGAAAATACAAATCGCTCGCAGGGCCGCAACTTCATCGCATGGCGCTGCGAGCGATTGGGATCCGTGACCTCATTCCTTCTAGTGATTCTCGTGTTCCCTGACCTCAAGGGCTTGATTTGCCTCTCCTAGCGCCAAGTCCAGATGCTTCATCGCCTTTTCCCGGTGACCGCCAAATGACCCAGGCGCGCCCGCCAGCAGACCGCGGGCCTGCTGCATCAAATCTCGAGCACTACGCACATCTCTCAGTGCCTCGTGCTTCTCTTGCGCTGCCACGGTCGTGACAGTGTTCGCACCCGGAATCAGGTGCGAAGCCGCACCTGCAACAAAAGCCACCGCAAAACCCGCCATGATCAGCAATCGAGAAATCTGATTCTTCATCGAAAATCCTCCAGTTAGATTTTTGATCACTCTGTTTCCAGAGATTCCGACACCCTCCCGAACGACCGCCAAGAGTGATACTAATTGAACTTCGAATGAATTACGCAACTGTGTTCGAGATGTGTCGTAAGAGGATTCAGTTCAATTACGGTGAGGTTAATGCGCTTTCCGTCGCTCAGTTTTGCTAGGGCGTCTGGGAGGAGTCTCCGGGAGCTTTCACCGACACGGGTGGAGCACTGTCGGTTTGGGAGTTCAAAATCACCAGGTCGATTCTACGGTTCATTGCTCGCCCCTCGAGGGTTACATTCGACGCCACGGGATAAAACTCCGAGTATCCTGACGCAGAAAGGCGCGATGGGGCGATCCCATATCTCGTGATTAGCAATTTTATAATCTCCGTCGCTCGCGCGGTGGAAAGCTCCCAATTTGACGCGAATCTCGTGTTGTGAATCGGCACGTTATCCGTGTGGCCCTCGATTCGTACCCTAATCCGCCTCGGCCCGATTACTCTCACGAAGTCCGCCAGAGTTGGCTCCGCTTCTGGCCGCAACGATGCCGAGCCGCTGTCGAAAAACCCCATTTCCCGCAGGCTCACCACAATCCCCTCTTTCGTCGGGGTCACCGAGACGGTGTGCTTTTCGATCTGCCCCGCCAGTGCTGTCTGCAGCTGCCTCTGGATTTCATTAAGATCGGCCCGATCCGGACTCTCTCCCAGCGCTCCCCTCGGCGCGTTGACCAGTCGCCCCATTGACTGCACCCGCTCCTGGTTTTCCACCATCTGTACGTTCGAAAACGGCATCGGCTCGGAATTGGCCACCGCTGGCCTCGTGTTCGAAGCGTCGAAGACTCCCATCTGCTGGAAGGCCACTTGGATCGCAATAGCCAGCTGCCCCACTCTTCGCTTGTCCACCTGCGCTGAGGAATAATTGATGTAGACATCCACCACGTTCGTCATCGTGTCATGCGATAGGTTCCAAACGTGTTCGATTATCTGAGACCGCGTCACGCGCTGTCCCGCGTTGCGCATCAGAAACTCCAGAAGCGAGTACTCCTTCGGCGTCAATTCAATCGCGCGGTCGCCGCGCCTCACGGAGTGCTCCACGCGATTCAGCTCCAGGTCTTCTACGCGCAACACGCTTTCCGGAGAACGCGTGCCTCTTTTCAATAGCGCCCGTACGCGTGCCGACAGTTCAGAAAAGGCAAACGGCTTTACCACAAAGTCGTCCGCCCCCATATCAAGTTCGCCCTCGCGTTCCGTAATCTGGCTCCGATTCGTAAGCACCAGTATGGGCATACCTTGCCGCGAGATCCGCAAGTGGCGCATCACGGCGACGCCTTCTTCCTTCGGCAGGCTCAAATCCAAAATGGCGAGATCGTACTCGTTTTCCCGCACAAGGCTCTCTGCCTGCTCGCCGTTCTGAGTCAGGTCCACGGAATAACGCTCTGCGCCAAAACCACGTTGCAGGAAAATTCCTAACGATGGATCATTTTCGGCTACCAGCAACCGCATAAGAACTCCAGTGAAAGGGGGACAACCACAAAGAAAATCTTGAAGGGGGATGTGAATTTAATGAAGAGTCACAAAGATGTCAAAACAAATCGTTGCTCGAAGTTAAGATTTTTCGAAGAAGTAGTTACGGTGTTTCGTCGCGGTACAAAAAACTCCCTCCACGCTGCTCGCTGACCCGGTTCACAGAAAAGCCAGTTCCGCTGTGGAACAATCTCACGGATGCGTCATTTTTTCCGGCCGCACAAGGTCATCAAATTCTTTCTCCGTGAGATATCCGAGTTTCAACGCGGCATCTCGCAGGCTACTGTGATCGTGATGTGCTTTATGCGCAATCTCAGCGGCCTTGTCATATCCGATTTTGGGGGTTAGTGCGGTTACCAACATCAATGAATTTGCTACATTTTCCCGAATGCGAGCGTGGTCCAGCTCCAGTCCCACGATGCAGTGGTCCGTAAACGAACGGCACGCGTCGGAAAGCAATCGCACAGAATTGAGAAAATTATGAATCATCACAGGCTTGAAAACATTCAGCTGAAAATTACCTTGGGAACCGGCGAATCCAATCGCTGCATCATTGCCGAACACCTGCACGGCAACCATCGTGATTGCTTCTGACTGTGTAGGGTTCACCTTGCCCGGCATGATCGACGAGCCTGGCTCGTTTTCAGGCAGCGTGATTTCACCAAAGCCCGCTCGCGGACCGGAAGCAAGCCATCGAATATCATTGGCTATCTTCATCAAGGACGCGGCGAGCGTTTTCAGCGCTCCACTCGCGAACACGATCTCGTCGTGCGCGGAGAGCGCCGCAAATTTATTGGGATGTGATTTGAAGGGCAGCCCCGTCAGTTCAGCGATTTTCTCTGCCGCGCGCTCGGCAAACTCCGGATGCGCGTTCAACCCGGTTCCCACCGCGGTACCGCCAATCGCCAGATCGTACAGCCCCGGCAGCACCAACTTCAGCCGCTCGATATCGCGGTCCAGCAAGCTCACCCAGCCAGAGATTTCTTGCCCCACCGTCAGCGGCGTTGCATCCATCAAATGTGTCCGGCCAATCTTCACCACGTCCTGAAACTCGCGTGCCTTCGCATCTATCGCGTCGCGCAGCCTGGTCACAGCGGGAATCAATCCCTCTGCCACTCGAGTCGCGGCCGCGATATGCATCGCGGTGGGGAATGTATCGTTCGATGACTGCGACATGTTCACGTCGTCATTCGGATGGATTGGCTTCTTGGAACCCATCACCCCGCCAGCAATCTCAATCGCCCGGTTTGAAATCACCTCGTTAGCGTTCATATTCGTCTGCGTGCCGCTGCCCGTCTGCCAGATTCGAAGTGGAAAATGTTCGTCAAGCTTGCCGGCTATCACTTCATCGGCAGCCTGAACGATCAAGCGTGTCTTCTCCGGCGAGAGTTTGTTTAGATCCTGATTCACCAGCGCTGCGGCTTTCTTGAGAATGCCGAATGCCCGGATCAACGAGGGAGGCATCTTGTCGAGCCCGATGTCGAAATGGATCAATGACCGCGCCGTCTGCGCGCCATAATACCGATCGTTGGGAACCTCGATTTTACCCATGCTGTCCGATTCAATCCGGACTTGCGGCTTTGCAACGGCCGTCGTATTCGCGTCCACTTTCGTTCCTCCAACCTTCGCTTGTTATACCTTCCTGAAGGAGTCCAGAACTAGAGAATACTGCGGAATGAAGCGACGCGCAGCCCGATTCGTCGCAGCGACCAGACAAACGGCCGGATAAGTGTCTATATGCATGGCGAAATACGGGAGCTAGGGTCCAGGCATCCACCTCAATCGCCCGAACAGCTGTACGAGAGTTGCACTTTCGTACAGGCGCGATTTCAGAAACGTTCGCGTACGATGCCCCGAGGCGATTCTCGAATCAGACTAAAATTGATGCCTGGGGATTCCACCTCTTCGACGATTGACGTTCACGTACAGGCGCAATTCGTCCCCATATAACGGGAGCACCTAGTCTCATGGCGTGGAGATTTCGGCTCGGCTCGCGACGCGGAGAAACCGAAGGCACGGGTGTACAAGTTGCTGAAGATCTACGTGAAGAAGCGGGATCTCAAAACGTAGCCACGGAAGACTCTGCTGCATCAGCTTCTGTCCCGGAATCCATGACCGTGGGATCTCTCGACTTGGCCGCCATATCCGAGATCCGCGAGTCCGCCGCCGTTACAGCAGAAGCCCAGAAAAGCGAATTCGACGAGATCACCGCAGAGCTCAAATCAGACAGCACCACTGTCAACGCTCTCGCCGCCCAATCTTTGCCCGAACCACTCACGGCCAGCCCAACCGCTGAAACTACCGAATCTCTACTCGCGGACGCGACCGAGCCTATCGCGCCGGCGTTCCCTGCGATCGCCAGCGACTGGGCCTTCGAAGAAAAGCTAGCGATCCACAAAGAATGGGTTGAGTCTCAGGGCCTTTCAGGACAAAAAATCGACCTCGCCAGCGCAAAGCTCGAAGGAGCGGAACTGGTCGGCGTCAATCTCCGTTACGCCGACTTGCAAGAAGCAGACCTGAAAGCCGCCGATCTTCTACTTGCTGACCTTCGCGACACCTGCCTCGCCCGCGCGAGTCTCGAAGAGGCATGCCTCGTCGGAGCGAATCTCGAAGGCGCCAACATGGAAGGCGCAGCGCTCGCCTCCGCCATGGGCCTCGTTCCGCGTCAAATTGCTGGCGCAAATCTGCGCGACGCCACACTGCCTCCGCAAATTCTCGAATTCCCAGCGCTGGCGGATTTTGCGCGCGCGTCGCGAACCGTGGTCTCGTTTTTCAGTGCCACGATTTCGCTCAGCCTGCTCTCCTGGCTGATGGTCTTCAAGACCAAAGACGTACAACTGATTTCTGATTCCTCCATATTTCCGTTCCTGCATTCCGCCGCCGCAGCAAGCGCATTCCCAACGGTGGAAATCTACCTGATCATGCCGGCGGTACTCGTCGCCGTCTATCTCACCTTCCAATATCATTTGCAGCGGCTGTGGGACGCGGTCCTGGAGCTTCCCGCAATTTTCCCCGATGGCAGCTCGCTCGACGAGCACCGACCGTGGATCATCACCGGTCTTCTCCGCGCCCACTTCCGGTGGTTGAATCAAGACGCGCCTTCCACTCGCTTCATCGAAAAAGCAATTTCCATTCTGCTCGCCTACTGGCTCGTCCCGATTACGATCCTCTGCTTCTGGGGACGCTACCTGACGCAACAAGACATGCACGGCACGCTCCTGCACGTACTTCTCTTCGCTGCCACTACTGCAGTCGCCGTCTATTCCACCACTCGCGTGGGCCGTCGCGAAGAGGCCTGGGCCTCCGAGAAGAAGATTTCAGCGGGCATTCTCGAAAAGGTGAAATCTGTCGGTTTTTCGCGCCTGATCGCAGGCGTTGTCGTCGTCCTTTTCTTTCTGTCGCTCGGAACAATCAAAGGGGTGCCGCATGACGTCGGCCGCGCCCCGCAGTTTGCAGTCGGAGATATCCGCCGCTGGGCGCCGAGTGTGTTTTGGTCTATCGGCTACGATCCCTACGCCGAGCTAACGGAAGCCGCGATCTCCACAAAACCCGCAGGTTGGACCGGCGCGGATGACCAGCTCAGCTCCGTAAAAGGCGCGCGCCTCAACGGCGCCAGGTTCCGCTACGCACAAGCCTACGGAGTCTTTCTCGCAGGCGCGCATCTTTTCCGTACCGATTTCACCGGCGCGTTTCTCTCCGAAGCGGACATGCGCGGCGCCGACCTCGGCCAGTCGACTCTTCGCCTCGCCATACTGGATCGCGCTCAAATGGCGCACACAAATCTTGACCGAGGCAATCTCGACGGAGCAAATATGACCCGCGCTGATCTTCGCGGCGCCAACCTCTCTTACTCGTCGCTAGCGAACGCAACTCTCGTCGACGCCCAACTCGAAGGCGCAAGTCTTTATTCAGCCCGCATGAGCGGTGCAACTCTCATCCGCGCCAATCTTGACAAAGCTGATTTCCGCGAAGCCCATCTCGAATCTGCAAATCTCGAACACGCCGCGATGCACCAGGCGTATCTCTGGTCGGCCAAACTTTCTTCCGCTCATCTCGACAACGCGGAATTAAGCACCGCGATTTTTATCGACGCAGACCTGCGCAACGCCGATTTGCATGGAGCACACTTCCAAGGAACCGTTCTGAATGGAGCGAATCTGCAGGGTGCGAATCTGGACTACGCGGACATGCACGGCGCTTTGGGATTGAGCGCCAACCAGGTCTGCTCAGCAGCCTCGCGAAATGGCCTGCAGCTTGACGACGCGATGCAGCTCCAGGTTGATGCTCAATGCGGCGGAGGAATTCGCGCGCAGCTGCCCGCCCCGCCCACAACCATTACCCCGCACTCAGCACCTATCGCCGACGCCGCCACTCCCGCGAAATCGAATTAAGGTTTCGCTTCTGGTCTCAGCGGCTCTTCCGCCGCCCGCTTCTTCACAGGTTTTTCATATCGACTGGGATCAATCGTCACATTCGCGTCCATCTTCTGCCACGTGTATGTCGTCGCCCCATCCACTCGCGTCACACGCACTGTAAATGGAATCTTCAGCCCATTCACTTCTCGATAGTCCTCGTAATCGGTCTGAAGCGGAAGCGCTCCCAGCGGACTTTCAATGCGATGCGTCATTCGCAGCAGCAAACCACTCTGCACATCGAAGTAAATCCGATCCGATCCGCCACCCTTCCACCACGCCGTCATCACATACGCATCGTGGCCGTTCACATTTTCGATTCCTCCCATCTTAAAACGCTCGTAATCCTTCTCGAAGTGTTCGCCGGGGTAGAATTCAGCCCACTGCCGGCTGCGCGCCAGTTCATCGCCCGATTCTTCCGTCACCTCTCCATTCGCTCGCTTCCCCCAGCCAACATTCCCGTCCACTCCTTCCATCACATCACCATTCGGCCTGTGCACGATCGCAAACGCTTTGTCCGGCGCCGTTCGATAAGTCTCAATCGCCGCATGAAGACCGTGCGGCCCTTCCACACTACCCTGCTCCGCACGCGTCCGATTCTTCTGAATCGCCCCGCTTCCCCCTATCGCATCCACATATTTCGCCAGTATTTCATTCATGCTCGGCGTCGACCCCGACGCACCAGTCGGAGCCACACCAGTTGAAGCTGCTCCCGTCTCGCCGGATTCAGACACCCGACCTGTGGCATTCGGCGCGCTCGAAAGCGGCGCAATATTAGCTGCCCTCGCGACGCCCCGATGGCACGTGTAGCATGTTACTTCCCGCCGCCCGTTGAAATCATCCTGGTTGATTGCAAACATCATCTTCATCATGTTGCGCGCCCGCTGCTTGGTCGGCTTGTCATCGTTATCAAAGTGGTCTGCTTCGTGGCAGTAGTCGCAACCCACACCCAGCGCAGCCGATACGTACCGCATCGACGGCATCAACTCGCCAGCGGGAATATCCTTCAACACCTGAATATTCTTGAAAGCCTCACCGGCAGTCTTCTGCGTCTCCGGCCCAGCATCGCGCCCCGTGAAGGCCCGACGCACGAAGGTGCGCGCCGGCATTCTGACTGGCATCCAAAGAACGAGCACAACTGTCATCGCCAGCGCCGCGTATTTGGCACACCTAAAACAGCCCTTGAGGTCCACATTCATCTTCGCCATTTCCTTTCAACTTGACGCAATCGCGTCAGTCCTTTTCAGTATGAGAACGACACAAAACAGCACGCGAACATACGCCAATATCCGCCGTAAAGGAAACAGAGTCCTCAGCAGGCGAGCCGGCGAATTAGGCCCAGCGCCCCGCCTCAGGTAAAATTATTCGCTAAATGATTTTATGAACAAACTCGACGCGGCCCAAGGCCGGCATTCATCTTCGTCGAATTTCCTGCTCACCAATGCGTCGATGCTCGGCGTCATCGTAGGTGCGTGGCTTGTCGTTTACATCCCCGGCCTTTTTCACCCTTCGCTCCTCGACGACGCTGACTCCGTCCACGCCGAAGCTTCGCGCGAAATCCTCCTCAACCACGATTGGGTCACTCTGTACGTAGACGGTATCCGTTATCTCGCAAAAGCCCCGCTGATGTATTGGGTGGTTGCGATCACCTATAAGCTCTTCGGAATTTCAGAATGGCAAACGCGTCTGCCATTAGCTCTTAGCGTCCTCATCTTGGCCGGATGTGTCTACATATTCGGGCGACGATTTTTTGGCAAAGAAGCTGGATTTTACGCGGCACTTATCACTGTTACTTCGCCAGGACTTTACGTATTCACGCGCTTTCTCATCCCGGAAGTGATCGTCGCAATCTTCCTCACCCTCGGATTGTATTTTTTTCTCATAGCATGTGAACAGCCAGGGCCGTCCCGATGGCTCTGCTGGGGAATCGCCGTAACCGTTGCGCTCAACATTCTGACCAAAAGCCTGATCGGCTTGGCATTCCCCGTAGGAATCATGCTGGCGTATTTGTTTCTCACGGGCAACCTCAAGAAAATTTGGAAGCTTCATCCTTTATCGAGCACTCTGGTCTTCCTCGTGGTTGCGGTCCCGTGGCACGCTCTCGCCGCAATCCGGAATCCCGCGCAACCCACAGGCCCGGAAAAAGGCTTCCTGTGGTCCTACTTTATCAACGAACAATTCATGCGCTTCCTCAACAAGCGCATTCCTCACGACTACGGCAAAGTCCCATTGCTGCTCTTTTACGGCTTGCTTCTGCTCTGGGTCCTTCCCTGGTGTGCATTCTTTTTCCCGGCCCTGAAGGAAATTCCTCTGAGTTTCCGTGCCTGGCGGGATCGCTTGGACGCACGCGGCTGCGCCAACCTGCTTCTGGGTATCTGGATCGCGGTGATCGTGGGCTTCTTTAGCTTCTCTAGCCGCCAGGAATACTATTCGCTCCCCGCAGTTCCGGCCCTCGCACTGCTCACCGCCGGATGGCTTCAGCGCGAGAACAATTCGCCAGCCGATAGCCGCGAACGTCACGCCGCCAGAATCGCATCTGGAGTGCTTCTCGCCATAGGCTGCCTCGTCTTCGTGGTCTGCATGAGCATCTTTGCTCAATCTCATCCCTTCCCGCCGGGCACCGATATCGGCGACGTCCTCACCGCCCATCCAGGACACTACAAACTCTCGCTCGGCCACATGCAGGACCTCACCATCGAAGCGCTCGGCATGTTTCGAGCTCAACTCTGGGAGTTTGGAGCCGCGATGTTGCTCGGAACCGGCCTCAATTGGTTTTTCCGCAGGCGCGGCTTCGCCCTCAAAGCCAATCTCGCCCTCGCCGCGATGATGATCGCCATTCTTCTTTGTGTGTACCAGGGCTTCGTGATCTTCTCGCCCGAAATCTCATCGAAGAGCCTGGCTCTCGCGATTCGCAAGGATCTTCAGCCCGGCCAAACCATCGTCTTCTACCGCAACTACGAAAGCGGCGCTTCAATCGTTTTCTACACAGGCCAACGAGTCCATATCATTGACGGGCGGCGTGCTGACCTGTGGTTCGGTTCGCTCTTTCCGGATGTTCCACCCGTCTTTGAAGACCAGAATTCCTTTGTACAGCTTTGGAATGGACCCAACCGCGTCTATCTGTTCACGGAAGACTCATTCGTTGAAGACGCCCTAAAAGGAATTGACCCAAAAACAGCGCATATTTTCGCTCGCAGCGGCGGTAAGGTTGTATTTACTAATCAACCCATCCCCGCCGCCGCTTCAAATGCAGCACCGGGTTCTGGCTCTTGAGCGCAGCCTGGCGTAATACACGTAATACAATTGTCCCGCAATCTCATCGCGATTTGAGAGGCTCCCATGACTCATCCCTGGCATGACCTGAGTCCCGGCAACAAGGTTCCCTACGAATTCGACGCCGTCATCGAAATCCCGCTGCACTCGAACGTCAAGTATGAGCTCGACAAAGCCAGTGGAATAATCCGCATGGACCGCGTTCTTTATTCCGCCGTATTTTATCCCGCGAACTACGGCTTTATCCCTCAAACGCTCGCCGAAGATCACGATCCACTCGATGTTCTGGTGCTATGCCAAGAATCGGTGGTTCCTCTCACCCTCATGCACGCCAGGGTGATTGGCCTCATGACCATGATCGATGCGGGCGATCCTGACCACAAAATAATCGCCGTCGCCACCAAAGATCCCGAATTCAACGGATATCACGAAGCGGGCGAACTACCGCCGCACCGGTTGGCCATAATCCGAAGATTTTTTCAGGATTACAAACAATTAGAAGGTAAAGAAGTGGCTGTGGACAAAATCCTGCCGCCCTCCAAAGCCTATCCCATTATCAAAAACGCCCTCGCTGCCTACAAAAAGCAGTTTTCCCCGGAAAAGGTCCATAAGGCGAAGCGTTAGATGCAAAACGCTATTCGGTATACATCACCAGCATCACGCCAAGAACGATCATGAACAGCGGCCACACCTTGCTGAAAATCTCGTACCATTTCGAATTGGATTCGGCGAGACCCTTCGCCACCGCTGCTCCCGCCCCAGCCTCCGCGAAATGCGCGTGTTGATGCTGCACGCTTACCATCGTCTTCATCGCATCCGGCCCGTGCATCCCGCCATGATGGTGGAATAGCAGCAGAACGCATCCCCCTAATGCCACCACAGGGAACACCCATGCGCTCCACGCCGCCTTTAATCGCTCGCTCGCCCGTAACATTTCCACCACACCCATCACCAGCAGGATGAGCGCAAACGTTTTATGTTGCACATCCTCGGGATTGTGGATCATCGCGTAAATAAAACTCTGATTTCCAAATGGCCAGATTTCTGTGTCACTGAACACAAGAAGAAACACCCCCGCAATCAAAAAACACATCGGCCACGCATAGCGCGCGGCCGGCCAGCGCTTCGTCAGTGCCGGCTGCCCAAGGAAAAACAGCGCCGCCAGAATCACCAGCACCCCGGCAAGATGATGATTGAATTCGCTCTC
>DATNKB010000361.1:0-7569 GCA_035603595.1 Candidatus Dormiibacterota bacterium
TGATTCTGTGTGCCGCTGTGACACTGTGGGTCGGCGGCTTCGACGTCCTGTACGCTTGCCAGGACATCGAGTTCGATAAGACCGCCGGTCTCTATTCCATTCCGAAACGATTCGGCGTCAGCGGTGCGTTGCTGATAGCGCGCGCGATGCACATCGTGATGGTCGGACTGCTAGTGTGGCTGGCGCTGAGCTTTCAGCTTGGTTGGCCGGCTTGGGCAGGAATTGCTGTCGTCGCAGCGTTGCTGATTTACGAACATTCGCTCGTGAAGCCGAATGATTTGAGCAAAAT
Source organism: Candidatus Dormiibacterota bacterium (assembly GCA_035603595.1). Classification (GTDB taxonomy): domain Bacteria; phylum Acidobacteriota; class Terriglobia; order Acidiferrales; family UBA7541; genus Palsa-295. The sequence continues at coordinate 290 of DATNKB010000361.1, forward strand.
CAATGCTGCGTTTTTCACCGTGAATGGCTATATTAGTCTCTTATTCCTTTTGTTCTGGGGCGCCGCGACAGTTGTTGGGCGTCCCTGAGAATTCGAAATGCAAACGACGAGCGAACTTAAAATAACGGACACGCGGCTAGAACCGGTAGCGGCAAAGGTTCTCGCCGGCGAGCGTCTCAATGCGGAAGACGGCGTCGCGCTTTACGAGTCGCACGATCTGCTTGCCCTCGGATGGCTTGGGAATTACGTCCGCGAGAAGAAGCACGGAAATATCTGCTACTACAACGTCAACCGCCACATTAACCCCACGAATGTTTGCGTAGCGCATTGCCGCCTTTGCGCTTTCGGCCGCTCACCGGATGCGCCTGGTGCTTACACGTTTGCGCTGGATGAGATTTACAAGCGCGCGGCGGAAGGCGTAGCGGAAGGCGCGACGGAATTTCACATCGTCGGCGGCCTGCATCCCGATCTACCGTTCGAGTATTACCTCGAGCTAATTCGCGGCTTGAAGCAGCGCTTCCCCGAAGTTCACCTGAAAGCATTCACGATGGTGGAAGTGGGCTACTACGCGCGCATTTCCAAGCTTTCGATCCGCGACACGCTTCTGGCAATGAAGAACGCAGGTGTTGACTCGCTGCCCGGCGGCGGAGCGGAGATTTTTCATCCGCGCGTACGCAAGGTGATTTGCGATCACAAGGTAAGCGGCCAGATGTGGCTGCAAATCGCGCGAACCGCGCACGAGATCGGGCTGCGTTCGAACGCGACGATGCTCTATGGCCACATTGAGACAGCCGAAGAGCGCGTGGACCATCTGCTCCAGCTTCGAGACACACAGGATAAAACGCACGGCTTCGTCACGTTTATTCCGCTCGCATTTCATCCCGCGAATACGGCGCTCTCGCATTTGCCCGGACCAACCGGAATCGACGATTTGAAAATGGTGGCCGTCTCGCGGCTGATGCTCGACAATTTCGATCACATCAAAGCCTACTGGGTGATGTTGACGCCGCGAATCGCGCAAGTAGCCCTGCGCTTCGGCGCAGACGATCTAGACGGCACCGTGGTCGAAGAAAAGATCTATCACGATGCCGGCGCGACGACGCCCGAGCATCTGACGCGCACCGAACTCGAACGCCTGATTCGAGCCGCAGGCCGCGTGCCCGTAGAGCGCGACACCCGTTACAATCCTGTCGACCGCGTGAAAATGCCGTTTCCTCCCACGGCTGGCGCCGCCCAGCGCCGCTCCGACGGATTTATTCCCGAGACCTCGCTTACGCTGAACGTGTAGCACCGCAGCCGGGCTATGAAAAAACTGCCGCTCGGCCACTGGACAAAACAAACTTTCAAGGATATCTCGAGCGAAGAGAAAGCTCCGTCGCTTCCCGCCGCGACGAGCGATGAAAAATCTCGCGAGCATGAAGCCGCGCGTCTCGAAGCGCTGATTAACTCCATCGATCAGATCGTTCTCGAGCTGGACGCCGAAGGCACCTTCCTGAATATCTGGGCGAACGACGAAAAACTTCTCTATCGCCCTCGGAACGAATTGTTGGGGAGAAGGTCCGAGGATATTTTCGACGCGGATTTTTTCCGCTCTTCCCACCAGCTTTTCAAGCGCGTGATCGCTACGGGCAAAGGGGAGGATTTTGAATATTCGCTCGCGTTTCCGGAGGGCGAACGCTGGTTCCTCGCGCGCGTGAATCGCATTGAATATCCCGAAGGCGAGAAGACGGTTTGCGTGGCCATCCGAGAAATTTCTGATCGCAAACACGCAGAAAGAAACTTGCGCATTTCCGAGGAAAAGTTTTCCAAAGCATTCCGAGCGGGCCCGGACGCCATCGTGATCAGCACCCTCGACGATGGCCGCATTCTCGACGTGAACTACAATTTTATTCGGATGACCGGATTCGCGCGCGGTGAGTCGGTGGGAAGGACGTCGGTCGACTTGGGGATCTGGCTCAACCCAAAAGAACGCGACCAGATGGTTGAGCTCGTGAAACGGGACGGCGAAGTGCGGGATCTAGAGGTTCGTTTTTCTCTGAAATCGGGCGAGGTGCGCAATTTTCAGATGTCGGCGCACACCATTGAACTCGAAGGGGCGATGTGCCTGATTTCAATTCTGCGCGATGTCACAGAGAGGAAAGCCCTTGAAGAGCAGCTCCGGCAGGCGCAGAAAATGGAAGCGGTGGGCCGGCTCGCGGGCGGCGTGGCGCACGACTTCAACAATTTACTCGTCGGGATTCTGGGATACAGCGAGCTACTAAAGAAAAAAGTACCGCCGGGAGACTTGCAGCGGATGACGGAAGAAATTAACTCGGCGGCGATACGGGCGCGCGATTTGACGTCGCGCCTGCTGGCGCTGAGCCGCCGGCAGGTTCTTCAGCCGCGAGTGCTCGACTTCAATGCGCTGGTGCGGCAGACGGAGAGTTTGCTGCGCCCTGTGATTGGCGAAGACATTCATGTGGAGATGAGGCTCGACCCGGCCGCAGGTTCAGTGAAGGCCGATCCGGCACAGCTGGAGCAGGTGGTATTGAATCTTGCATTGAACGCGCGTGAAGCGATGCCGAATGGCGGCACGCTGGCAATGGAAACTTGCAACATCGAGGTGAACCCGGCGTTCGCGCGGCAACATCCGGGACTGATTCCCGGGAAGTACGTTCGGCTGCGCGTGGTGGATACGGGGCGCGGGATGAGTCCGGAAGTGATGGCAAAAATCTTTGAGCCTTTCTTCACAACGAAGCAGGCAGGAGTGGGAGGCGGGCTGGGACTTTCCGCCGTGTACGGAATCGTGAAGCAAAGCGGCGGGTGCGTGACGGTGGAAAGCGAACCGGGAAAAGGCGCGGCATTTGGAATTTATCTGCCGCATGCGCCCGAGATTCCGGAGAGGCGAATCGCTGAGCCGGCGGTTCTGGAATCGCTGATGGGGCAGGGAACTGTGCTGCTCGTGGAAGATGAACCGGTGGTGCTCCGGCTCGCGCGCGATCTGCTGGCCGAAAATGGCTATCGGGTGCTTGCAGCGTCGAGCGGCTCGGACGCACTAAGCATCGCCCGAAAAGAGACAGAGACAATCCATATGCTTATCACGGACGTGGTGATGCCGGAAATGAGCGGGCCGGAACTGGCGGATCGAATACGAAAATTGTGGCCGACGATGCGAGTGCTTTATATGTCGGGTTATACGGATGACGAGATGCTGTGCCGCAAGGGACTTCCCGAAAACTCGGCGTTTCTGCAGAAGCCGTTCACGCCGCACCAATTTCTTCAGAAAGCGCGGACGACGCTGGGAACGAAGCCAGCGCGCGAACGCGTCTAAACGTTACTTTGAATTTTCCGACACGCCGAGGACCTGCACCTGAATGGACCGATCGCGCGGGCCGTCAAGCTCGGCGAGGATGATGGACTGCCAGTAGCCGAGCGCGAGTTCTCCGTCGCGGACCGGCACCGAGAGTGTGTGTCCAAGAACCATTGCGCGCAGGTGCGAATCGGCATTCTGACGGTTGCATTCGGAGAGTTTGGGATCGTTGTGGCGCCAGTAATCGATGCGGCCAACGAGCCGCTCCAGAAAACTTTTGATATCGTCGAGAAGCGCCTGCTGAAACTCGTTGATAAAAATGGCGGTGGTGGTATGCAGCGATTGCACCAGGATAAAGCCCGCTTTTAGCCCATGCTTGCGCACCACCTCGTTCAGGTCCTTGGTGATGTTGATGAGCTCCAGGCGCTCGCGGGTCTTGTAACAAATCGTCTCGAGGTACATTTGCAAGGCTGCTGCTTTGGGACGAACTTCCGGTATGGTCAGCGTCTTCTTAACGGATGCAGTTTTCATCCTCAGGAGTCCTTGCTTGCTCTTCGTATGGGGCACTTAAGTTAGATGCCCGGAAACTTTGTAAGTTGCACTGCCTGCATTATAGCGATGTGGTGGAAAGTTCGTCCATCGCTAAGATGCGCGCTAGAAGTTGAAACGATACCCGAGTATGACTTTGGCGATCCGATGTTCTGTGGGAGTGGTTGCTGGTAGAATGTGCTGCCGGGCCTTCCTCGATCCTGTCCTAGCGGAGTACGAAACTTGGCCTCCCAACTCAGGCTCTCCGGTTCTCGTTGTTTCACCGCTGTATCCGCAGTGGTTGCGCCGTTCGTTCTTTTGACAGCCGGCCTATCGTTCGGACAATCTAACAAAGATTCCGCTCGTCAATTGAAATCCGGCGAGCAGATTTATAAATCCGCTTGCGTGGCATGCCATGGTTCCGACGGCAAGGGTACACCGCAGTCCATCAGCGGGTTTGAGCCGCCGCGGACGTTTCCAGACTTCACTCGGTGCGACCAGACCACGCCGGAACCAAACTCGGCGTGGAAGGCCATCATCACTCACGGCGGGTCGACGCGTGGCTTTTCACAGATCATGCCGTCGTTCGGAGACGCACTGACCTCGGAACAAATCAACAGCGTCATTAAGTACTTGCGCAGCTTCTGCCGCAATTCCCACTGGCCCCGAGGTGAACTGAATCTGCCAAGAGCGCTAGTGACGGAGAAAGCCTATCCGGAAGACGAAGAGGTGCTTTCGACGTCATTCAATGCGCAGGGGGCGCCGGGCGGTGTGACCCACATCATTCACGAGCAGCGTTTCGGCATGAACAATCAAATCGAGGTCGATGTTCCCATCAATTTTCAGGATCAGAACCACACATGGTACGGCGGCGTTGGCGACACCACCCTCGGCGTAAAACGCGTAGTGTTTTCCAGCTTGCAGTCGGGATCGATCTTCAGCCTGCAAGGCAGCGTTATCTTGCCCACCGGCAACAAAGAGCGAGGTTTCGGGACCGGCACGACAACCTTCGAAACTTTTGCCGCCTTTGACCAGCTTTTTAGTACGAAGACATTTATACAAACGCAATTCGGCGCCGACCTGCCGCGTCACACGAACATCGCCCCGCAATCCATAGTTTTCAATACCGCGGTGGGTCAGAGTTTCGCGGCGGACCATGGTTTGGGCCGCCTCTGGTCGCCGATGGTCGAGTTCGTAGCAGCTCGGGACCTTGTCGACCATCCAAAAACAGACTGGGACGTGGTGCCTCAAATGCAAGTGACGATTAGCAAGCGTCAACACATCAAGGCCGACCTGGGCGTGCGAGTTCCGGTCAATAACACTGCTGGGCGGCACGTACAGATTGTATTTTATTTGCTTTGGGACTGGCAGGACGGACGATTGAACGAAGGCTGGTAAATGAAGAGTTTTGCGCGATATTGGCAGTGGATTCCGGCGCTATGGCTGGTGTTGGCGTCGCCGTGCGCGCTGACCAGCGCATCCGGCGGAGACAAGACAGACTCGAAAGTCGCATTTCAAACTTCGGACCGCTGCCTGGCCTGTCACAACGGGCTGACCACGCCTTCGGGCAAAGACGTCTCGATCGGGTTCGATTGGCGCTCCAGTATCATGGCGAATTCGGCGCGCGACCCGTATTGGCAGGCAAGCGTTCGCCGCGAAGACATCGAGCACCCGGAATCAAGCGCGAAGCTCGAAGATGGCTGTGCAGACTGTCACATGCCCATCGCTCGCTATCAGGCAAAGCTTCAAGGCCGCCTGGGCGAGGTCTTCGCGCATCTTCCGTTCGACAATGATCCCAAGAAAAATGCAACGGCAGAAGACGGCGTTTCCTGCTCGGTATGCCATCAAATCGGAAAAGAAAAGCTCGGCACGCGCGAAAGCTTCAACGGCGGTTTCGTCGTGGAAGCTCCACAGTCCAAGAACGATCATCCCGAGTACGGTCCATTCGTGATTGACAATGGACGCGCTCACATCATGCAGACCTCAACCGGAGGTTTTCGCCCCACCGAGGCCGACCATATTCATGATTCGGCGCTTTGTGCCACCTGCCACACCCTCTATACAACATCGCTTTCGTCCGGCGGCAAAGAGATCGGCACTTTCCCAGAACAAATGCCGTACCTCGAATGGCTGCACAGCGATTATCCGCGCAGGCTTAGCTGCCAAGGTTGTCACATGCCTGAGGTCCAAGGGGACGCGCCCATCGCCGCCGTTCTGGGCGTGCTCCGCCAAGGAGTCCGACAGCACACGTTCGTCGGCGCGAACTTCTTCGTCTTAAAAGTGTTGAACCGATACCGCGCTGATCTCAGCGTTACCGCGATGCCTGTCGAATTGAACGCCGAAGCAGACAGAACGATCGAGTTTCTGCAGTCACAGGCCGCGCGCGTGACGATCCGCAAGGTCGACGTGGTCGCTTCGCAGCTCAGCGTGGATGTGTTCGTTGAAAATTTGACCGGGCACAAATTGCCCACGGCGTTTCCCTCGCGTCGAGCCTGGTTGCATCTCGTCGTTCGCGACGCTAACGGGAGGACGGTTTTTGAGTCCGGAGCTTTGAATCCTGATGGTTCGATTCAAGGCAACGCCAACGATGCCGATCCATTCCGCTTCGAGCCGCACTATCGCGAAATCAAGAGTAGCGACGAAGTACAAATCTACGAACCAATTTTGAAAGATGAAAAGGGCAAGGTGACTACTGGACTTGCTCTAGGCGTCGGATATCTAAAAGACAACCGGCTTCTTCCCGCCGGTTTTCAGAAACAGACTGCGGACAAAGATATTGCAGTGGTTGGCGACGCAGCAGACGACCCGAACTTCACCGATGCGGGAGACTTGATCCGTTATTCGGTTCCTCTGGGCGATGCGCAGGGGCCGTTTCACATTGATGTTGAGCTTTGGTATCAGCCAATCGGTTTTCGTTGGGTGCACAACTTGATTTCGTTTCAAGCTGAAGAGACGCGCCGGCTAATCGGCTATTACGAATCGATGTCTTCGGAGACGGCCATCGTACTGGCTAAAGCTTCGGCCAGCCGCTGACCGATCAGACTTCCACTCTCACCGTCTGCGCGCAGGCACGCGGGAATTAAGCATGCGGATGCGCTTTGTCATACACATTCATGAGCTGTTGAATGCTGGCCTGTGTGTAGCGTTGCGTCGTCGAGAGCGAGACGTGGCCGAGCAGTTCCTGAATCGCACGCAGGTCGGCGCCATCCGCTAGCAGGTGCGTGGCGAATGCGTGGCGCAGCGAGTGGGGGTGAAGATCCCAATTGACGTCGGCGAGGCGCGAATATTTTTTAACAATCGCGCGAACGGAGCGCGTCCCGAGACGGTCAGCATGGTGATTTAGAAATACGGCCTGAAGTTCACTCGCGGCTCCTGGACGATTGAGAATTTCATCACGAACGGGCCAATAGGCTTCGAGCGCGGCCTGTGCGCTGGAGCCGAATGGAACGACTCGTTCTTTGCG
>DATNKB010000362.1:0-10257 GCA_035603595.1 Candidatus Dormiibacterota bacterium
CCTTTACGTCGGCAATCGCTGTGCGTTTCGGCTTCACTGGCTGAAGAGTGATCAAAAGCCGGTGCCAGCGTCGCTTCAGCCGCAATTTATGCGATTGCTTAATCGAGCATTTTAACTGATTCGCGGAACTTCCGCAAACGGGCAGAAAAACGGACGAGAAGGTCACGCTTTGAGAATCGGATTAAGCTTGTATTGTCGAACTGCGCCGTGGTCGAGGCTAGCTTTTCGGCAGCAACTCGGGTGGGATCGGATTCGCCGGGGTTTCCTGGTCCCAGACCATCGAAAGGATCCACCAGCGCTTGCCGTCAAAGTACAGCTGGAAAATATTCACGCCGCGTGTGACCACTTTTCCCGTGGACGTGTTTTTGCCCTCGTAGCTGCTGAGCACCGTGGCGACATTTCCGTAGCGCTCAATCTTGCGGCCGAGCTCGCGTTCGGTGAAGCCTTCCTTGACGGTGAATTCGTCGGCTTCGTCCACAAATTCCTGATGCGTGGTGATCGTTGTCGCAATCGCGCCGGTGTTCGGATCGCGTTCTACTGAGACGAAGCGCACGTTTGGATCAAAAAGGGATTCGTCGCGTCCCCATTGGCGCGGGACGCCTACTCCGCCTGAGATCGTCTCGTAACTCGCTTTCACGATTGCCTCAATGCTGGCCACGTCGTCAGGTCGGGCCTGGACCGGCTGCACCTGCACGTGCTTCTGAGGTTGCTTGGGAGCCTTCGCCTGCCCGACCGCGGGGAGCGCCGTTGTCCAAATCAGCGCTGATGCAACGAGGAACTTTTTCATCGCGTCTCCTGTTGTTGCCGGGTTTTTGTGGCTTCGTGCCGCCGAAAGTATACGCGCGCAGGTGATTCGTCAACCGACCGTTAGACTCAAGCGCCCTCGTTTTGTTGCTGCTTTTTTTCAGTGCTTTCGCGCCTCTGTCTTCTGCGCCGAGTGCCAATGTGCGCTATGCTTTCTGTGCCATGAAACGCAGCGAAATCGTACCCACGCGGAGCTTGCCCGATCTTCCAGACAAATCCGAGCCGCTTAGCAATGTGTCCATCGATTTGCTTCTTGGCGGCTCGATTCTCGAGGATTCGCGCGCCGAAGCGATCGACCTTTCCGGCCGCAAGCTGGAGGGGCTCAAGCTGCGAAGTTCGGTGCTCGAACGCATCTCGTTCGCACAATGCGAAATCCGTTCGTTACAACTGCGGGATGTGCGTCTGGTGAAATGCGACTTATCAAATTCCGTGCTGCTCGGTTTCGAAGCGCGACGCGTGGAATTCCTGGAGTGCCGTCTGGCCGGCATGAAAACCTTTGAATGCAAATGGCAGGACGTGCTGGTGGAGCACTGCGACGCTCGCTACGCGCAATTTAATTCCGGTGCGCTGCGCGCGTGCGAGTTTCAATCAACGCAACTGCAAGACGCTGACTTCCGCGCGGCTGATATGAAAGGCGCGGTTTTCGCTGGGGCCATGCTGAATCGCGCCGACTTCACCGGCGCGAAGCTGCGCAAAGCCGATTTTCGCGGCGCCGATATCGAGGACATCGTAGTTCGCGCCGAGGATGTTGCTGGCGCGATCGTAACTCCGGCACAGGCCATCGAGCTCTCGCGATTACTCGGGCTCACGGTGAAATGAAATCCGCCGCGTTGCGACGTTGCCGCCCAATGCAGTAGACTCGTCGGCTCAACTGCAATCGCTGGAGCACCCGTCGTAGCGGCGCGTCTTCAGGCTGGATGAATTCTCGGGGGACTCTGAATGCTCGTAGTAATGCAATCCCATGCGACTGAAGAGCAGATCCGCGCCGTTTGCGACCGGATCGAGGCGCTGGGATTTAAGGCTCATCCGATTCCGGGTGCTGTGCGCACAGCCATCGGAATCACTGGCAACACGGGCGCCGTGGACATCGGCTCGCTCGAGTCGATGGCTGGTGTCGGCGAATGCATTCCGGTAAGCAAGCCGTACAAACTGGTCAGCCGCGATATTAAGGAAGAAAACACGGTCGTTCGGATTCCCACGCCGTCGGGTGAGGTGACCTTCGGCGGCTCGGCAGTTGCAATGGTGGCGGGCCCGTGCGCAATCGAGTCGCGTGAGCAAGCTTTCACCGTGGCAGAGCGCGTGAAGGCAGCGGGAGCCCGCTTATTTCGGGGTGGCGCATACAAGCCGCGAACTTCTCCGTATAGCTTTCAGGGCATGGGCGAGCCGGGATTGAAAATTCTCGCGGAAGTGCGCGACAAGTTCGGCATGGGCATCGTGACCGAAGCGATTGACAACGAATCGCTCGAACTCGTCGAGAAGTATGCGGACGTGATTCAGATCGGCGCGCGCAACATGCAGAATTTTTCGCTGCTCAAAGTAGCAGGCCGCTCGCGCAAGCCCGTTCTTCTGAAGCGCGGCATGTCCGCAACCCTTGACGAATTCCTGATGGCTGCCGAATACATCATGTCGGAAGGCAATTACAATGTGATTCTCTGCGAGCGCGGCGTCCGAACTTTTTCCGACCATACGCGCAACACGCTCGACTTGAGCATGATTCCCGCGGTGCAGCGCCGCAGCCACCTGCCGATCGTTGTGGATCCGAGCCATGGCACAGGCCGCCGCGCGAAAGTTCTTCCGCTGTCACGCGCAGCTGTTGCCGTCGGCGCCGATGGCCTGCTCGTCGAAGTTCACAACGATCCCGACCGGGCCCTTTCCGACGGCATGCAGTCCATTCTGCCCGAAGAGTTCGCGGCGCTCACGGAAGAATGCCGGCAAATCGCCGCCGTACTACATCGCACGCTGAATTGAGCGCCTTCGCACGATAACGCGCACGATGAAACTTCGCCTCAACTGGCGCCTCGTTTTTGTCCTCGTGATTCTCGCCGGATTTGCCACTCGCGAAGTGGCGCTCGAACTTCGCCCGTCATTCCTGCGGCCCGACCTGCATCTGTTCGCCTACGTCGGCAATTCGGCGGACGGCACGTTGACGGTCATCGATCTCGTCAAGCTCGCGCCATTCGCAACTATCGCGGTTGGCCCGGGGCCCAGCGGCGTCCGCGAGCATCCTACGCGCAAAGAAATTTGGGGGCTCAGCTCGGCGGGCGGCTACGCGTGGATTCTCGATTCGAAATCGAATCAAATCGTGGCGCACATTCCGATCGGCACTGAACCGTATGCGCTCGATTTTTCGCCGGACGGAAAGCGCGCCTTCGTCGCCGCATCCGGCGCTAACACGGTGGTCGCGATCGACTGCGCTTCACGCGCTATCGTAGCGCGCGGCCGCGCCGGACGCCGCCCATGGATCGCGCGCGTTACGCCGGACGGCAAAATTCTCATCGTCTCCAATCGCGACGATTCCACAGTTTCGCTTCTCGACGCCAACTCGCTCGCCTCGCTCGGCACAATTTCCGTCGCCAGCCAGCCCGAGCAGATCGCTGTCCTGCCCGACAATTCAAAAGCCTTCGTCACCTCCGGCACCTCGAATGATATTTCCGTTGTGGACCTCCGCCAGAAGACGCTACTCGCGAACGTCGCTATCGGCGGTACTCCGAGCGATTTGATCCTGAAGCCAGACGGCGGAGAACTCTACATCACGGCTAGCGACACCAACGGCCTGCTCGTTCTTAACACGCAGACGAACGAAATCGGCGATTTTTTGATGCTGGGATCATCCCCATCATCAGGGACGCTGAAGGCTGACACCGAAACTCTTTACGTTTCCGATTCCACTGCAGGCCATGTGGTTCCGGTAGCGATGGCGACGCGCCAGGTGCTGCGTCCCATCACGGTCGGTTCTGCGCCGCGCACAAGCCGGCTGACGCCCGGCGGCGATATACTGCTCGTGGTTGACACTGCGTCGGACGATCTCGCCGTAATCCGCCCCAAAACCGCCAATCTAATCACGCTAATCCCGGTGGGATCAAAACCGCGTGACCTGGCAATCAAGGTTTTCTAACCACCTTGGGTTAGGTCGGCCACGACGACGCTCTAACTCGTCGTAGGATTTTCTGCTCGCGCGCTCGCGGCCAAGCCCGCTACTTCTTCGACTTCGGCGCGGCCCCACCTGGCTTGATCGACGTCGCCGGCTTCTTCGCCTCCTCCGGTCCCAGCTCAAACTGAATGTACTGCTCGAGCGTATTCTCGTCTCCGCCAATCACCGGCCGGCCGTTCACAAACACAGTTGGCGTGCTGCTAATCTGCACTGCTTTCCCTTCATCCACGTCGGCCTGAATCGCAGCCTTCGCATCCGGCAACGCCAGACACACCTTGAAGGCATCTCTATCAAGCCCCGCGCGCACCGCGAAATCGATCACTTTCTGATACACGTTCTCGCTGGAGATGACATCCTGGTTCTCGAAAATCATATCGTGGACGGCCCAAAATCCTTCCGGACTCTGCGCGAACGCGCACCGCCCTCCCACCGCCGCCGTCATCGCCCACGGATGAATCCCCGCGAGCGGGAAGTCTTTGTACACGACGCGCACCTGCGGATACTTTTGCTCGATGACTTGCATCACGGTGTAGAGCTGGCGGCAGTGCGGGCACTGGTAATCGCTGAATTCTACAAGTGTCACGCGCGCATCGGCAGGACCCTTTGCAGGGTCACCCTCCAACCGCAATTTCGCACGTGTTGCAGCAAAGGGGTCGGTGCCAATTTCAAACATGTCCCCGCGAAATAGTGTTTTCCCGTCCTTGCTCACAAATACTTCGCCAGCCTCCGTTTGCCCCTTGTATGTGACCTGCAGCGGCACGCGATAAAAATCGGGCGTCGCGGACTGCGAAAGCGGTCCTAGTTTCAGCGCAAAATCCGGCCCCCACGCAAAGAGTTTACGGACGAATACTTCAGACGATTGCAGGATCGCAGCCTCGTTCGCCACACCGCCGGGCGCACCTGCCCCACCAGCAGGAGCTGACCCGCCGTTCGGCGATGCGCCTGCCTGCGTAGGCGATTGGGCAAAACACGCCGTTCCTACCATGATGCTCAGCGCCGCCGTCACCAACAAGCAAAGACAGCAACGTCCAGTGGTTATAAAAGCTCGCATGAATTCTCCGTTGAATGAAAACGCAATTCGAAGTTCATAGAAGCGCAAGACTACAGAATCGTTGCGGAAATCCCAAAAGAACAATTCCCCCGTTCGAAATCCGCGCAGCCGTTCAGTCCACAAATTTCTGCGCCAGTGGAAACCGCCTGCCCACGCTGAACGCCTTCGACGTAACCTTCAACCCCGGCGGCGCCTGTTTTCGCTTGTACTCGTTCTGATCCACACGCCGCGCTACCGAACGCACCAACTGCAAATCGAATCCATAGTGATCGGCAATCTCTTCCGGGCTGCGCAGGTCCTCCACGTACGCCTTCAAAATCCTGTCGAGCACATCGTAAGGCGGCAGCGTGTCCTGGTCCGTCTGATTCGGCCTCAATTCCGCCGACGGCGCCTTCGTAATCGTCGCCACTGGGATGCGTTCCCGCTGCCGGTTGATGAATTTTGCCAGCTCCCACACCATCGACTTGGGCACGTCCGAAATCACCGCCAGCCCTCCGGCCATGTCGCCGTACAACGTGCAATAGCCCACCGCCATTTCCGATTTATTCCCCGTACTGAGCACCATCGAACCGGATTTATTCGAGAGCGCCATCAGCAAATTTCCGCGAATCCGCGCCTGAATATTTTCTTCGGTCGAATCTACGGGCAGCCCCTTGAACGCTGGCGCCAACGCCGTGAGATAACTTTCGAAGAGTTCCTTGATTGGAATCGACCGGTAGTGAATGCCAAGATTTTTTGCCAGCTGTTCGGCGTCGCGAATGCTTCCCTCCGACGAATACGGGCTTCGCATGCTAACTCCGAGCACGTTGTCCGGCCCCAGCGCATCGGCAGCGATTGTCGCCACCAGAGCAGAATCCACGCCGCCGCTCAGCCCGACCACCACTTTGCTGAATCCGCATTTGCGAACGTAATCACGCGTACCGAGCGCCAGCGCGTGATATGCGGCAGCCAGCTCGTCGAGCGGCTGAGGACGAATTTCGCCCGTGCCCGTCGCCGTATCGAACAACACCAAATCTTCTTCAAACGATTTCGCCAGCGCCGCCAGGCGCCCATCCGGCATGAACGCCATGCTCGACCCATCGAAAATCAGCGAGTCGTTGCCGCCCACCTGATTCACGTAGACCACCGGTACCCGTCGCTCCATCGCGATCGCGCGCAGCATGTCGTGCCGGAGCGAACGTTTGTCAATCGTGTAGGGCGAAGCGGAAATATTCAGGATAAGGTTGCTTCCCTGCGCCACCAGCTCCGCCACGGGATCGCGCTCGTACAGACGCTGCGCCCAGAAATTCTTGTCGTTCCAGCAATCCTCGCAAATGGTGATGCCGAGTTTTTCGGAGCGCAGCGAAAAGGTGTGCTGCGAGTGCGCGGGCTGAAAATAGCGCGATTCGTCAAACACGTCGTAGGTCGGCAGCAGCATCTTGCGCTGCTCGAAAAGTATTTTCCCGTCGGCAATCAGCGCCGCCGAATTCGCCACCGGTTTTCCGGTGTCGTCCTGCGCGCGGCCCACGTACCCCACCACCGACGGCATCGGAATCGCTTTCGCCAGCCGCGCCAACTCTGTCGCGTTGCGCTCGGCAAACGCTGGGCGCTCGACCAAATCCTGCGGTGGATATCCGCACAGGCAAAGCTCTGAAAACACGGCCACATCCGCACCGCGTTTCTTCGCTTCACAAGCCAATTCAATAATACGGGCGGAATTACCCGCGAAATCGCCTACGGTGGGATTGAACTGGGCTAATGCTATCTTCACAGCACCCTAGCATACGTTCGCGGCCCGTGATTTTCAACGAACCCGCCTGCCAATGTGGCTCCCGGATGTCCAATATGGCAGCTGATGGCCTGTTGCTGCATCTCGCGATTCATTGAATCTGCGCTTCGCTCGTGATTATCTATGCGCATCGGTATAAGAATGTCGGTCGAAAACGAACCCGCCCAAGTCGCAATCGATACCTCGGCGTCAGGAACGCTGGAGCCGTCGCCCTCCGCCCGAATCGCTGCTAAGCCCGCGCCGAATCGCATTGCCGTACTACTCGCCTTCGGGGCCATTTGGTTCATCTGGGGCTCCACGTTTCTTGCGATCCGCTACGCGGTCGAAACAATTCCGCCCTTCTACGCCGCAGGTGCCCGCCACCTGATTGCAGGCTCGCTCATGATTTCCTGGTGCTTTATCAAGAAATTGCGTCCGACGCGGGCGCAGTTGCGCGCCAGCATCATTGCCGGCTTTTTCTTTTTCGTTGGTGGCCACGGTTTGGTTCACTGGGCCCAGCAATGGGTGCCATCGGGCGTTGCAGCGCTTCTCATTGCCACTGAGCCCATTTGGGTTTTTCTGCTTGCCGACATCGCCGATCGAAAGTGGCGCATGAATCCCTGGCTCGCGGCAGGAGTCGCGCTCGGCCTTGGAGGCGTCGCGCTCTTGCTCGGCAAAGGCCAGTTCTCAGAGCAGCGAATGAAGACCGGAGTGATCGTTGTTCTAATCAGCGCGCTTTCCTGGGCCGCCGGAGTCATCTATTCCCGGCGCTCCAAGCTTTCAGGCCATCCGCTCTTGCTGTCCGCACTCTCGCTGCTGGCGGGTTCGTTCATGCTACTTGTGATCGGAACAGCCATAGGCGAAGCGCGCGGCTTCTCATACTCGTCAGTTACGTTTCGTTCCTGGGCGGCGCTTGCCTATTTGATAGTGTTCGGCTCGCTGATCGCGTTCACTTCCTACGCTTGGTTGCTGGAACATTATTCGCCCACGCTCATTGCCACCCACACCTATATCAACCCGATTATCGCCGTCTTGATCGGATGGCTGCTGGCAGGTGAGAAGCTCACACTTAATTTGGGAATCGCTGCGGCAATGGTGATCGGAGCTGTGATTCTCGTGCAGCGCGGCACTGCTCTGCTGGAACGTTCGCCAAGCTGATCACGCGCGCAAAAACGGATTTTGATCCTTCTCCTCGCCAATCGTCGTGGTATCCCCGTGCCCGGGGAACACAATCGTCTCTTCCGGCAGCACCAGCAGGTTCTCTCGAATCGATTTCAGAATCTGCGGCATCGACCCACCCCACAAATCCGTGCGCCCGATGCTTCGCTGAAATAGCGTATCGCCCGCAAGCAGGATCGGCTCCGCGACTTTCTGCGCTTCGGCTGAACTCTCGTGCGCGCGATTGCCGTCCGTTAACGCGGTCCCCGTAGCTCCCGGTTCAATCACCAGACTAATACTCCCAGGCGTATGCCCCGGCGTATGCAATACCCGCGCCGCAAACCCGCCCCAGCGCACCGCATCGCCTTCTTTCACAAAATCCTCAATGCGCGTCATCGCCGGCGTCGGCACCCCAAGCCACTGCGCCTGTATGTCCAAATGTTTGTACAACTCCATGTCCGCCTCATGAATCAACACTGGCGCGCCAGTCGCGCGATGCAATTCGGCGAGCCCGCCCACATGATCAATATGCGTATGCGTGCTCACGATGGCCTTCACCTTGAGCCCGTGCTTCTTCAAAATCTCGAGAATCCGGCCAACATCATCGCCCGGGTCCACCACAATCGCCTCGCGCGTCACCGGATCGCCCAGGATCGAGCAGTTACACTGCAGCATCCCCACCGGAATCACTTCATGAATCAATTTGTCGCCCATAATTTCCTGCAGTATAACAGCCCAGTTAAGGCTGGTTCCCTCCTTCCCTTTGTGACTCTGTGTCTTTGTGGCCGCCATATCGCTCTTTTTTCTTTCTGTTACTATGAAATTGAGATGGAAACGCCGCTCGCAAAACTCGAACTCGCCGAAGGCGCCAAGCTCGCCGACTTCACCGGCTGCGCCCTCCCCGAAGTCTTCTCCGATTTCGATGCCGAGTACCGCGCCGCCCGCGAATCCGTCGCCCTCTTTGACACCAACTGGCACGCCGCCATCACTCTCTCCGGCCCCGACCGCGTCCGTTACCTCAACGCCATCGTAACGAACGACATTAAAGCCCTCGGCGAAGGCTCCGGCACCCTCGCCCTCCTCCTCAACCCGCAAGGACACATCCTCGCCGAACTCGAAGTGTATGCGCTGAAAGAAAAGCTGCTCGTCCTCACCCACGCCTCCGTCCGCGAGCGCGCCATCGAAACCCTCGACAAATTCATCATCATGGACGACGTCACACTCGAAGACGTCACCGACAAACTCGGCTCGCTCGCCATCGAAGGACCAAAAGCCGGCGCGGTCTTTTCCCAAGCAACCGGCCTGGCTATCGAAGGCTTCGCCGAAATGGCATTCGCCGACGTCGCAGTCGACGCGGTTCCCTGCCATCTAATCCGCCACTCGCATTTTGGTCTGCCAGGCGCGGAGATCATCGCACCGCGTGAGAAACTCGAAATCATCTGGCAGAATCTCCACACAGCCGTTCACGCGCAACATGGACGCCCGATTGGTATGCAGGCCTTGAATGCATTGCGGCTGGAAGCTGGTATTCCCTGGTTTCCGCTCGATTTCAATGACACAGTAATCCCACACGAAGCGGCCGTCGAAAGCACGCACATTAGCTTTAGTAAGGGCTGCTATACGGGGCAGGAAATTGTCGAACGCGTTCGCTCGCGCGGCCACGTAAATCGCCGCCGCACTCAACTCAAATTTTCAACGCAAGATGCGCCGCCGGGAGGAACAAAGCTCCGCGCCGTCGGAGCAGATGTCGGCTACGTAACGAGCGCCGCGTTCTCGCCGTCAGCCGGCACTGCCATCGGCATGGGCTACGTGAGGCGCGAACACAACTCCCCCGGCAGCATCCTCGAATTCGACGGCGGCACCGCTACCGTCATCGCCCGCTAGAATCGGAGCTTATTACGCGGCGTTTTTTTGCATGCCTACTATTTGATCGCCGATTGGTGGCTCGCCACGCACTGCCATTTCCCGTTCGCCATCTTCGTCCAGGTGTCGGTGAATCGCTCTTTGGCGTCCAAAGGCTTGCCGGATGAGTCGGTGCCTGTACCCCGGAACGTCCCTGTCGCCACCCCGGTGCTGCCGAAGACCTTCACCTTCAGGTCACCGTAGTCAACGCTCGTATACTTGGTGGCTTTTGCCTGCGCGATCATTTCTGCACGGTCCTCAAATTTGCCTCCAGAGTCCGTGTTCACAAAACCGTCGGCGAGCAGTGGCTCAATCAGCGCCACATTGTTGGTCTGCTGCCCTTTGAGCCATTGTTTCTCGAGATCGGTAACCGCTTTTTCCCCCGTCCCTGTCTGCGCCAGTGACCACGTCGCCGTCGCCAACAACAACAAAACGCACCACGAA
>DATNKB010000363.1:0-6738 GCA_035603595.1 Candidatus Dormiibacterota bacterium
CCTTGAAACTCGATTTCCAGACGCTCGGGCGTCATCACGGCAAACAAGCCATAGCGATTCGCAATGCGAAAAGGTTCCAGCGCCGACACCGGTGACATCGGCAAAGGCAGCGTGGGCAGAAACATCCAGATCAACTGCGCCGTCGTCGCATAGAAAACCACGCCCAGAAAAGCTCCGGCGATGGCCATTCGAAGCGGACGCAGTCGCTCGCGCCACACAGAGCGCCAGTTTTCGGTCTTTTCAGCCGCCGCTTCGCTTCCATTCCCAACGCTGGACGCCGATGTGAAAAAGTCGCGCATCTTGCGCGGCAAAACCCATTCGACGAATCGATCGTCAAGCAACAAAAAACCAAGCGAGAGGACGATATAATTCAAAAACGTGTAGTTCGCTGTGAGAATGATTCCGATTTCGAACGGCGTCACGATGCAAAAGCAAACAATCCGGAAACGCCGCGGCAGAAAAAGCATCCACACCAACACAAGTTCAACCGCAAACGTGAGCACGACTGTTCCCGCATGAAACCAGTGCGGAAAATGCTGCACGTACCATCCAATCCATGTGGGCAGCGGGCCATTCTGATAATAATTGTCCATGGCCGTGAAATTGCGCCATGTGGGATCGCCGCTTCGAATCTTCGCTACTCCCGATTCGAAATAGATCCGGAACCATTCCCATTGCAGCAAGAACATGCTGGCGCGCGACGGGGGATTGCTTCGTCCTAATCCCGACCAGAATCCAGGCGGCGCAAAAAACAACGATATGAAACCCGCTTCGAGCAGCATCCCATCCGATTGATACCCGGAAAAATCCTGCGCAGCCGCTACGAACGACAGATAACACACGAAACAAGTAAGGAGCATTCCTCGCGGCCATACGTTGAAAACCAAAATTGCCGAAGCAATCAATCCGACCCAGCAAATTGCCATCAGCATCCGATTGCCGGAACCACTCCACAGCAGCGTGGGGGCGTACCAGAATCGCAGCACTCCCGGAACTGCCGATGTGACCGCCTGAAGATAGTCCTTGGCGGGAAGAAGACCGTTCGTGCCGACGAGTCCTTTTATCTGAAATAGAAGCGAATAAAACGCGGAAAAATAGATCAGGCCCAGCGCACGGAGGAAAATCCATCGTGGCCATAGGTGACCGGGACGCCTCTCGCTGATCGGCTCGGGCCCAAGCAGCCAGCTCACAGCATGCTGCAGCCGCTCGATTCCAGTCGGCCGTTCGAACGAGTGCTCGTATGTTTTCGACCGAAACATCCTGTTTCAGTCTACGGCAGGTTCGAAATTTGCGGAATTCAAACCGATTTCGATGTGGCCGCCACAATCCCGGCGGCTTTGAATGGCCGCTCGGCGGCGGGAACAGACTGAAGATTATCCCGGCCTTCCGCAACTCCGATCAAAAACTCTTGCGCGTTGAAAGCGAAACCGTTCCGCATGTGCAGCAGTTTCGTCGCTTCACGAGAGCGGATATATTTGCCGTCGGACAACAGAAACCGCGCCTTCGCCGTATCGGCCAAATACGGCTGGATCACTTCCGCGAAAACTTGATGGGCCAACTCCGTGTCGCGCAGGTGGTACATTACTTCCACGCGCTCGTAGATATTGCGATGCATCCAGTCCGCGCTGCCCAAGTATGTTTCCGTTGTGCCACCGTTGCCGAATACGAAGACGCGGCTGTGCTCGAGGAAGCGGCCGATCACGCTCCGCACGCGAATCCGGCTGCTGATGCCGCGCAACCCCGGTCGCAAGGCGCAAGCCCCGCGCACCACCAGCTCGATCTGCACACCCGCCTGCGAAGCGCGATAGAGCGCCTCGATAATCCTTTCATCGAGCAGCGCGTTCACTTTCGCGAAGATAAACGCCGGTCGTCCCGCCCGCGCATGCTTGGCTTCGCGATCGATAAGCGTCAGGCAGCTCTTTCCCAGATTGAGCGGCGCCACGAATAGCGGTGAGTAGCTGGTGCGTTCAGAATAGGCCGTCAGGTAATTAAACACGTGGTGCACGGACGCAGTGATGTGCGGATCCGTCGTCAATAGGCTCAAATCGGTGTAAAAGCGCGCGGTCGAGGGATTGTAATTCCCGGTGCCCAGATGCGCATACCGGCGAATCTGTCCATTCGATTCCCGTCGTGCCACAAGTGCCAGTTTGCAATGCGTCTTCAGCCCCACAACTCCGTGAAACACTTGCACGCCTGCTTCCTGCAAGTTTCGTGCCCAGCGAATGTTCGAGGCTTCGTCGAACCGCGCCTTCAACTCCACCACCACCGCCACTTCCTTCTTCGCGGCCGCGTCGATCAGCGCCCGCACGATCGGCGAATTTTCGCTCGTGCGATAAAGCGTCTGTTTGATCGAAAGTACATCCGGATCCTGCGCCGCGCTCTCGATGAAACGCACCACCGCCGAATACGAATCGTACGGGTGATGCAGGAGCACGCTACGCTTTCGAATGGACTCGAAAATCGACGACGCACCCTTCTTGAGCGCGAGCTCGCGGGATACGAACGGCTTGAACTTCAAGTCCGGACGCGGCGTCTGGTCGTACATATGAAACAACCGCGACAGGTTCGGAGGGCCATTTACGTGAAACATCTGCCACGGTTCCAGCCGGAAATTAGCTTGTAAGCGATCGACGATCTCGCGATTCGCCCCCGCTTCAATTTCCATTCGCACGGCCGCGCCTTTGCGGCGCCGGTGAAGCTGCGTATCGACAGAATCGAGAAGACTGCGCGATTCCTCTTCTTCCAGATAAAGGTTGCTGTTGCGCGTCACTCGAAATGGAGCTGCAGAGAGCACTTCGTATCCGTGATAAAGCCGCTCGGCGAAAGCGTGGACCACATCATGGAGAAATACATACTCCACTTTGCCTTCTTCTGAAGGCAACAAAACCAGACGCGGCAGCGCACGCGGCACCGTGACTACACCGAGAAATGTCTGCCCACTGCGCCGCTTTTTCTTTAATAGAAACGCCACGCACAGCGCCTTGTTCAATACATGTGGGAAAGGATGCGCTGGATCAACCGTGACCGGCGTAAGCAGGGGCTCAACGCTCTTCGTGTAGAAATTCTCGATAAATTCGAGGGCCGCCGGGCTCAACTCTGCTCGACTCAACACTCGGATGGACTCTTCCGCAAGGGCAGGCACTATTATGTCGCGCCAGCATTCGTATTGCCGCCCCACAAACTCGTGAATTTTCGCAGCCAGCTCTTTCAGGACCTCTTCCGGAATCTTCCCATCCGGCCCGGGCTCGCGAATTCCATGCTCCACCTGCTGCAGCAACCCGGCCACGCGCACTTCCACAAACTCGTCAAGGTTGCTCGCCGTGATGGCAAGAAATTTTACACGCTCGAGAACCGGATTCGCCTCGTCACACGCTTCTTCCAGCACTCGGTCATTGAACTGCATCCAGGAAAGATGCCGATTGAAGATATTTTGCGGGTCGGGTACTGCATTGCTGTTCATAAAGTCCCTGAGGCGCGCGAGAGTACAGCCGAAGTGTTACAGCCATGTTACGGGCTGGCCGCATATCTTACTCCGCCCGGAGCGATGGCGCACCAGCGCGTGGTTTCACTTCCTTGCCGCCGTGCCAGATTGTAAGCATTTGGCGGGTGTTGGTGATTCGGTCCAGAGGGCTCGCCGCAAGCACAAGAAAATCAGCGCGTTTGCCTGCTTCGAGCGTTCCTATGTCCGCCGACCCGACCACAGCAGCGCTACCCTGCGTGGCAGACACAATAGCTTGCATCGGCGTGAGCCCCGCTCGAACCATCAGCTCGAGTTCGTGATGCTCCGCCCAGCCCGGGATGCGAGCCGGATTCGCGCCTGAGTCGGTGCCGAATGCGACACGAATCCCCGCATCTTCGAGCGTCTTCAGATTTTTTTGCCCCATTGCGAACGCAGCTTTCACTTTGGGAAGGTTCGGATCGCTCTCGACCTTCTTACGATATTCGGGGCTGTCAAATTGTTGCAGGAGTTCCGGGCTTACGGCGAGCTTGAAGAACTGGTCTTGCATCACGGCCGGATTCTCTGCGAAGACGAACGCGGATTCATCCACCGTCAACGTGGGAATATAAAGAACCGAGTGCGCTTTCATTATTCCGATTAATTCGTCATCGACAGGCAAGTCGCGAATACTATGCGCCAGCACGTCCACACCGTCTGCGATCAGCGCTTTCGCATCGGCCAGATAGAACACGTGCGCTGCAACGCGCAATCCTTGCTTATGTGATTCGTCGATCACCGCTCTGTAAATCTCCGGATCCATCTTCGGATATTTGCCATACATGTCGTCGAGCCAGAGCTTGACCATGTCCGGATGATGCTGGGCCATTTCGCGAACCTGAGTCCGTGCTTCGTCCGGGGTCCGCGGCCTGTACACTTGGTCGGCCGCCACAGGAATCGGAGGAGCGCCGCTCTCAACGCCGAAGCCTCGCCCCGCCGTAAAAATCGTGGTGCCGGGGAATGTCCCCTTGCGCTGCTCATCGCGCAACTCATATATGAGATCGCGGTTTAGTCCCAGCGACATCATCGACGTAACGCCATACTGTTCGTATTGAACGAGCGCGTTCTCCACGTTCTCGCGCGTATAGCCGTCTGCCCGGTTTTGCACTCCGACCACGAGCCCCAGATGCCCGTGCCCATTAACAATTCCCGGCATAATCGTGCGTCCCTCGAGTTCGATCACGTGCGCATTCTTTGGATAGTGGACTTTCCCCTCTTTACCGACCGCCGTGATTCGGTCGCCCTCAATCACGAGAACGCTTTTCTTGATCGGCGGCGCACCTGTACCGTCGATGAGCTGAGCACCCTTGAATACGATCACATCGCTGGTTTGTGCCGCGGCCACAGAGGCGGTCGCCAGCATGAATACAATTGCGAATAGCTTTTTCATGGAGAATTCCTTGCCACCTTTCGACCTACAGAATAATCTGATTTTAGGTGGATACTGAAGTTTGCACTATCGGGTTAACTTGTCCTGAGCCCAGCCCGCATCGATTCGACACTTGCGAGTGTGAAGGAGATTCATCATGGCCTTGACGAAACGTTCTCTCGGTTCGAGTGGATTGGAAATCACCACGGTCGGATTCGGTTCCTGGGCAATTGGCGGTGGCGGGTGGTCCTACGGCTGGGGACCTCAGGACGATGCCGAGTCGATCGCCACGATGCGCCACGCGATAGATTCGGGAATCAACTGGATTGATACCGCCGCTATTTATGGGCTGGGCCATTCGGAAGAAGTGGTCGGCCGCCTTCTTCGCGATATTCCGCAACCGCAGCGCCCTCTTATTTTCACCAAGTGCGGCATGGCGTTCGAAACGGATCGCATGGCAGAGCCGCAACGAACTTTGAAGCCAGATTCCATAAGGCGCGAATGCGAGGCATCGTTGCGCCGCCTGGGTGTAGAGCGAATCGATCTCTACCAATTTCATTGGCCGGACGAAACCGGCACGCCCGTGGAAGATTCCTGGGCCACGATGGTGCAGTTGATCGAAGAAGGAAAAGTGCGCGCGGGTGGCGTATCCAATTTCGACGTGAACCTCCTCGAGCGCTGCGAAAGCATCCGTCACGTCGATTCTTTGCAGCCGCCTTTTTCGCTGATCAATCGCTCTGTCGCCGCCAGCGAGATTCCCTGGTGCGCAGGCCATCACACCGGCGTGATTTGTTACAGCCCGATGCAATCCGGTTTGCTGACGGACACTTTCTCGCGCGAACGAATCGCAAATCTCGCTCAAGATGATTGGCGACGGCGCTCGCCTTACTTTCAAGAACCGAATATCAGCCGCAATCTCGCGCTCCGAGATTCCTTGCAGCCCATTGCACAGCGCCACAACGCTTCGGTCTCCTCCGTAGCAATTGCCTGGACGCTCGCGTGGCCCGGCGTCACCGGCGCAATCGTGGGTGCACGAACTCCCAAGCAAGTCGATGGCTGGATCGGCGCAGCCTCCCTGGAGCTTACCGATCAAGACCTCACCGAAATTGCGGCAGCAATTGAACGCACTGGAGCCGGCACTGGCCCCATCCGCCCGTCTTCAGCAAGGAAAGCTGCGGCACCGGGCAGCGCGTAAAGGCTAAATCTGTTTCAAGCGATTGGAACCTAAGTCGCAGTACACTTGCGGCCATATGGGACAAACCTACGCGGGCACTTCGGGATGGGCCTACGCTAGTTGGAAGCCGGATTTCTATCCAGCGAAACTGCCTGCCGCCAAATTCCTAGCCCACTACTCGAGCCGGCTAAATTCTGTGGAGGTGAACTACACGTTTCGCCGCTTTCCTTCGCAAAAGCTGCTTGAGGGTTGGGTCGAGTCAACGCCGCCGGAATTCAAATTTGCCTTCAAAGCAAATCAGCGAATCACGCATTTCATGCGGCTTCGCGGCGCCGCCGGGCAGACATTAGACTTCGTCGGTGCTCTGGAGCCAATGCAAAGAGCAAAGAAACTCGGACCGATTCTCTTTCAATTGCCGCCGCAGCTGAAGCTCGACCTGAAACTACTCGAGGATTTTCTGGCCGCTATGCCGAAAGAGATTCGCGCGGCATTCGAGTTTCGCCACGATTCCTGGTTCAACGATGAAGTATTCTCTGCGCTTCGCAAAGCGAATGCCGCGCTCTGCCAGGCTGAAAGCGAAAATCTCGTCACGCCGCAAATCTCTACCGCAGGTTTTTCCTACCTCCGTCTTCGCAACGAAAGCTATTCGCCCAAGGCCCGCAATGAAATCGCGGAAAGAGTCAAAAAACTGCTGCCCTC